>NZ_JBLWIH010000012.1:0-148150 GCF_051364985.1 Microbacterium sp. I2
GTATCAGACGGTTCTTCTCCGCGGCCGCGCCGGGAGTCGTCAACGTCGGCGCCGGCGGCCCGCCCGTCCTCGACGATCAGCTCGAGCGCGCCGCACCAGCGGATGCCGCGGCCGAGGCCCGCGCGGGAGGAACGGCGACCGTCGAGGTCGCACCGCCGGCCCCGGCGACGCTGCGGATCGGGTACGCCCCTGACCGCGACGGCGAACCCGATGCGGGTGAGATCGTGTGGACGTGGGTCCCGTACGACGAAGCGGACGGAAGAGGCAAGGACCGGCCCGTCCTGGTGATCGCACGACAGGACGAGGACCGTGTCTACGCGGTGCGTCTGACCAGCAAGGCCCACGACGGCGATCGCGAGTACCTCCCGATCGGCACCGGCGACTGGGACTCCCGCGGCCGGCCTTCGTGGGTGGACGTGGAGCAGATCTTCAGCGTGCATCGCGACGGCATGCGGCGGGAGGCCGCCGCACTCGAGTTCGAGCGATTCGTGCGCGTGGCCGGCGCGCTGCACCGCCGCCACGGGTGGGACGTCGCCGACTGACCGACGAGGGCATGATGCCGATCGAGAGCGAGCACCGAGACACGGATTCGCCCTACGTCACGCGGGTGTGGCGAGGGCGCACCACCGGCGCCGGATTCATGAACTCCGTCGCGACCTCGACGTGGGAGCTCGTCTTCTGGGAGGACGACGGCGTGGTCCACGCGGCAGTGCGCGGGCCCGAGACCCGGCCCACAGCCGTCGCGATGGACAGCGAGTCCGAATCCTTCGGAATCACCTTCGCGCACGGCGCGAGCATGCCGCACCTGCCCAGTCGTCGCCTCATCGATTCGGAAGCAGAGAGCGTCCACGTCGAACGCGGCCGGTTCGTACTGCGGGGCGAGGAGTGGGAGATCCCGGATTACGACAACGCCGAGCAGTTCGTCCACAAGCTGGTGCGCGCGGGAGTGCTCACCCGCGATCCGCTCGTGGATGATGTGGTGTGGGGTGAGATCGCACGCGTGGGCGCCCGGTCGGTGCAGCGCCGGGTCGCCAGCGCGACCGGCTTGACGGCCGGCGCGATCCGGCAGATCGAGCGCGCGCGGCGGGCCGCCCTGCTGCTGGGGGAGGGCGTCCCCACTGCACGGGTCGTGCACACCCTCGGCTTCTACGACCAGCCCCATCTGGCCCGCTCCCTCCAGCGGTTCATCGGGCGCACCGCGACGCAGTTGCAGAACCCTGCCCCCGACGATGCGCTGTCGCTTCTGTACAAGACCGAGTCGGGGGACCCTTCGTAGCGTGGCTTCGACGCGGCGGAACCGTCGCGCACGATCCTCACGGAAGGAACCGACATGCTCGACGGCACTGTCCACTCCGCAGACGGCACCCGCATCGCGTACTCCGCATGGGGTGACGGCGATCCGATCGTCATCATCGACGGGGCGACCGCCCATCGCGCGACGACGCCGGAGAACGCCGCCACGGCGGAGCTCCTCGCGGACGAGTTCCGCGTGATCAACTACGACCGTCGGGGCCGGGGCGCGAGCGCAGACACTGTCCCGTATGCCCCCGAGCGCGAGTTCGAGGACCTGGCGGCTGTCATCGCACAGGCCGGTGGGGGCCGCCCCGCGACGGTCTTCGGGTGGTCCTCCGGCGGGCTGCTCGCACTCAACGCCGCCCAGGCCGGCGTTCCGATCGCGCGTCTGGCGGTGTTCGAGCCGCCGGTTGTCGTAGGCGACACGCGCCCGCCCTTGCGCGCCGACTACGTCGAACAGCTCGACGCCGCCGTCGCCGAGGGACGACCCGGAGACGCCGTGCTGCTGTTCCTCACCGACGCGGTGGGCCTGCCACCCGAGATGGCTGCGGGCGTGCGCGAGGATGCATCGATGTGGGCACAGCTCGAGGCGATCGCGCCCACCATCGCGTATGACGGTCGTCAGATCGGCGAGACGATGTCCGGCCGACCTCTCCGTCCCGACCTGTGGGACGCCATCGAAGTGCCGGTGCTCGTCCTGCACGGCGACGCCACGTGGCCGCAGCTGGCGGCCGGCGCCCGCGCGGTCGCCGATCATCTGCCCACGGCGACGCTGCGGGCGGTGCCGGGCGAGAACCACAGCACGAGCGGTGACGCGCTCGCCGCCGCCGTGCGCGACTTCGCGAAGGAGAACTGACATGGGCGACATCGTGGTGACGCAGTTCATCTCGCTCGACGGCGTGGTGGAGGCGCCGGGAGGGGAGGACTTCCGCTATCCGAACTGGAGTTTCGAGTTCGATCGCGGCGCCGACGGCGAGCGATACAAAGAGGTCGAGGCGCTGCAGGCCTCGGCGCTGCTCCTCGGCAGACGCACGTACGAGGGCTTCGCGGGCGCATGGCCGGAGTACGAGGGCGAGCTGGCCGACAAGTACAACGGCATGCCGAAGTTCGTCGTCTCGCAGACTCTCGTATCTCCCGAATGGGCCAACACGACGGTGCTCCGCGGCGATCTCGGTGAGACGGTGGCCCGTCTGAAGTCGGAGGTGGATGGTGAGATCTCGGTGCCCGGAAGCATCCGGCTCGTCCAGGGACTGCTGGAGTACGACCTCGTCGACGAGATCCATCTCATGACGTTCCCGGTCGTCCTCGGGCACGGCCGCAGGCTGTGGACGCAGACGCCGGACAAGACCGCCTGGAACCTGGTCGAGGCCACCGCCTACGGCCATGACGGCGTGCTCGTGACCGTCTACCGCCGGCGACGCTGAAGGAATCGTGTGGTGGGCGATACCAGACTCGAACTGATGACCTCTTCCGTGTGAAGGAAGCGCGCTACCAACTGCGCCAATCGCCCGTCTCCCGTGGGGGACGAGTAACGATCCTACCGGATGCTCACGGTCCACTTGAACCACTCCGCGAGACACGCGCGACGTGCGCTCGGTTTGGCAGTGCGCGATTCGTGGGCTAAAGTTTTCCAAGTGCCGGGGTGAGAATCCCGGAACGAAATGCGGATGTAGCGCAGTTGGTAGCGCATCACCTTGCCAAGGTGAGGGTCGCGAGTTCGAGTCTCGTCATCCGCTCGAGTGCAGGGATCTCTCCCGAGATCGCGGCACGTGGGTCAATCCACACGCGGTGGCGTGGCCGAGCGGCTAGGCACCGGCCTGCAAAGCCGTTTACACGGGTTCGAATCCCGTCGCCACCTCGCCTGCACAACTGAATAGCCCGAACGGGCGCGATTGGCGCAGCGGTAGCGCGCTTCCCTGACACGGAAGAGGTCACTGGTTCGATCCCAGTATCGCGCACCACATGAAACCCCCGGTTCACCGGGGGTTTTCGGTTTCAGGACTCAACGCACATGCTCGCTGGGGTAGGTGTCCCGGATCCGATCACGGAAGTACCGCCCGGCGCTCTGCGCGTCGAGCAGCCCGCGGTGCACCGATCCGGGCACCGCGAAGTAGCGGTACACCTCGCCGGACGTGAACTCCAGCTCGAGGACCGCGGTGGCAGGGTCGTAGCCCGCCGCCGCGATGGCGGACGACTCCAGACTCGTGCGCTTCATCCCTTCCGAGGCTACGCCGTCCGCCGCCGGAGCCGGGGGAGAGGTGCCGGGGCGATAGCCTTGAGGGCGTGTCTGACGCCGTGTCCTACCCCGCTGACGGGTTCGCCCTGTTCCCCGACCGCTCCGTGGTCGCCCTCCGTGTCAACGGCGACCTGAAGGATCTCGCCACGACGGTGCAGGAGACGGATGCCGTCGAGCCCGTCACCATCGACAGCCCGGACGGTCTCGACATCCTGCGCCACTCGACGGCGCACGTGCTCGCGCAGGCGGTGCAGCGCATCAACCCGCAGGCCAACCTCGGCATCGGCCCGCCGATCACCGACGGCTTCTATTACGACTTCGGCGTGGAGCATCCGTTCACCCCGGAGGATGTCAAGGCGATCGAGAAGGAGATGCAGCGCATCGTCCGGGAGGGCCAGCGCTTCGTGCGCCGCGTCGTCACCGACGAGGAGGCTCGCGCCGAACTGGCCGCAGAGCCGTTCAAGCTCGAGCTGATCGGGCTGAAGGGCGGCGCGGACAAGACCGAAGGCGCCGCCGTCGAGGTGGGAGCAGGCGAGCTCACGATCTACGACAACGTCGACCGCGACGGGCAGACCGTCTGGAAGGACCTGTGCCGCGGTCCCCACCTGCCCAATACGCGGACGATCGGAAACGGCTGGGCGCTGCAGCGGATCGCCGGCGCGTACTGGCGGGGGAGCGAGAAGAACCCGCAGCTGCAGCGCATCTACGGCACCGCGTGGCCGACCAAGGACGAGCTGCGCGCCTACCAGTCACGTCTTGAAGAAGCCGCCAAGCGGGATCACCGCAAGCTCGGCAAGGAGCTCGACCTGTTCTCGTTCCCGGACGAGATCGGGTCGGGCCTGTCGGTGTGGCACCCGCGCGGAGGCGTCGTCCGGGGCGAGATGGAACAGCACGCGCGTCGACGCCACGTCGAGGGTGGCTACACCTACGTGTACACGCCGCACATCTCGAAGGAGGACCTGTTCCTCACCTCGAACCACCTCGTCACGTACAAGGAGGGCATGTTTCCGCCGATCGTGATGGACGAGGAGCGCGACGAGCACGGCGAGATCGTCAAGCACGGCCAGGACTACTACCTCAAGCCGATGAACTGCCCGATGCACATCCTGATCTACAAGGAGCGTGCACGCAGCTACCGTGACTTGCCGATGCGGCTCGCCGAGAACGGCACCGTCTACCGCAACGAGCTCTCGGGCGCCCTGCACGGGCTCACCCGCGTGCGCGGCTTCACACAGGACGACTCGCACCTCTTCGTCACCCCTGAGCAGCTCGAGTCGGAGACCACGCGTGTCCTGGAGTTCGTGATCTCGATGCTCCGCGACTTCGGTCTCGACGAGTTCGAGCTCGAGCTGTCGATGCGCGACGACGAGAAGGACAAGTGGATCGGCTCGGACGAGTTCTGGGACTACTCGACGAACGCGCTGCGCAACGTCGCGATGGCCAGCGGGCTCAAGCTCACCGAGGTCCCCGGCGAGGCGGCGTTCTACGGACCCAAGATCGACCTCAAGACCCGGGATGCCATCGGTCGCGTGTGGCAGCTCTCGACCGTGCAGGTCGATCCGAACCTGCCCGAGCGCTTCGAGCTGGAGTACACCGATCGCGACGGCCAGAAGAAGCGGCCGATCATGATCCACCGCGCCTTGTTCGGCTCGATCGAGCGGTTCTTCGCGATCCTGCTCGAGCACTACGCCGGGGCGTTCCCGGTCTGGCTGTCGCCGGTGCAGGTGGTCGGCATCCCGGTCGCCGAGGAGTTCGCCGACTACCTCGGCGAGGTGATATCGACGCTTCGGGCCGGGGGCGTGCGGGCCGAGCTCGATCACTCGGACGACCGCATGCAGAAGAAGATCCGCACCCACACGACGCAGAAGGTGCCGCTGCAGCTCATCGCGGGTGAGCAGGACCGGTCCGCCGGCACGGTCTCGTTCCGCTTCCGCGACGGGTCTCAGGAGAACGGCGTGCCCATCGACGACGCAGTGCGCCGCATCCGCGAGGCGATCGCGAGCCATGCCCTCGTGAACACGGCCGAGGACCTGGCGTGAGCGACGACCCGGTCGCGGGTGAGGACGATCCCTCAGACGCGGCACTCGTCGACGCGGCGACTCTGCCGGGCGTGCCGGACGAGTTCCAGCGTCTGTGGACCCCGCATCGCATGGCCTACATCCAGGCCGGTCCCGAGGTGCTGCGGCACGAGTGCCCGTTCTGCGAGGCGCCGCGCAAGTCCGACGAGGACGGTCTCATCGTGTTCCGCGGGCGGACGGCCTATGCGCTGCTGAACCTCTTCCCGTACAACTCCGGCCACCTGCTGGTGTGCCCTTACCGTCACATCGCGACGTACGACCAGGCGACGGACGAGGAGGTCGCCGAGATCGGCCTGCTGACGCAGCAGGGCATGCGGGTGTTGCGCAGCGTGTCGCGCTGCGACGGCTTCAACATCGGCATGAATCAGGGTCACGTCGCCGGCGCGGGCGTCGACGAGCACCTCCACCAGCACATCGTGCCGCGCTGGGCCTCGGACGCGAACTTCTTCCCGATCATCGCCAAGACCAAAGCGCTCCCGCAGCTGCTCGGCGAGGTGCGCCGCGCCGTCGCCGACGCCTGGCGCGGCTGACCGAGACACGCCTCAGCGCACCTGCTGCACCTCGAACTGCAGGCGCGGGTGGGCGTAGGCCTCCTGCGACTCCACGAGCTGCAGCTCGCGCTCGCCCGAGGCATGCGTGCGCTCGAGCAGGTCGAACACGCTCGACGTCGTGCGCGCGAGCGCGTCGGCGGCGTCCCCGGACCGACCGAAGTGGGCTGTGAACAGCGCGGCGGTGACATCGCCCGAGCCGTTGGCCTTCATGGGGATGTGGGGCGTCTGCACGAGCCACGCACCGTCGTCGGTGACGGCGAGCATCTCGATCGTGCCCTCGGGACGGTCCGGACGCTCGACGCTCGTCACCAGGACCGTGCTCGGCCCCATTGCGCGGGCGAGGTCGACCGAGGCGAGCGTCGATTCCAGGTCGGCGGGGTCGGTCTCGGTGAGGAAGCCGAGCTCGAACTGGTTCGGCGTGATGATGTCGGCGGCCGGCACGACGCGATCGCGCAGCAGCACCGGGATCGCCGGGGCGACGAAGCAGCCGGACTTGGCGTTGCCCATCACCGGATCGCACGCGTATACGGCACCGGAGTTCGCGGCCTTCACACGCGCGACGGCGTCGAGGATCACATCGGCGATCCCCTCGCCGCCCTGATACCCCGACAGCACGACGTCGATCTGCCCGAAGACGCCGCGTTCCTCGATTCCGAGGATCACGTCGCGCACGTCGTCGGGACTGATCAGAGGGCCGCGCCATGCGCCGTAGCCGGTGTGGTTGGAGAAGTTCACCGTGTACACCGGGAGCACTTCCACGCCGATGCGCTGCAGGGGGAATACGGCCGCGGAGTTGCCGACGTGGCCGAAGGCGACGGCGGACTGGATCGACAGGATCTTCACCGGTCGATCATCCCACCTCGGCGGCCAGACGCCGTCCGGCCACCGCGTGCACGGCGGCCGCGATGTCGGCGGCCAGCTGTTCGGCGTCGGCGTCGTCGAGGTCGTGCACGGTGAGCCGGAGCCGCTCTGAGGGCTCGGCGTCCGCGAGCACGAATTCGTCGCCGCTGCGCGCGAGCCAGCCTCGGCGCATCAGCCGCTCGGCGACAGCGCGCGCAGGCACCGGCAACGCGACCCACAGGTTGAGTCCGTCGCCCGGCTCGGCGGGGACGCCGTGGGCGGTGAGACGCTCGGCGAACGCCGCATTGCGCGCCGCGTAATGCGCGCCGGCGCGGTCGATGTCGCGCATCACGGCGGCATCGGTCACGAGCGCGTGTGTCAGTCGCTGCAGCAGGTGGCTGACCCACGTCGTCCCCGGGGTGAGACGCGTCGCGAGCCGCTCCGCGGTATCGGGATCGGATGCCGTCACGGCCAGGCACATGTCGGGCCCGAGGAACTTCGAGACCGAGCGGATGAGCGCCCAGCGCCGGTGCTGCGGTCCGATGAGCGAGTGGAAGGGGCGCTGCGATAGCAGCGAGAAGTGGTCGTCCTCGATCACGAGGACGTAGGGGTGGTCCGCGAGCACCTCCCGCAGCAGCGCGGCACGCCGCTCGGTCAGGCTCGCACCGGTGGGATTCTGCGCGCGAGGAGTGCACACCACGGCGCGGACCCCCTGCTCGAGGGCGCTGCGCAGTCCGTCCACCGTCATCCCTTCGGCGTCCACCGGGACGGGAACCGGTCGGTAGCCGCCGAGCCGCACGGTGTGGATGCTCGCGAGGAAGCAGGGGTCCTCGAGCGCGACCGCATCGTCCCGCGTGAGGGATTGCGCGAGCAGCCGTTCGACCGCGTCCGCGGCTCCGCTGGTGATGGTGAGCCGGAACGGACCAGCCGAGGCCAGATCGCGCTGCATCCATGCGCCGGCCCAGCTCTCCAGACCGGGATCGATGACCGGTTCGCCGTACAACACGGGCCTGCCTGCCATGCTGCGCAGCGCCTTCGACGGATCGGGGATGCGATCCGGGTCGGGATTGCCGGTGCCGACGTCGCGCAGGACGGAATCGGCGGCGAACCCCTCCTGGGCGACGGGGGAGCGGTCGGCGACGTGCGTCCCTCCGCGGCCCCGCGTGACCACCACGCCCGCCTGCGTGAGCTGGCGATAGGCGGCGACGGTCGTGTTGCGGTTGACGCCGAGGCTCTCGGCCAGAGCGCGCACCGGGGGAAGCGGATCGCCGGGCCGCATCATCCCGCGCTCGACGAGCCCGCGCAGGCTGTCGGCGATCTCCGACGCCGTGCGGCCGCTGATTCTGTGGTCCATGTCACCGTTCATCGCCTTCCCGAGTGTAGGCCCGGTACATGCTATCTTTTGGCCTAGGTCAATCACGATGACTGTCCGTCCGCGTGCGCCGGGATGGCGCATCCACCCGAAGGGAACCCGCTGTGACCAGTGCCGACACCGGAACCAGCCGCGTCAAGCGCGGCCTCGCCGAGATGCTGAAGGGCGGCGTGATCATGGACGTCGTCACGGTCGAGCAGGCCAAGATCGCCGAGGACGCGGGCGCCGTCGCCGTCATGGCCCTCGAGCGCGTGCCCGCCGACATCCGTGCACAGGGCGGCGTCTCGCGCATGAGCGACCCCGACATGATCGACGGCATCATCGACGCGGTCTCGATCCCGGTCATGGCGAAGGCGCGCATCGGGCACTTCGTCGAGGCGCAGGTGCTCCAGGAGCTCGGTGTCGACTACATCGACGAGTCCGAGGTGCTCTCGCCCGCGGACTACGTCAATCACATCGACAAGTGGAAGTTCACCGTCCCGTTCGTCTGCGGAGCGACCAATCTCGGCGAGGCGCTGCGCCGCATCAACGAGGGCGCGGCCATGATCCGCTCCAAGGGCGAGGCCGGCACCGGCGACGTCTCGGAGGCCACCAAGCACATCCGCAAGATCTCGAGCGAGATCAACGTGCTGCGCTCGATGACGAAGGACGAGCTCTACGTCGCGGCCAAGGAGCTGCAGGCGCCGTACGAGCTCGTCGCAGAGATCGCCGAGACCGGCAAGCTCCCTGTCGTGCTGTTCGTCGCCGGTGGCGTCGCGACGCCGGCCGACGCGGCGATGATGATGCAGCTGGGTGCCGACGGCGTCTTCGTCGGCTCCGGGATCTTCAAGTCGGGCAACCCCGCCCAGCGCGCCGCCGCGATCGTGAAGGCCACCACCTTCTACGACGACGCGAAGGTCGTCGCCGACGTGTCGCGCGGCCTCGGCGAGGCCATGGTGGGGATCAACGTCGCCGACCTTCCCGCCCCGCACCGCCTCGCCGAGCGCGGCTGGTGAGCACGAGGCGCCCCCGCGTCGGCGTGCTCGCCCTGCAGGGCGACGTGCGCGAGCACGTGCGCGTCCTCGCCGGCCAGGGGGCGGCCGTCTCACTCGTGCGACGGCCGGCCGAACTCGCCGCCGTCGACGGCCTCGTGATCCCCGGCGGCGAATCGAGCGTGATCGACAAGCTCTCTCGTGCGTTCGGCATGCGCGAGCCGATCCAGGAAGCGATCGCCACGGGCATGCCGGTCTACGGCACGTGCGCGGGGCTCATCCTCCTGGCCGACTGGATCACGGACGGCATCGCAGGCCAGCAGACGTTCGGCGGCCTGGACGCGACCGTGCGCCGCAACGCCTTCGGCAGCCAGGTGGACTCGTTCGAAGTCGACCTCGAGGTGCCGGAGCTGGGCGACCAGCCCGTGCATGCGGTGTTCATCCGCGCGCCGATCGTGGAGGCGGTGGGAAGCGGTGTCGAGATCCTGTCCCGGCTCCCTGACGACCGCATCGTGGCGGTGCGCCAGGGTTCCCTTCTGGGGACGGCGTTCCACCCCGAGGTCACCGGCGAGCACCGCTTCCATGAGATGTTCCTCGACATGGTCCGCGGCCGCGCCGCGTGAGGGCGGCGACCCCCGCCGATATGCGGACTACGTTCTGACAACGGGTCCAGTCGCTGACCGACGGGCCGGTGTACTTCCCGTTCATCGGCTCAGCCGACACCCTGGCGCCGGCGCCTGCCGCCCTCACGAAGGTGCCGCGCGACCTCGTCGCACTCCTGTCATCCCGCTTCGGCTTCGAATTCGCACTGTAGGCACGGGCTTAGAATGGTCTGCCGGCGGAGACTGCGCAGGATTCGCGCCGAGCCGCGCACGCATCGCCGACCATGATCACAGGAGGACCATGTCCGGGCATTCCAAGTGGGCGACGACCAAGCACAAGAAGGCCGTCATCGACGCACGCCGTGCCAAGTCGTTCGCCAAGCTCATCAAGAACATCGAGGTCGCCGCGAAGATCGGCGGCGCAGACCTCGCGGGCAACCCGACCCTGTACGACGCCGTGCAGAAGGCGAAGAAGACCTCGGTCCCCAACGACAACATCGACCGCGCCATCAAGCGCGGCGCGGGCATCGGCGGCGAGGCCGTCGAGTACACCTCGATCATGTACGAGGGCTACGGACCCAACGGCGTCGCCCTGATGATCGAGTGCCTCACCGACAACAAGAATCGCGCCGCCGCAGAGGTGCGCACGGCACTGACCCGGAACGGCGGCAGCCTCGCCGACCCCGGCAGCGTCGCCTACAACTTCACTCGCAAGGGCGTCATCGTGGTCTCGGGCGAGGGGACGACCGAGGACGACGTCATGATGGCGGTGCTCGATGCGGGCGCCGAAGAGGTCGAGCCGCACGCGCAGGGCTTCGAGGTGGTCACCGAGGCCTCCGACCTGGTGAAGGTGCGCTCGGCGCTCCAGGACGCAGGCATCGACTATGAATCCGCCGACGTGGAGTTCGTGCCGAATCTCAAGGTCGAGGTCGACGCCGACACCGCCCGCAAGGTGTTCCGCCTGATCGACGCGCTCGAAGACAGTGACGACGTGCAGAACGTCTACAGCAACTTCGATCTGAGCGATGAGGTGCAGGCCGAGCTCGAGAACGACGAGGACTGAGCGAAGGGCGCGCCTGGCCGCGGCATCCGTCGTCCTCGCCTAGCGTGGGGGAGTGACCTCGCGTTCCTCCCGCTCGCCGCTGCGGGTCCTGGGCATCGACCCCGGGCTCACGCGCTGCGGTGTCGGCGTGGTGGATGTCGCGCCCGACCGCTCGGCGCAGCTCGTGCACGTCGGCGTGGTCCGCTCGGATCCCGGTGAGCCGATCGAGGTGCGCCTCGCGCTCATCGCGGCCGGGCTGCGCGCCGTCATCGAGGCGCACCGGCCAGACGTCGTGGCGGTCGAGCGCGTCTTCGCGCAGCACAACCGGCAGACGGTGATGGGCACCGCGCAGGCGAGCGGGATCGCCCTGCTGGTGGCGGGCGAGCGCGGGCTTCCGGCCGCTACTCACACGCCGTCCGAGGTCAAGGCGGCGATCACCGGATACGGATCGGCAGACAAGAGGCAGGTGCAGACGATGGTGGCCCGGGTGCTGCGCCTGGACGCGCTGCCCCAGCCCGCCGACGCGGCCGACGCGTTGGCACTGGCGCTGTGCCACGCGTGGCGCGGGGGCACGACGGCGGCCGCGGCATCCGGCCCCCTCACTCCGGCACAGCAGGCCTGGGCGGATGCCGAGCGCCTCAGCCGCCGGTGAATCATCGCGCCGAGCGCTGAGCGTGTCGCTCGAACAAACGTCCGAACCGGCACGTAGGCTCGACGCATGATCTCGTCAGTCCGCGGCACTGCCGTCCACGTCGAAGCGGATTCGGTCGTCGTCGAGGTCGGCGGGGTCGGCCTTCACGTCGCCGTCACACCGCAGGTCGCGCGGGCCACGCACGTCGGCGCGTCCGTCCTGCTTCACACGACGCTGATCGTCCGCGAGGACGCGCTGTCGCTGTTCGGCTTCGAATCTCGCGAGGAGCTGACGGTGTTCACCCAGCTGCTCGGCGTGACGGGGGTGGGCCCGAAGTCGGCGCTCGGCGTTCTCGCGACGCTGAGCGTGCCGCAGATCGCCGATGCGGTCGGCGCCGACGACGACGCGCCTTTCCGGCGCGTGTCGGGCATCGGCCCCAAGACGGCGAAGCTCATCGTCGTGCAGCTGACCGGCAAGATCACGGCGTCGCGCACGGCACTGGGAGGAACGGATGCCGGGACTCCGGCGGGCGTGACCGCTCAGGTGGTGCAGGCCCTGGTCGGCCTGGGCTGGTCGGAGCGCGTGGCCGCCGACGCGGTCGAGACGACGGCGCTGGACGCGTCCGAGACGGACCGGGCCTCGGTGCCCGTCCTGCTCCGGCTGACGCTCGCAGCATTGGGCCCGGCCCGGAAGGAGACCGTGAATGGCTGACGTGCGCGAAGTCGGCGACCCGGTCGACGAGACCGAGCTGGCCATCGAGGGCGCCCTTCGCCCCGGGTCGCTGGCGGAGTTCGTCGGTCAGCAGAAGGTGCGAGGGCAGCTGCAGCTGCTGCTGGACGCCGCGCGCATCCAGCAGCGTCCGGCGGATCACATCCTGCTGTCGGGCCCGCCGGGCCTCGGCAAGACGACGCTGGCGATGATCGTCGCCCACGAGAGCAACCGGCCGCTGCGATTGTCGAGCGGTCCCGCGATCCAGCACGCCGGCGACCTGGCGGCGCTGCTGTCGAGTCTGACACCCGGGGAGGTGCTCTTCATCGACGAGGTCCATCGCATGGCACGCTCCGCGGAAGAGATGCTGTACCTCGCGATGGAGGACTTCCGCATCGACATCATGGTGGGCAAGGGCGCCGGCGCCACGAGCATCCCGCTCGATCTGGCCCCGTTCACGCTGGTCGGCGCGACGACGCGATCCGGAATGCTGCCGAATCCGCTTCGCGACCGGTTCGGCTTCACTGCGCACCTGGAGTACTACGAGCCCGAAGAGCTCGAGCGCGTCATCGAGCGATCGGCCGCGATGCTGGGCGTCGCCGTTCCGCCGGGCCCCCGCGCCGAGATCGCGCGTCGCTCGAGAGGCACACCGCGCATCGCGAACCGCCTGCTGCGGCGCGTGCGCGACTACAGCATCGTGCACGGCAACGGCCGGGCAGCGGATGCGGCCATCGTCGATGCGGCTCTCGACCTGTATGACGTCGATGCGATCGGGCTCGACCGGCTCGACCGGGCCGTGCTCGACGCCCTCGTGCGACGGTTCCGCGGGGGACCGGTGGGCCTCGGCACGCTCTCGGTGGCCGTCGGCGAGGAGTCCGAGACCATCGAGTCCGTCGTCGAGCCCTACCTCGTGAGGATCGGGTTCATCGGGCGCACGCCGCGAGGAAGGATCGCGATGCCGGAGGCGTACGCGCACCTCGGCGTGGCCTCGCCGGAGTCGGTGCTGGGATTCGATGACCTATAATCACTGGAGGCTTTCGCCCACCCCCCTTTGAAAAGCAGCGCCGCCTGGCGTGCCTGAACCGAAAGGTGCTCTCGCCTCCATGGACATCGCTACCTTCCTGAGCAATTACGGCCTCATCATCCTGCTGGTCGTGCTCCTCGTCTTCATGTTCTGGAGCTCGCGCCGTCGGATGCAGAAGCAGAAGCTCGAGCAGGAGCAGAAGGCGCGCGAGACGGTCCCCGGCGCCGAGGTCCTGCTGCAGGGTGGGCTCTACGGCACCATCATCGCGTTCGACCCCGACAACCTCGACCAGCCCGCGATCGTCGAGCTCGCGCCCGGTGTCGAGATCAAGGTCCACAGCCAGGCCATCCTGCGGGTCGTGAACCCCACCGAGGGCGCCGTCAGTGAGGACGAGTACCTCGCCGCGGAGGAGAGCCACGCCGAGTACGCCGAGGGCGTCGCCAACGGCGACATCACCTCCATCAGCGACGACCACCGCGTCACCAGCAACGACGAGAACGACCCCGACGCCGAGTCCGGAACCAAGTCACGCGACTGACCGTCTGACCGACCGCCCGTCAGGGCACTCCAGAAAGCGAAGACGTGGCGACATCCACTCCCGTCCGGCATGCGTGGCGCGCGCTGATCGGCCTTCTCGCCATCACCGCCGTACTGTTCGGCATCAACGCCCTCGGCGTCTATGTGTTCAAGGGCAGTTCCTGGGTCCCCGAGCTCGCGCTCGACCTGCAGGGCGGCACGCAGATCGTGCTCGAAGCGCAGACCGAGGACGGCGCCGACCCGTCGACCGAGCAGATGCAGCAGGCGGTCACGATCATCCGCCAGCGCGTCGACGCGTCGGGTGTCGGCGAGGCCGACGTCACGACGCAGGGCGGCAACCAGATCGTCGTCCAGATCCCCGGACAGGCAGACGAAGAGACCCGCAACCGCATCGAGGCCTCGGCTCAGCTGCAGCTGCGCGCCGTGCTGGTCGCCGGCGCGCCGACGAACACGTTCGTGGGCGAGGACGGCAACGAGACGCCGTACCCGACGCCGGATCCCACACTGCAGGCGACCCCTTCCGTCGCGCCGACCAACGGCAGCGACACCGCGTGGGTCACTCCGCACCTGTCGGCCGAGTTCCAGGCGTACGACTGCGCCGATCCGGCCAACGACCCCGCGAGCGCACCGGCGGACGAGCCGCTCGTCACGTGCGACGCCGACGGCACGGTCAAGTACATCCTCGGACCGGTGGAATTGGACGGATCGTCGATCGACGACGCGACGTTCGGGCTGCAGACCACCAACAACCAGTGGGCGGTCAACCTCGACTTCGACGACGAGGGCACCGAGACTTTCGGTCAGATCAGCCAGCGCCTGTACGGCGCCGATCCGCCGCTGAACCAGTTCGCGTTCGTGCTCGACGGCTACGTCCTGTCGGCGCCTTCGATGAACGGCGTGATCCTCGACGGCAAGCCGAGCATCACGGGCAGCTTCACGCAGGAGACCGCGAAGGTCCTCGCCGATCAGCTCAAGTACGGCGCCCTGCCGCTGAGCTTCAGCGTCGAGAGCTCCAACTCCATCTCGGCGACGCTCGGTTCTCAGCAGCTGCAGATCGGACTCATCGCGGGTCTCATCGGTCTCGCGCTGGTCGCGCTGTACTCGCTGATCGTCTACCGCGCGCTCGGGTTCGTCATCATCGCGTCGCTCGTGGTGATGGCGGTGCTCACCTACATCACGCTGTGCATCCTCGCGTGGCGCATGGGCTTCCGTCTGTCGCTGGCCGGTGTGGCGGGCCTCATCGTGACGATCGGCTTCACGGCGGACTCGTTCATCGTGTACTTCGAGCGCATCCGCGATGAGCTGCGCGACGGCAAGTCGATCACGAGTGCCGTCGAGGACGGCTGGGGTCGCGCCAAGCGCACGATCTACATCTCCAAGTCGATCAACATCCTCGCCGCCGTGGTGCTGTACATCCTCGCCGACTCGACGGTGAAGGGCTTCGCGTTCACGCTCGGGCTCACCACCGCGATCGACGTGCTCATCTTCATCCTCTTCACCCACCCGGTGATGCAGCTGCTTGCACGCACCCGGTTCTTCGGTTCGGGGCATCCGCTCTCGGGACTCGACCCGACCGCTCTGGGCGCGGTGTACCGCGGCCGCGCACAGTTCCGTGCTCCGGTGCCCGCCGTCGCCCCGACCGCATCGGCACGTCGCGCCGCCAAGTCGCGCGGCGAGGCCGTACGCCGTCAGACGATCGCCGAGCGCAAGCAGGCGGAGCTGGCCGCGGGAGGTGCGGGTAACGCATCGAACCCGAGCGGCACGAAACCCGGCAAGCCCGTCAAGGAGGGGGACGACTGATGCGCTCCATGAGTCAGCTCGGCAACGACCTCTACACCGGCAAGACGTCCTTCCCGTTCGTCGGGCGTCGCAAGCTGTGGTTCCTCATCGCCGCCATCCTCGTGATCGGCTCGGCGCTGGTTCCCCTGATCCGTCCCATCCAGTTCTCAATCGAGTTCACCGGCGGCTCGCAGTTCACCGTCAACGGTGTCGCGACCACCGACCAGCTGATCGCGACCGAGGCGGTGCAGTCCGTCGTTCCCGACGCGACGACGAAGGTCGTCACGATCGGCGAGGACGCGGTGCGCGTGCAGACCGATCAGATGACGGATGCCGAGAGCCGCGAGGTCTCGGCGGCGCTGGCCGAGGCATACGACGTGGCGGCGACCGAGGTGAGCTACTCGTTCATCGGCCCGAGCTGGGGTGCCGACGTCACACGCACGTCGCTGTGGGGTCTGGCCATCTTCCTGGCCCTGACCTTCCTGATCCTCGCGCTGTACTTCCGCACCTGGAAGATGTCGGTGTCGGCGATCATCGGCCTGGTCGATGTCCTCATCATCACGATCGGCGTGTACGCCCTGTTCGGTTTCGAGATCTCGCCTGCGGCGGTGATCGGGTTCCTGACGATCCTCTCGTACGCGCTGTACGACACCACGGTCGTGTTCGACAAGATCAGGGAGAACACCAGCGAGGACGGCGAGGTGTCCGGGCGGACGTTCGGCGAGTCGGTCAACCTCGCGGTGAACCAGACCCTGGTGCGCTCGATCAACACGACGGTCGTGGCGGTCCTGCCGACGGGGGCGATCCTCTTCATCGGCCTGCTGTGGGTCGGCGCCCAGACGCTGACCGACCTGTCGTTGTCGATCTTCGTCGGAACGATCGTCGCGGCCTACTCGACGATCTTCGTGGCGGCACCGCTGTACTCCCTGCTGCGCGAGAACGAGTCGGCGATCAAGACGCGCGACGAGCGCGTCGTGGCCGCTCGGGAGCTCGCCGGCACGCCGGCCTGAGACGGCCGGCGGCCGGGCCATCCGCGGGTCGGGCGTAGGATTGTGAGGTCCAGCGGAGGGGAGGGGATCGTATGACCGAGACCGTTCCTCCCGCCCAGACCTCGTCGTTGCGGCGCCTGGTCCCGCGCATCTTCTCCCGCTCCGCGAGGCGTGACGACGTGGAGCAGCTGCTCCGGACGGTGCGCACGCATCATCCCAAGGGCGACCTCTCTATCATCGAGCGCGCCTACGCCGTCGCGGATCAGGCCCATTCGGGGCAGGCGCGACAGAGCGGCGAGCCCTACATCACGCATCCGCTGGCGGTGGCCCAGATCCTCGCCGATCTCGGGCTGGGTCCGCGCGCGATCGCCGCCGCCCTGCTGCACGACACCGTCGAAGACACGCAATACTCGCTCGAGACGCTGAGCGCCGAGTTCGGCGACGAAGTCGCGATGCTCGTGGACGGCGTCACGAAGCTCGACAAGGTCAAGTACGGCGAGAGCGCGCAGGCCGAGACGGTCCGCAAGATGATCGTCGCGATGTCGCGCGATATCCGCGTGCTCCTCATCAAGCTCGCCGACCGCCTGCACAACGCCCGCACGTGGGGGTTCGTCCCGCCCGAGAAGGCGCGGAAGAAGGCGACCGAGACCCTCGAGATCTATGCGCCGCTGGCGCACCGGCTCGGCATCCAGGCGATCAAGTCCGAGCTCGAGGACCTCTCGTTCGCGGTGCTGCACCCCAAGCTCTACGCCGAGATCGACAGCCTCGTCAAGCAGCGCACGCCGCAGCGCGAGCAGTACGTGCAGAACGTCATCGATGCGGTGGACGGCGACCTGCGGGAGCTGCGCATCCGCGGCCGCGTCATGGGCCGTCCCAAGCAGCTGTACTCGGTGTACCAGAAGATGGTGGTCCGCGGGCGCGAGTTCGACGACATCTACGACCTCATCGGGATCCGCATCCTGGTGGGCAGTGTGCGCGACTGCTACGCCGTGCTCGGGGCGATCCACGCTCGCTGGACGCCGCTGCCCGGACGTTTCAAGGACTACATCGCGACACCCAAGTTCAACCTCTACCAGTCGCTGCACACGACGGTGATCGGCCCGGGCGGCCGCACCGTCGAGATCCAGATCCGCACCAACGAGATGCACCAGCAGGCCGAGTACGGTGTCGCGGCGCACTGGAAGTACAAAGAGCGGATGGCCGGCGGCAAGGCGGACCCGAAAGCCCTCGACACCGACATGGCCTGGCTGGCCCACATCTCGGACTGGCAGGCCGAGACGGCCGACCCGGGTGAGTTCCTGGACTCGCTGCGCTTCGAGATCGGCGCCAAAGAGGTCTACGTCTTCACCCCGAAGGGCCGCGTCGTTGGTCTGCCCGCGGGGGCGACTCCGGTCGACTTCGCCTACGCGGTCCACACCGAGGTCGGCCACCGCACCATGGGCGCCAAGGTCAACGGCCGGCTGGTGCCGCTGGAGTCCGAGCTCAAGAGCGGGGACGTCGTCGAGGTCTTCACCTCGAAGAACCCGGATGCCGGGCCCAGCCAGGACTGGCTCGGATTCGTCAAGAGCACGCGGGCTCGCAACAAGATCCGAGGCTGGTTCACCAAGGAGCGTCGCGAAGAGGCGGTCGAGCAGGGCAAGGAGGCGATCGCCCGGGCGATGCGCCGCCAGAACCTGCCGCTCCAGCGCCTGATGAGTCAGGACTCGTTCTCGGAAGTCGCGCATCAGCTTCGCTACGAAGACGTGTCGGCGCTCTACGCCGCCGTCGGCGAGGGTCATGTCTCGACCCAATCGGTCATCGAGAAGGTGACCGCGCTCGTCGCCGCCAACGACACCACGACCGGGCCGATCGACCTGCCGGCCGTCGGGCGGGCTCGCTCCGCCTCGCGTGGCGGCGACTCCGGCATCCTGGTGCGCGGTGCCCCTGACATCCTGGTCAAGCTCGCGAAGTGCTGCACTCCGGTGCCCGGTGACCAGGTGATCGGCTTCGTGACACGCGGGAGCGGCGTCTCGGTGCACCGCACGGACTGCACGAACGTCAAGTCGCTCATGGATGATCCCGCCCGCCTCATCGATGTCGAGTGGGCGCCCACGACGAAGAGCGTCTTCCTGGTGCAGATCCAGGTCGAGGCGCTGGACCGATCCGGCCTGCTCAGCGACGTCACCCGCGTGCTGAGCGAGCACCACGTGAACATCCTCTCCGCGACGGTATCGACCACCAACGACCGGCTCGCGCTGAGCAAGTTCGTCTTCGAAATGGGCGACATCGTCCACCTGGATCGCGTGCTCAACGCGGTGCGGCGCATCGACGCCGTGTACGACGTCTACCGCGTGACCTCCTCCTGATCCCGTGCGGCCATCATGCCGCGCAGGAGTGCCAGACCCAGCCGCTTGTGCGGCAGCACGCCCGACTCGAGCCTCGCGATCGCCGGGGCGAGCACGTCGGGGCGTCCGGCTGCGAGCAGCCGCGCCGCCCTCGCGTGCCGCTCGTCATCGGTGCGGGCAAGATCGACCAGGGTGCGCAACGGCGTCGTCACGCGGATGCCGCCGATGATCTGCAGATCGCTCGCGGGCACCGCGAGATCTCGGTAGACGAGCTGGCGATCGGGCGTCCGGTGCAACCGCCGGCTGACGGCGCGCTGCACGGTGTGCCGGGACGGCGGCTGAGGAAGGGCCCCATGAATCCACGCGGCGGTCAGATGGGTCGCGGCGAGCGAGTCCCCGAGCCGCGGGCCGAGCGAACCGGCGCGCAGCGCCGCGGTCTCGACGGCGTCGGCGGGGATGTAGGCGTCGCCGAGGCCGACCAGGTCACCGTCCAGGCACGCCGCCGAGAGCTCGGCAGGGGACAGCCGATCGTCTGCGAAATACAAGAACGGTGACGCCACGCTCGAAGTGTGCCGCACGACGGCGGTCGAGGGACGCTGCCGTCCCTCGACCTGTGGACAACCGGCCTGCCGTCAGCCGCCCAGGGCCTTGAGCCACGCGCGGCGTGCCTCCAAGGCCTCGGTAGCCTTCGCGATGGCCTTCGCGTCGCCAGACTTCTTCGCCGTCTCGACTTCGTCTTCCAGCTTCTGGATCGCGTCGGTGAGCTGGCGCGTCATGTCGTTCGCGCGCGCCTTCGTCTCGGGGTTGTTGCGCTTCCAGTCGGTCTCCTCGCGGGTGCGCAGCGACTGTTCGATCTTGCGCAGCTCATCGTCGAGCGACCGCTCGGCGTCACGGGGGAAGATGCGGCCGATCTCATCCCACTGGCGCTGGATGCCGGTGAGGAGGGCCCGAGCCTTGGCGATGTCGCGCTCGTCCGGCACGGCCTTCGCTTCTTCGAGCAGTGCGCGCTTGGCGTCGATCTTCTCGCGGGAGGCCTCGGCATCCGCCGCCTCGCGGTCGATCCGCGCACCGTACAGGGCGTCGCCGGCAGCCTTGAACCGCGCCCAGAGCGCGTCGTCCACCTTCTTGCCGGCACGGCCGGCGGTCTTCCACTCGTCCAGAAGGTCTCGGTAGGCCGGGATGCCGTCCTCGCCGCGGGGAGCAAGCGCTTCGGCCCGCTCGACGAGCCGCGTCTTGCGGTCGCGCACGGACTTGTGCGCCTCGTCGAGTTCGGCGTAGAACGCACGGCGGTGCTTGTCGACGATCGCACGTGCATCGCGGAATCGCTTCCACAGTTGCTGTGCGGTGGACTTCGGCAGTCGCGGCCCCTGCTGCTGCTGGGCCTGCCACTGTTCGAAGAGCGTGTTGAGTTCGGCGGTCGCCTGCTTCCACTGCACGCTGCGGGGATCGCGGGCGGCGAGCGCCTCGGCCTTCTCGACGAGTTCGGTGCGCGCCTTGACCGCGTCGTCCACGGCTTCACGTGCCGCGGCGGCCTCGGTCTCGGACGCTGCGGCGAGGGTCTCGGTCAGCGCCGCGATACGCGCCGTCAGGCTGGCGAGGTCACCGACGGCGGCCGCACCCTCGAGCTTGGCGCTGATCGTCCGCGCGGTGGCACGCAGGTCGGACGCGGAGGCGCCGCCACGACGGTGACGGACCTCGAGCAGGGTCACCTCGCTCGCGAGATCCGCGTACTTGCGCTCGTAGTAGGCGAGGGCCTCCTCGGCGGATCCGTCGGGGTACTCGCCGACGACGCGCCAGCCACCGGCCTCGCGGACCGACACGGTGCCGTCCCCGTCGACGCGGCCCCACGGCTCGTTCGCCTCGGTCGATGCCGCGCGGGCCGGCGCGGAGCCCCTGGCGCGCGCGAGCGCGGCAGGGGACGGAACGGGAATGGTCGCGCGCGCAGGCACCGGCGCGTCTTCCGTGGCCGCAGCGGCGGTGTCGGCGGGCGCGTCCTCGGCGGGCGCGTCCTCGACGGGCGCGTCCTCGACGGGCGCGTCCTCGACGGCAGCGTCCTCGACGGGCGCGTCCTCCACGGGCGCGTCCTCGACGGCAGCGTCCTCCACGGGCGCGTCCTCCACGGGCGCGTCCTCCACGGGCGCGTCCTCGACGGCAGCGTCCTCGACGGGCGCGTCCTCGACGGGCGCGTCCTCGACGGGCGCGTCCTCGACGGGCGCGTCCTCGACGGGCGCGTCCTCGACGGGCGCGTCCTCGACGGGCGCGTCCTCGACGGGCGCGTCCTCGACGGGCGCGTCCTCGACGGGCGCGTCCTCGACGGGCGCGTCCTCGACGGGCGCGTCCTCGACGGGCGCGTCCTCGACGGGCGCGTCCTCGACGGGCGCGTCCTCGACGGGCGCGTCCTCGACGGGCGCGTCCTCGACGGGCGCGTCCTCGACGGGCGCGTCCTCGACGGGCGCGTCCTCGACGGGCGCGTCCTCGACGGGCGCGTCCTCGACGGGCGCGTCCTCGACGGGCGCGTCCTCGACGGGCGCGTCCTCGACGGGCGCGTCCTCGACGGGCGCGTCCTCGACGGGCGCGTCCTCGACGGGCGCGTCCTCGACGGGCGCGTCCTCGACGGGCGCGTCCTCGACGGGCGCGTCCTCGACGGGCGCGTCCTCGACGGGCGCGTCCTCGACGGGCGCGTCCTCGACGGGCGCGTCCTCGACGGGCGCGTCCTCGACGGGCGCGTCCTCGACGGGCGCGTCCTCGACGGGCGCGTCCTCGACGGCAGCGTCCTCGACGGGGGCGTCCTCGGCGGCGGCATCCGGATTCGCCTCCTCGGAGACGTCTTCGGGCGCGCCGTCGCTCTGCGACGAGTCCTCACCCGGCGCGTCCGCGACGATCTCGGTCTCGGATTCGCTGGTCTCAGGGCCTTCGGGGGCTTCGTTGTCGGCGGTGGGCTCTGCTGCGGCAGTCACGGAATGCACCTCATCACGGCTTGCGCCGTCTGCGGGGGATGGACGGCTCCCCAGCCTAGTACGGCCGGTGCCCCGCGTTCGGTGCGGGAGGAGCCGTGTCAGGGAGTGGGCGTGGGGGTGATGCCGGAGTCGGGCGACGGGCTCGAAGACGGGGCCGGTGTCGAGGCGGTGGGCGTCGGGGTCGGCGTCGACGTGGGAGCAGGCTCCGGCACGCCGGGACCGGCCACGAAATACGCTGTCTGCACCGCGGCCAAGCCCACGACGAGCAGGCCGCCCGCGATGCCGGCGATCAGGTTGTCGCGCGTGCGCCGGCGAATCTGCCGATCATGGAAGTCGCGACGCGCCTCGTACAGGCGCGCACGCTCCCGCGCGGCGCGAGCATCGCGATCTTTTCCTCCGACCGCCACAGGGGCCTCCTTCGCTCCGGTCTCGGCCCGGGGCGGGTTGATCCTATGGGTCGCGCGGACCGGCGGCCAAACCGGCGGCCGGCCCGCCGTCGGATCCCCGGGATAGCCTGGGACGGTGATCCCCGCTCCCTCTCCACGCGCCGCTGGCGCGTCGCGCGGAGCCTCGGGGAGCGTGGGCCCACAGACCGCACTGTTCCAGGGGCAGACGCCCCTCGCGGTCCGCATGCGCCCCACCTCGCTGGACGAGGTCGCCGGTCAGTCGCATCTGCTGCGTGCGGGTTCGCCGTTGGTGACGCTGGCGAATCCGGATGCCTCGACCCGCACCGGGACGTCGGTCATCCTGTGGGGGCCTCCCGGCACGGGCAAGACCACGCTCGCGCAGGCCATCGCGCGCTCTTCGGGGCGCCGCTTCGTCGAGCTCTCGGCGGTCACGGCCGGGGTGCGGGACGTGCGGGAGGTCATGCAGGAGGCGCTCACACAGCGCGACCTCTACGACCAGTCGACCATTCTCTTCCTCGACGAGATCCACCGCTTCACCAAGGCCCAGCAGGACGCCCTCCTGCCGGGCGTCGAGAACGGATGGGTCGTCCTGATCGCCGCGACGACCGAGAACCCGTCGTTCTCGGTCATCTCGCCGCTGCTGTCACGTTCGCTCCTGCTCACGCTCAAGCCGCTCACCGACGACGACCTGCGCATGCTCGTCGACCGGGCCGTCGACGATCCGCGCGGGCTGGCAGGCGCCGTCACGCTGTCGGACGAGGGCCGCGACGCCCTGGTGCGCCTGGCCTCGGGCGACGCGCGACGGGCGCTGACGGCACTCGAGGCCGCGGCATCCCTCGCCGTTCCCGAGGACGGGGACGACGACAGCGCCCCCGACGGCGACGCGGTGCCCGAGGTCACGTCGGAGCATGTGGCCCAGGCCGTCGACCGGGCGCTGCTGCGTTACGACCGGCAGGGCGATGAGCACTACGACGTCATCAGCGCGTTCATCAAGTCGATCAGGGGATCGGATGTGGACGCCGCGATCCACTATCTCGCCCGCATGATCGAGGCGGGCGAGGATCCGCGCTTCATCGCCCGGCGCCTCATCATCTCGGCGGCGGAAGACATCGGTCTGGCCGATCCGCAGGCGCTGCCCATCGCCGTCGCTGCGGGGGACGCGGTCCAGTTCATCGGCATGCCGGAGGGCCGCATTCCGCTGGCGGAGGCGACCGCGTACCTCGCGACGACGGCGAAATCCAACGCCGCTTACCTCGCGATCGACGCCGCGATCGCAGACGTGCGCTCGGGCGGGTTCGGTCGCGTGCCGGTGCATCTGCGAGACGCCCACTACCCGGGTGCGAAGCGCCTGGGGCACGGCAAGGGATATGTGTACCCCCACGACGCCGAGATCGGCATCGCCGCGCAGCAGTACCTTCCCGACGAGCTCCGCGGCCGCCGCTACTACGAGCCGAAGGCCCTCGGCGCGGAGCGCGACGTGCAGGCGCGACTGGAGAAGATCCGGCGGATTCTCGACGGGCAGTGAGCAGGAACGGCCGCAACAGGGGCCTCTGCTAGACTTGACCGGCTCGAAACCGAGTTTTCGGGCATCCCCTCTCTTCCTCACCACCTTCCGGCATGCCCCGGCGTGCAGTCCAGACAGGGCGAAGACAGGCGATACGCCCGCGAGCCGTGAAAGACACGGCAGCGTCAAGAAAGGAACACTTCGTGGCTACGAAGTCCCAGGATCGCCGCAAGGTGCGTCTCTCGCGCGCCCTCGGCGTCGCACTGACCCCCAAGGCGGCCAAGTACCTCGAGAAGCGTCCCTACGCTCCCGGTGAGCACGGCCGCACCAAGCGCAAGCAG
This sequence comes from Microbacterium sp. I2, assembly GCF_051364985.1. NCBI lineage: Bacteria > Bacillati > Actinomycetota > Actinomycetes > Micrococcales > Microbacteriaceae > Microbacterium > Microbacterium sp. I2. The sequence continues at coordinate 24,187 of NZ_JBLWIH010000012.1, forward strand.
GACAGCGACTACGCCGTCCGCCTGCGCGAGAAGCAGCGTCTGCGCGAGCAGTACGGCATCCGCGAGAAGCAGCTGCGGATCCAGTTCAACGAGGCTCGCCGCACCCAGGGCCTGACCGGTGAGAACCTCGTCGAGCAGCTCGAGATGCGTCTTGACTCGCTCGTGGTGCGCGCCGGCTTCGCCCGCACCACCGCGCAGGCCCGCCAGCTCGTCGTGCACCGTCACATCCTCGTCGACGGCCAGCTCGTCGACCGCCCGTCGTTCCGTGTGAAGCCGGGCCAGGTCATCCACGTCAAGCCCAAGAGCGAGGGCCTCGAGCCCTTCCAGGTGGCGGCCGCCGGCGGTCACGCCGAGGTCCTGCCCCCGGTCCCGGGCTACCTCGAGGTCGAGCTCGACAAACTGCAGGCCCGTCTCGTGCGTCGCCCCAAGCGCGCCGAGGTTCCGGTCGTCTGCGACGTCCAGCTCGTCGTCGAGTACTACGCAGCACGGTAAGGATCACTGCGAAGACCATTCGCACGAAGGAGGGCGCCGGGGCAACCCGGCGCCCTTCGGCGTTCCGAGTGGCGCTTCTCATTTCGCCCTACGATGGAGGGATGCCGCGCCCGCGGCCCCTGCGAGGAGTGATGACATGAAGAACCTGTTCTGGTTCGTACTCGGCATCGCCGGCGGCTTCGTCGTGGCGCACCTCATGAACAAGGATCCCCGCGGACACGAGATCCTCGCCGATGTCGACGCCCGCATCTCGGAGTTCACCGACCGCATGGGCGATGCGTACCGCGAGCAGGAGGCCCGGTTCTCGGGCCTCGTCGACGACGTCAAGGACGCAGCGAAGGCGGCGGCATCGGGGGTCGCCGACGTGGCGTCCGACGCCGCGGACGCCGTATCCGACACCGCCCGCAAGCTCACCGACTGACCCAGCGGATCGCATCCCCCGGCACGACCGGGGGAGTGACCCGCGCATCTGCGAGGACCTGAATGAAGACCGCCGAGATCGCCCAGCGCTTCCTCGACTACTTCGAGAAGAACGGCCACACCATCGTGCCCTCGGCATCGCTGGTGACCGACGACCCGGCGCTGCTGTTCACGGTGGCCGGCATGGTGCCGTTCATCCCGTACCTCAGCGGCGACGTTCCCGCCCCGTACGCCCGGGCGGCCGACAACCAGAAGTGCATCCGCACGAACGACATCGAAGAGGTCGGCAAGACGCCGCGTCACGGCACGTTCTTCCAGATGCTCGGCAACTGGTCGTTCGGCGACTACTTCAAAGAGGGCGCGATCCGCTTCGCGTGGGAGCTGCTCACGGCACCCGAGGCGGATGGCGGACTGGGCTTCGACCCGAAGGACCTGTGGGTCACCGTCTACGAGGAGGACGACGAGGCCTTCGAGCTGTGGCAGACGGTCGCCGGGTTCCCGGCCGAGCGCATCCAGCGCCTGGGCAAGGACACCAACTACTGGAGCACCGGACTGCCGGGGCCGGCGGGACCCTGCTCCGAGATCTTCTTCGACCGCGGCCCGGCATACGGCATCGACGGCGGCCCGGCCACGGACGACGACCGCTATGTCGAGATCTGGAATCTCGTCTTCATGCAGTACGAGATCACCAACGTGCGCTCGAAGTACGACTTCGACATCGTCGGAGAGCTCCCGGCCAAGAACATCGACACCGGCATGGGGCTGGAGCGCATCGCGTTCATCAAGCAGGGCGTCGACAACATGTACGAGACCGACCAGGTGCGGCCGGTGCTCGACAAGGCGGTCGAGCTGAGCGGCCGCACGTACGGCGCAGATCACGACGACGACGTGCGCTTCCGCGTGATCGCCGACCATGTCCGCTCGTCGCTCATGCTGATGTCGGACGGCGTCACACCGTCCAACGACGGCCGTGGCTACATCCTCCGGCGCCTGATGCGCCGCGCAATCCGCTCCATGCGGCTGCTGGGCGTGGACGGGCCGACCTTCGCCGAGCTGTTCGCCGCATCCCGCGATGCCATGAAGGACGCGTACCCCGTCGTCGAGACCGACTGGGCACGCATCTCGCAGTATGCGCTCGCGGAGGAGGCGACGTTCCTGCGCACGCTGGCCGCGGGCGAATCCATCCTCGACGAGTCGCTCGGCCAGACGAAGGCCGCGGGCGGGAGCACCATCGCAGGAGCCGAGGCCTTCCTGCTGCACGACACGTACGGCTTTCCGATCGACTTGACGCTCGAGATCGCGCAGGAGGCGGGCCTGACGGTCGATCGTGCCGCCTTCGACACCCTCATGCAGGAGCAGCGGTCGCGGGCGAAGGCCGACGCGAAGGCCCGCAAGCGCCAGCTCGCCGACACGAGCGTGTACCGCGACCTCCGCGCACAGGGCGAGACGGTCTTCACCGGCTACACCGACCTCGAGACGTCGTCGCGCGTGCTCGGCATCCTCGTCGACGGCGTCCCGGTCGACCGCGCCGGTACGGGTCAGATCGCCGAGGTGATCCTCGCCGACACGGCGCTGTACGCCGAGTCCGGCGGCCAGGTCGCCGACAAGGGCGTCATCGTCGGTCCGGGGTACGAGCTCGAAGTCATCGACGTGCAGAAGCCGGTCGCCGGCCTGATCAGCCACACCGTCGAGGTGACCAGCGGCGAGGTCGGCGTCGGCCAGGCGGCGACGTCCATCGTGGATGCCGCCAACCGCCGCTCCGCGCGCCAGGCGCATTCCGCGACGCACCTGGTGCATGCGGCGCTGCGCGACACGCTGGGCAAGACCGCGACGCAGGCGGGCTCTCTCAACCGCGCCGGCTACATGCGCTTCGACTTCACGTGGAACCAGGCGCTGTCGGACGCCACGAAGACCGAGATCGAAGAGATCGCCAACAACGCCGTGCGTGACAACCTCGAGGTCACCACACGGGTTCTCGCGCTGGACGAGGCGAAGTCCCTCGGCGCGATGGCGCTGTTCGGCGAGAAGTACGGCGACACGGTCCGCATGGTCGACATCGGCGGGCCGTGGTCCCGCGAGCTGTGCGCAGGCACGCACGTGTCCGCGAGCGCCGAGATCGGACTCATCAGCCTTGTCGGCGAGTCCTCGGTCGGTGCGTCGAACCGACGCGTGGAAGCACTCGTCGGACTCGACGCCTTCCGATCGCTGGCGGCCGAGCGCGCCCTCGTCTCGCAGCTGACGTCCACCCTCAAGACACCGCGTGAGCAGCTGCCCGCGCGGATCGCCGAGCTGACGGCCAGCCTCAAGGCGGCCGAGAAGAAGATCGCCGCATTCGAGGCGAAGGCGCTCGGTGACCGGCTCCCGGCGCTGACCGCTGCCGCCTCCCGCGTCGGCGACACACTCGTCGTCGCGGAGTCCCTCGGCATCGCCGCCTCGGCCGACGACGTGCGCTCGCTCGCACTGCAGGTCCGTGAACGACTGGGATCCGCCGCGGCCGTGGTCGCGCTGGGCGCCGAAGTGAACGGTCGTCCGGTCGTGATCGTGGCGACCAACGACGCAGCGCGCGGCGCGGGCGTCAAAGCCGGAGCGCTCGCAAAGCGCGCTGCGACCGTGCTCGGCGGTGGCGGCGGCGGTCGCGACGACGTGGCCCAGGGCGGCGGAACGGATGCCTCAGCCCTGCCGGCAGCGCTCGCCTCGGTGAAGGACGCCCTGGCCTCGTGAGCGGCTCAGGCTCGTGAGCGGCTTCCGGCGGGGCGTTCGGCTCGGCATCGACGTGGGGAAGGCCCGCGTCGGCGTCGCGCGCTGCGATCCCGACGGACTGCTCGCGATCCCGGTCGAGACCGTCACGCGCGATGACGGGTCCGTGGCTCGCATCCTCGCACTCGCCGACGAGCACGCAGCCGTCGAGGTGCTCGTCGGTCTGCCGCTCAACATGCGCGGAGAGGACACGGCGTCGACCGAGGACGCGAGGGCATTCGCGAGCGCCCTGGCGGCGGCATCCGTCGTACCCGTCCGGCTCGTCGACGAGCGGCTCTCGACGGTGTCGGCACACGCGGCGCTGCGCAGTTCGGGCAGAACCCAGCGTTCGTCGCGTAGCATCGTTGACCAGGTCGCCGCAGTCGTCCTGCTTCAGCAAGCACTCGACGTCGAGAAGAGCACTGGACGGCCACCCGGAATCCCCGTCCCCCAGGAGCCCGCCTGACATGCCCGAATCAACGTCCGACGATCCGTTCGCGGATCTGTACGGCAAGCTCCCCGATCCGCGGACCCGCGAGAGCGGTTCCCACGGCGCGAGAGCCGGCGGCTCCGCAGACGGTTCTGCGGGTGCGGGCGTGACGGTTGACGGCGTGCCTCTCTCGCGCCGGGCCGCGCGCGAGGCGGCGGCACGCGGACAGACCGGGTCGCATCCGATCACCCCGTCCCCGGAGGCCGCGCCGGTGGTGCCCGACCCCTCTGACTCCTTCCAGGCCGCGGACGCGGCCGAGACGGCCGCCGACGGCAGCGGCTTCCAGCCGGTGCCGCTTCGCACGCCGCGTCCCGCCCATCGCGACGGCCAGGACGAATCCACCGAAGACCCCTGGGTCTTCGCCGGCACGACGGCGGCACCCGCGCTGCCGTACAGCCGCACCGGTGCGATGGCGACCGTCCCGGCCGCAGCCGCCGCGGGCGTTGGCGAGACCTCGGACCTTCCGACCGGCGGCCCTGCCACCCCATCCGCGATCGGCACCGGGGTCGGCGCCCCCTCTGGACGACGCGACGCGGGCGCGCCCGCCCGTGGGGCCCACGGCGGCCGGCGCGGCGCCGCTCCGTCGGCGACGCTGGACGACCTCTTCAGCGGGAACAGCTCGACCGAGGACCTCGGGGATGTCCCTCCGCCGAAGAACCGTCGCCGCCGGCGCATCGGCGGCTGGATCGCCCTGGGCGTCGTGCTCCTGATCCTCGGCGGCATCGCGGGCGGTGCGTGGTACGTCTGGACGGCCTACGAAGACAACATCCGCGAGGTCATGGGCTGGGAGGAGCCGAAGGACTACGAGGAGGGGCTCGCCAGCGGCGAGGTCTTCGTGACGATCGCCTCGGGCGACACCGGCTCGCCGATCTCGCAGTCGCTGTACGACGCGGGCGTGACCAAGACCCCCGAGGCGTTCTACGACTACCTCATCGAGTCCGGCCAGAATCCCCCGTTCCAGCCCGGTGTGTACAAGCTGCAGAAGCAGATGACCTCGGAGGCTGCGCTGGCGGCGCTCATGGAGCCCGCGAACAAGATGGAGCTGACGGCGCAGATCCCCGAGGGCTTCACCGTCGACGGCACGCTGGAGCGGCTCGCCGAAGGAACGGGAATCCCTCTGGAGGAGTTCCAGGCAGCTGCTGCGGATCCTGCGGCGTACGGCGTGCCCGCCGACAGCCTCGAAGGCTGGCTGTTTCCGGCGACGTACACCTTCGATCCCGGTGTCACGGCGCAGTCGGCCATCCAGACCCTCGTCGACCGCACCGTCCAGTCGCTCGATGCCGCAGGCGTCCCCGTTGAGCGGCGCCAGGAGATCCTTACGATCGCCTCGATCGTCCAGCGCGAGGCACGCCTCGAAACCGACATGCAGAAGGTGTCGCGCGTCATCCAGAATCGGCTCGATCCGGGCAACCAGGAGACGTTCGGCCTGCTGCAGATGGACTCCACCGCGCAATACGGCGTCGGAGAGGATGACGGAACGGTCAGTTCGTCCGAGAACGCACTCACCGACGACAACCCGTGGAACACCTATGTGCATCCCGGGCTGCCGATCGGTCCGATCTCCAACCCGGGTGACGTGGCGATCAACGCCGCCATGCATCCGGCCGAGGGTCCGTGGTACTACTTCGTCACGGTGAACCTCGACACGGGAGAGACCGTGTTCACCTCCACGATGGCCGAGCATGAACGGGCGCGTGAACAGTGGATCCAGTGGTGTCGCGACAACCCCGGTTCGGGGTGCTGACCTCCGCGAGCCGGCTCGAGGTCTGGGGCGATCCGATCGCACACAGCCGCTCGCCGCAGCTGCACGCCGCCGCATACCGACTGCTCGGACTCGACTGGACGTACGGGCGTCGCCGTGTCGGCGAGACGTCGTTCGCCGCGGAGCTGGCCGGCCTCGATGACGCGTGGCGCGGCCTGTCGCTCACGATGCCGCTCAAGGGCGCCGCGTTCCGTGCCGCGGCCTCGCATGACCGGGCCGCCGAGCTGACCGGCGCCGTCAACACCCTGCTCCTGGACCCTGCGGGTCCGCACGGCTTCAACACCGACGTCGGAGGCATCGTGAGGGCCCTGGCCGACGACGCCGTCACGGCACTGCCCCGTGCGCGCGTCGTCGGTGCCGGCGCGACGGCGACCTCGGCGCTCGTGGCCCTCGCCGAGCTCGGCGCGCGCGAGGTGGAGATGGTCGCGCGGCGACCCGAGGCGGTCGCGCCGCTGCGCGAACTCGGCGCGCGGCTGGGTCTGGGTGTCGTCGCCCGCTCGTTCGACGCATCCGGCTACGACGATGTGCCCGTCACGATCGCGACGCTTCCGGGCGATGCAAGACTCCCGGATGCCGCGGCCGCCGGACTCGCAAGGGCCGGCGGTCTGCTGCTCGATGTGGTGTACGGCCACTGGCCGACAGCGTTGTCGTCCGAGTGGGAACGGCACGGCGGGACGGCACGCTCCGGACTCGGGATGCTGCTGTACCAGGCCCTGCTGCAGATCCGGATCTTCCGCAACGGCGACCCCGGTGCGACGCTGCCCGGCGAACGCGTGCTCGTCGACGCCATGCGGCGTGCACTCGAGGACCCGCACGCGGCGTAACCGGCACCCGGCACGTGGGAGACTGGAGCAATGCTCCGCGTGCTCACGGCCGGCGAATCGCACGGCCCCGAACTGGTCGCCGTCATGGAGGGCCTGCCCGCAGGCGTCCCGATCTCGCGTGCGGCGATCCAGGCAGATCTGGCCCGCCGCAAGCTCGGCTACGGCCGCGGCTCGCGCATGAAGTTCGAGGAGGACGAGCTCACGATCTCGTCGGGCGTCGTCCACGGCTCCAGCCTCGGCAGCCCCATCGCCCTGCGCATCGGCAACACCGAATGGCCCAAGTGGGTCGAAGTGATGAGCGCCGAGCCCGTCGAGCTGACGGAGCGCTCCCGCGGTCGCGGCGCCGCGCTCACGCGCCCGCGCCCCGGTCATGCCGACCTCGTCGGCATGCAGAAGTACGGCTTCGACGAGGCCCGGCCGATCCTCGAGCGCGCGAGCGCCCGCGAGACCGCGGCCCGCGTCGCCCTCGGCGCCCTCGCACGGGCCTTCCTCGCCGAGCTCGGCATCCGCCTCGTCAGCCACACGCTCTCGATCGGCCCGGTACGCGTGCCCGAGGGCGCTGCCCTGCCCACCCCCGACGACGTCGACGCGCTCGACGCCGATCCGCTGCGCTGCTTCGACTCCGCCACGAGCCAGGCGATGGTCGCCGAGGTGGACGACGCACGCAAGCACGGCGACACGCTGGGCGGCGTCGTCGAGGTGCTCGCGTACGGTCTTCCGCCCGGCCTCGGCTCGCACGTCCACTGGGATCGGCGCCTGGACGGCAAGCTCGCGCAGGCGCTGATGAGCATCCAGGCGATCAAAGGCGTCGAGGTCGGGGACGGGTTCCTCACCACGACCCGGCGTGGCTCGCAGGCGCATGATGAGCTCCACATCGCAGGCGAGGGCATCACGCGCTCGAGCGACAAGGCCGGCGGCACCGAGGGCGGCATGTCGACGGGCACCGTGCTGCGCGTGCGCGCAGGCATGAAGCCGATCGCCACCGTGCCGAAGGCGCTGCGCACCGTCGATGTCGCCACCGGCGACACCGCGTCTGCCCACCACCAGCGCTCGGACGTGTGCGCCGTGCCCGCCGCCGGCGTCGTCGCCGAGGCCATGGTGGCCATCGTGCTCGCCGAGGTCGTGCTCGAGAAGTTCGGCGGCGACAGCGTCACCGAGACCCGACGCAACCTCGACGGCTACCTCGACTCCATCCCCGCCGAGTTGCGCACCGCCTCGGCGAGCGACGCGGCACTCGGCGCCGCCGGCGCATGACCACCGGATCCGAGGCGATCGTCCTCATCGGTCCGATGGGGGCCGGCAAGACGAGCATCGGCAAGCGAGTCGCCCGGGCCCTCGGCATCCGGTTCTACGATTCCGATGCCGCCGTCGCGCGCGACCACGGGCCGATCGAGAAGCTGTTCGCCGAGCACGGCGAAGAGCACTTCCGCGCGCTCGAACGCCGCGCGGTGGCCGACGGACTGGCCGGTGGCGGTGTCGTCGCCCTCGGGGGCGGCGCGGTGCTTCACCCTGACACGCGCGCCGACCTCGCCTCGCACCGCGTGGTGCTGCTCATCGTCTCGCCGAGGGTGGTCGCCGGACGCGTGCGCGATTCGAGTCGCCCGCTGCTTCAGGCCGGGGACGCGATCGAGCGGTGGGCGGCGATCCTCGAAGAGCGCCGCCCGGTGTACGACGAACTGGCCGATGTGACGTTCGACACCTCGAGCGGACCCCTGCAGGGCGTCGTCGACGACATCGTCGCGTGGGTGCGCGATCCCGAGCCGGAGGAGAGAGCATGACGGATGCCACCACCATCAGCGTGAGTGGAGACGCGAGCTACGACATCACCGTCGGCCGCGGCATCCTGTCCACGTTGTCCGGCACGCTGCCTCCGGCAGCCCGCAAGGTGCTCGTCATCCACCCTCCCACCCTCGCCGAGCAGGCTGAGCACCTGCGGGCCCAATTGGTGACGGACCGTGAAGTGCTGCTCGCCGAGATCCCCGACGCCGAGGCCGGCAAGCGGATCGAAGTCGCCGCCTTCTGCTGGCAGGTGATGGGCAAGGCCGACTTCACCCGCACCGACGCCGTCATCGGCTTCGGCGGGGGAGCGGTCACCGACCTCGCGGGCTTCGTCGCCGCGACGTGGCTGCGCGGCGTTGAGGTCGTCCAGGTGCCGACGACGGTGCTGGGCATGGTCGATGCCGCCGTCGGCGGCAAGACCGGCGTCAACACCGCCGAGGGCAAGAACCTCGTGGGCGCCTTCTGGGCTCCGCGCGCCGTCGTGTGCGACCTGGCTCTTCTCGACACGCTCTCGCGCAACGAGCGCGTCGCCGGCTACGCCGAGGTCGTCAAGGCGGGCTTCATCTGGGCTCCCGAGATCCTCGATCTCGTCGAGACGGATCCCGAGGCCGCGGTCGATCCGCGCAGCGACGCGTTCCGGCGCACCGTCGAGCTCGCCATCGACATGAAGGCGCAGGTCGTCGGGCAGGACCTGCGCGAAGCAGGCCTGCGCGAGATCCTCAACTACGGCCATACGGTGGGTCACGCGATCGAGCACGCCGAACGGTATCGCTGGCGCCACGGCGCGGCCATCTCGGTCGGCATGGTGTTCGCCGCCGAGCTGTCGCGACTGGCCGGACGGCTGCCGGATGCCGCGGCCCAGCGGCATCGCGACATCCTCGACACGCTCGGCCTGCCCACCAGCTACCGCCCCGGCGCATGGCCGCAGCTGCTGGCCACGATGCAGCGCGACAAGAAGAGCCGCGGCGGCATGCTGCGCTTCATCGTGCTGGACGACATCGCCAAGCCCACGGTGCTGCAGGCCCCGGACGAGTCGCTGCTGTTCGCCGCGTATCAGGAGGTCGCCGGGTGACGCGCCTGCTCGTGCGCCGCATCCGCGCCGACGAGTGGGAGCGTGTGAAGGCGCTGCGACTGGAGTCGACCAGCGACCCCGATGCGGCGATCGCCTTCCTCGAGAACCCCGCCGAGGTGGCAGCACGCCCCGACTCGTTCTGGCACGAACGAGCGCAGCAGGGGGCGGACAGCGAGACAGCAGCGCAGTTCGTCGCCGAGTCCGGCGACGCGTGGGTCGGAAGCCTCTCGGTGCTCATCCGGGCGACGGGGCAGACCGACCACTTGGGCCGCTATATCGACGATCGGCGCGCGGATGTCGTCGGCGTCTACGTCAACCCCTCGCATCGAGGCTCGGGCGCCGTGGACCTGCTGCTGGGCGCGGCGGGGGACTGGGTCCGCGGACTCGGCCTCACGCGGGTCTCACTCGACGTACACCGCGACAACCTCCGCGCGCAGGCCGCGTACCGGCGGTCCGGCTTCGCTCCCACCGGCGAGACGATCACCGGGCCGATCGGCCCCGAGATCATCATGTCGAAGGCGCTCTGACGCAGAGCTCTCGCGCCGCTTGGCAGCAGCCACGCTGATATCGTGCCGATGTGACCGCGCCCCACCGCCTCCTGCTCGTCAACGGACCGAACCTGAACCTGCTCGGCACCCGCGAGCCCGGGATCTACGGCTCCGATACGCTCGCCGACGTGGAGCGGCTGGTGACGGATGCCGCCGCCGCACGAGGCTTCGAGGTGCGAGCCATGCAGAGCAATCACGAAGGCGTGATCGTCGATGCGATCCATGCGGCGCGCGAGGACTGCGCCGGCATCGTGATCAACCCCGCGGGCTTGAGCCATACCTCCGTGGTCCTGCGAGACGCGCTGGCCGCCGTCGCGCTCCCGGTCGCCGAGATCCACATCTCCGACGTCATGCAGCGCGAGTCGTTCCGCCATCACTCGTACGTGACGGACGTGGCGGTCGTGCATGTGATCGGCGAAGGCGTCCCCGGGTACGCGAAAGCCGTCGACCTCCTCGTCGACGTCATCACCGGGCAGGCCGAGGGCTGACGAATCCGGCCCGGATCGGGCATCCCGTAGAATCGAACGTCGGTCCGCGCGGCAAGCGTGACCGGATCCCCGAACGGAACGGAACCTCCACACCCATGGCATCCACCGCAGACATCAAGAACGGCGTCGTCCTCAGCATCGACGGCCAGCTCTGGAGCGTCATCGAGTTCCAGCACGTCAAGCCGGGCAAGGGTGGCGCGTTCGTGCGCACCAAGCTCAAGAACGTCGTCTCGGGCAAGGTCGTGGATCGCACATACAACGCCGGCGCGAAGATCGAGATCGAGAACGTCGATCGCCGCGACTTCACGTACCTCTACAACGACGGCGACTCGTTCGTGTTCATGGACGTCGCCGACTACGATCAGCTGACCGTTCCGGCCACCGTCGTCGGTGAGGCCAAGAACTTCATGCTCGAGAACCAGCAGGTGCAGATCGCGCTCAACAACGGCAACCCGCTGTACATCGAGCTTCCGGCCTCGGTCGTGCTAGAGATCACCTACACCGAGCCCGGCCTGCAGGGCGATCGCTCGTCGGCGGGCACGAAGCCCGCGACCGTCGAGACGGGGTACGAGATCCAGGTGCCGCTGTTCCTCGAGACCGGCACGAAGGTCAAGGTCGACACCCGCACGGGCGACTACCTCGGCCGCGTCAACTAGTCGCGGCAGTGCTTTTCAGATGAGTGCCCGTACCAAGGCGCGCAAGCGCGCGCTCGACATCCTGTTCCAGGCCGACGTCCGCGGCGATGAGATCGGCACGATCCTCGCCGCCGAGGCCAAGCGGGCGGCGAACGAGCCCGCCCGGCAGGCGTCATGGCTCTACGCGCGCGAGATCGTCGACGGTGTCATCGACAATCGCGACGCGATCGACGAGCAGATCACCACGTTCGCGAAGGACTGGTCGCTGGCGCGCATGCCCGCGGTGGACCGCGCCGTGCTGCGCATGGCAGCGTGGGAGATCCTGTACAACGACGAGGTCCCGGCAGCCGTCGCGATCGATGAGGCCGTCGAACTGGCCAAGGAGTTCTCGACCGACGACTCCGGCTCGTTCGTCCACGGCGTGCTCGCACGCATCGCGCGCGCGTCCTGATCCGGCCCGCTTGTCGGCGGGGCTTGCGAGGATGGATGCCGTGACCCCGCCCTCCGTCGACGCCGAGCACATCCGGCGTCAGGCGGACGGCGGCGCGTACGAGCGCGGTCTGGCGTACTTCGCCGGCGGCGCCGTCCAACAGGTCACATGGGATCCGGTCGCCTCGATCATCGAGTCGCTGGTCGTCGGCAGCGGCGGCAGCTCCTACCGCTGCCGCGTCCGGCTCGACCCGCTCCGTCCCGATCGGCCGATCGCCGCCACCTCGTGCACGTGCCCCGTCCAGTTCGACTGCAAGCACACGGTCGCGACGCTCCTGGCGAGCAACCGGCTGGCCGAACACGCATCGCGTGCACCGGGCGAGTCCTCCTGGCGAGCTGTCCTCGCGCCCGCCGGGCCGCCGTCCCGCGCGACGACCCCGCTCGCCCTCGGGATCGAGCTTCGTCAGCGGGTGCGTCGCGGAGTGTCGGCGTGGGCCCCGGCACGCGTAGAGACGGCGACGGCGCGCGGGCTCCACCAGCACGGTGCCGATGTGCTCGTCGGGCTGCGCCCGCTCGAGCGCAGCGGCCGCCGCGACGCCTGGATCAAGGGCACGGTGTCGTGGGACGCCCTGCGCCGCCCGAATCTCGCATACGAACCCGGCCAGGCCCGCTGGTTCGCAGAGCTGTACAGCATCGCTCGCGACATCCGCCTGTTCGGCGCCTTCTCCGACGCATCGGAGTGGCTCACGCTCGACGACGTCGAATCCAGCCTGCTGTGGCCCCATCTGATGGCGGCGCTCGACCACGGGATCCCGCTCGTGGCGACCAAGCGCACCGCAACGGTGTCCGTCGCCCGCGAGGCATCGGTCACCCTGCGCGCGCGGACGTCGGCTGCCGGGCTCGAGATCGACCCGGTCGTCACGATCGACGAGGTCGAGGTGGATGCCGCGAACCTCCGCCCGATCGGACGCTCGGGCATCTACCGCTTCGCGATGCGCGGCGAGCGCATCGACCTCACGCTCGCGCCACTGACCCTGCCCGACCCGATCCCGGCACTCCTGGCGTCACGTGAACGGGTGACGATCCCGACGGAGGAGACGGACGAGTTCGTGCGCGAGCATCTGCCGCGCATCCTGCGCCACGTCGCCGTCGACGCGCCGGGAATCGACGTGCCACCGCCGCCGCGCCCTCGGCTGGTGGTGTCCGTGCGCTTCGCACCGTCGCACCGCGTCGACTACGCGCTGGCCTGGCGGTACGGAGCCGCCGAGCCGCGGCCCTTCGGTCTCGACTCGACGTCCGACCGCGATGAGGCGGCCGAAGCCGAGATCCAGGCGCACGTCGAAGCGCTCTGGCGCGAGGCGTCGCCGGTCGTCTTCGCGGCGACCGGCACCCTGTCGGGGCTGGATGCAGCGGAGTTCGCTTCACGCCTGTTGCCGACGCTCGAGGCGGCCGCCGACGTCGACGTGCAGATCTCGGGCGAGCGACCGCGCTATCGCGAACTGACCGGCGACCCCCGCATCGCCGTCTCGACGGTCGAGTCGACGGACGCCGACTGGTTCGACCTCGGTGTGGTCGTGACCGTCGACGGCCGGAGGATCCCGTTCGCCACGCTGTTCACCGCTCTCTCGCGGGGCCGCAAGAAGGTGCTGCTCAGCGACGGGGCGTACTTCTCGCTGTCGCATCCGTCGCTGCAGCGGCTGCGGGACCTGATCGACGAGGCCGGCGAGCTCGAGGAGTGGGAGACGGGACCACGGCTGAGCCGATACCAGACGGATCTGTGGGCCGAGTTCGAGGACCTCGCCGATGAGGCAGCACCGGCGGTGGCCTGGCGCGAGACCGCCCGAGGACTTCGGGACGCCGACGGCATCCCACCGCTCCGCGTGCCGCCGACGCTGCAGGCCGACTTGCGCCCTTACCAGCGGGCAGGGTACGAGTGGCTGGCCTTCCTGTGGAGTCACCGCCTGGGCGGCATCCTCGCCGACGACATGGGGCTGGGCAAGACGCTGCAGATGCTCGCGCTCATCGCCCGGACCCGTGAGGCGGGGGAGCGCCGTCCGTTCCTGGTGGTGGCACCGACCTCGGTGCTGTCGACATGGCGCACGGAGGCGGCACGGTTCACCCCCGACCTGCGTGTCGCGGTCATCGACGGCACCCGCACGACGACCGGGACGACGGTTGAGAACGCAGCCGAAGCGGCCGACCTCGTCGTGACGTCGTACACTCGCCTCCGCCTGGAGGAGGCGCAGTTCGCACCGGTGGCGTGGGCGGGCATGATCCTGGACGAAGCGCAGTTCGTCAAGAACAGCCGCACGAAGACGTATCGCGCCGTGCAGGGGATGAACGCCGACGTGGTGTTCGCGATCACTGGCACGCCACTCGAGAACAGCCTCACCGAGCTGTGGGCGCTGCTCTCGCTCACGGCACCGGGCCTGTTCGCCTCCGCCCGGCGATTCCGGGAGGAGTACGTGGGACCCATCGAGAAGGGCAAGGTTCCCGAGAACCAGGACGGCGGCGCCTACCGCGCCGCCCGGCTTGCCCGGCTGCGCCGCCGCATCCGTCCCCTCGTGCTGCGTCGCACGAAGGAGCTCGTCGCGGCCGATCTGCCCGCCAAGCAGGAGCAGGAGGTGCGTGTCGAGCTGAGCGCGGCGCACCGGGCGCTGTACGACACGGTGCTGCAGCGTGAGCGACAGAAGGTGCTGGGCCTCCTGGACGACCTCGATCGCAACCGTTTCATCGTGTTTCGCTCGCTCACGCTGCTGCGGATGCTGAGTCTCGCGCCGGGGCTGATCGACCCGGCCCATGCGCACATCCCGCCGAGCAAGCTGACGGCCCTGTTCGAGCAGCTCGACGAGGCGCTCGCCGAGGGGCACCGCGCGCTGGTGTTCAGCCAGTTCACGTCGTTCCTGGGGCTCGTCGCCGGGCAGCTCGAAGAGCGCGGAATCCGTTATGCGTACCTGGACGGCTCCACCCGCGACCGCGACGCGGCCGTGGCCGCGTTCCGCGGGGGAGAAGCGCCCGTATTCCTGATCAGCCTCAAAGCGGGCGGCTTCGGACTGACACTCACCGAAGCCGACTACGTGTTCCTGCTGGATCCGTGGTGGAACCCCGCCGCCGAGGCGCAGGCGGTGGACCGGGCGCACCGGATCGGCCAGGAACGCAGCGTCATGGTGTACCGCCTCATCGCGAACGGGACGATCGAGGAGAAGGTCATGGTGCTGCAGCAACGCAAAGCCCGCCTGTTCCGCTCGGTGATGGACGACGACGCCCTGTTCGGACGTGTGCTGGACGCCGACGACATCCGCGGGTTGTTCGAGGTCTGACCATCGCCGCGCCTAGAATCGTCTGGGTTCGCCGGTTCGACTGCGGAAAGGGGAGGACTGCCCATGCGCATCACGGGCCTCGGCCACGCCGGAATGTTCATCGAGACGGCGGGCGGAAGCATCCTCTGCGACCCGGTCGTCGGCCCGACGTTCTTCGGCTCGTGGTTCCCGTTCCCCGACAACCGGGGTCTCGACTGGGAGAGGTTCGGCAAGGCCGACTTCCTGTACGTTTCGCACCGGCATCGCGACCACTTCGACCCCGCCCTCATGCGCCGTCACGTGCCGACCACCATCAAAGTGCTGCTGCCGGACTATCCCACCGACGACCTCGAGCAGGATCTGCGCCGCCTCGGCTACGACAACATCATCTACACGCAGGCGGGCGTTCCACTCGAGTTCGGTCCGCTGAAGGTGATGGTCACGCCGCTGCGCGCCCCCAGTGACGGCCCCATCGGCGACTCCTCACTGAGCGTCGACGACGGCACCGCGAGCATCCTCAACCAGAACGACTCGCATCCGCTCGACCTCGAGAAGCTGCTCTCGTTCTCCGAGCCCGAGGCGTACTTCACGCAGGTGTCGGGTGCGATCTGGTGGCCTATGGTCTACGACCTTCCGCAGGACGCGAAGCGGAACTTCGCCAAGCTCAAGCGCGACGCGCAGAACAAGCGGGCGATGTACTACATCGAGAAGGTCGATGCCGAGCATGTCTTCCCGATGGCCGGACCGCCCATGTTCCTGCGCGAAGAGCTGTTCAAGTACAACGGCTGGGGCCAGGACGACGATTCGATCTTCACCGACCAGCGCCAGTTCCTTCAGCACATGAGCCAGGTCAGGCCCCAGCAAAAGGGCTACGAGTTCGTTCCCGGAACGGTCGTGGAGCTGAACGGCGGGCAGATCTCGGTGACGCAGACGCTGTACACGGATGCCGAGATCGACCGGATCTTCGACGACAAGTGGGCATACCTCGCCGAGCAGCGCGACAGCCGGCAGGATGAGATCCGCGCCGATGAGGCCACGCGGGCCGCCGTGCTGCCGCCGGAAGAGATGCTCACCGCCATCAAGGAATGGTGGGAGCCGCTGCTGCGACGTGCGCGCACGATCCGCAACGGCGTCGGAGGCGTCGTGCGTTTCCGGATCGGCGGCCTCGACATGGTCGTCGACTTCCCCAAGGCGAAGGTCCGCGAGTACGCGGGCGAGGAGTGCATCTACTGGTACACGATCCCGGCCGACCTCGTCTCGACCAACATCGCCGATCACGAGATCGACTGGTCGAACTCGATCTTCCTGTCGATGCAGTTCGAGGTCGGCCGCAGCGGAAAGTTCAACGAGTTCCTCACGACCTTCCTCAAATGCTTGTCGCGTGACCGCATCGAATACGTCGAGAACTGGTACGCGGAGCAGACCGATCAGACCGAGGATGCGCAACTCGGCGACTGGATCGTGCAGCGTCGCTGCCCGCACCTGCGCGCGGATCTCACCAAGACGGGCAAGATCGAGGACGGCGTGCTCACCTGCTCGCTGCACGACTGGAAGTGGGAGCTCGCGAGCGGCAAGTGCCTCACCAGCCAGGGCCACGCGATCCGGGCGTCGCACGTCGACGCCGAGGCGGCGCAGCCGGCAGCCTGACGACACCCGTCCGCCGCCGGTCTCGACGACCGGTAGACTGCCGGAGAACCACAGCAACCTTTAACCCCGTCCTGTGAGGCGGAGAAGGGAGCGGCGGATGAGCACGCGCACTGTGCTGCACCAGGCCGACATCGCCCGGGCCCTGACTCGGATCTCTCACGAGATCCTCGAGTCCAACAAGGGGCCGGAGGGACTGATCCTCCTCGGCATCCCCACTCGCGGCGTAACGCTCGCCCACCGCGTCGGACGCCTCATCGAGGAGTTCTCCGACGCCGTCATCCCGGTGGGCGCGCTCGATGTGACCATGTACCGCGACGACCTGCACCGCAACCCGACGCGCGCTCCACAGCCCACGCAGATCCCGCCCGGCGGAATCGATGGCCGAGTCGTCGTCCTCGTCGACGACGTGCTGTTCTCGGGCCGCAGCATCCGTGCGGCGCTGGACGCCCTGCAGGACATCGGCCGCCCTGCCGCGGTGCGCCTGGCCACGCTCGTCGACCGCGGTCACCGGGAACTCCCCATCCGGCCCGACTTCGTCGGCAAGAATCTGCCCAGTTCGCGAGACGAGCGGGTGAATGTGCACCTGGCCGAAGTCGACGGGCGCGAGGAGGTGACGATCGAGTCATGAGGCACCTGCTCGACACGAAGTCCCTCTCGCACGCCGACGCGCTGCGGATCCTCGACGTTGCCGAAGACATGGCCGACACGCAGCGCCGCGAGGTCAAGAAGCTGCCGACGCTCCGCGGCAAGACGGTGGTCAATCTCTTCTTCGAGGACTCCACGCGCACCCGCATCTCGTTCGAGGCCGCCGCAAAACGGCTCTCGGCCGATGTCATCAACTTCTCGGCCAAGGGCTCGAGCGTCTCGAAGGGTGAGTCGCTGCAAGACACCGCACAGACCCTGCAGGCGATGGGGGCGGATGCCGTGGTCATCCGTCACGGCGCCTCGGGGGCGCCGCGGACCCTGGCCACGAGCGGCTGGATCACCGCAGGAGTCGTCAACGCCGGCGACGGCACGCACGAGCATCCGACCCAGGCCCTCCTCGACGCCTTCACGATCCGCAAGCGACGTTTCGGTGAAGACAGTCGCGGACGCGACCTGGCAGGGCTGTCGGTCACGATCGTCGGCGATATCCTCCATTCGCGCGTCGCGCGCTCGAACGTGTGGCTGCTGCACACCCTCGGCGCGAACGTGACGCTCGTCGCGCCGCCGACGCTCATCCCGCAGGACGTGTCGACGTGGCCTGCCCGCATCTCGTACGACCTCGACACCGCGATCGCGGAGGGTCCCGACGCGCTCATGATGCTGCGGATCCAGCTCGAGCGCATGAACGCCGCCTATTTCCCCACTGAACGGGAGTATTCCCGTCGCTGGGGCCTGGGGGCCGACCGCCTCGCCGCCCTCCCGGCGGATAGCATTGTCATGCACCCCGGACCCATGAACCGGGGCATGGAGATCTCCGCCGAGGCCGCCGACTCGCCGCGTTCGACCGTGCTCGAGCAGGTCGCGAACGGCGTCTCGGTGCGCATGGCCGCGCTCTACCTGCTGCTGGCAGGTGCGGAGGATGACCTGAGCGGCCCGGGCCGCACGCCGAACGAGAAGGGGAGCACGCGATGACCGTGACTCGATCCGCCGCCGGCGGCACCGCGACCACCGAGACGCTCCTCTTCCGCGGGGCCAGGATCGACGGCTCGGACACGGCCGACCTTCTCGTCCGGGACGGCCTGATCGCCGAGATCGGCGCCGGTCTCAGCCACGCCGGAGCCAGCGTGGTCGACGTCGACGGCCTCGTCGCACTGCCGGGCCTCGTCGACCTGCACACGCACCTGCGCGAGCCCGGGTACGAGGCCTCGGAGACGATCCTCACCGGCTCGCGCGCCGCCGCCGCCGGGGGATACACCGCGGTGTTCGCGATGCCGAACACGTCGCCGGTCGCCGACACCGCCGGGGTCGTCGAGCAGGAGTTGGCGCTCGGCGAGGCCGCCGGCTTCGTGACCGTCCAGCCGATCGGTGCCGTCACGGTGGGGCAGAAGGGCGAGCGCCTCGCCGAGCTCGGTGCGATGGCCGATTCGCGGGCTCGCGTGCGCGTGTTCAGCGACGACGGCTTCTGCGTGTGGGATCCGCTCATCATGCGGCGCGCGCTGGAGTACGTGAAGGCGTTCGACGGCGTCATCGCCCAGCACGCGCAGGACCCTCGATTGACCGAGGGCGCCCAGATGAACGAGGGCGCCGTCTCGGCCGAGCTCGGTCTGGCGGGCTGGCCGGCGGTGGCGGAGGAGTCGATCATCGCGCGCGACGTCCTGCTGGCCGAGCATGTCGGATCCCGGCTGCACGTGTGCCACCTGTCCACGGCGGGATCCGTCGACATCATCCGGTGGGCCAAGAAGCGCGGGGTGAACGTCACCGCCGAAGTGACACCGCACCATCTGCTGCTCACTGACGAACTGGTGCGCGACTACGACGCGCGCTTCAAGGTCAACCCGCCGCTGCGCCGGGAAGAAGACGTCCTCGCGGTGCGCGAAGGCCTCGCCGACGGGACCATCGACATCGTCGCAACCGACCACGCACCGCATCCGGCCGAGGCGAAGGCCTGCGAGTGGCATGCTGCGGCCAACGGCATGGTGGGACTCGAGAGCGCGCTGCGCGTCGTGCAGCAGGCGATGGTCGACACCGGCCTCATCACGTGGGGCGACGTCGCGCGGATCATGTCGCGCGAACCCGCGCGGATCGGCCGGCTCGCAGAGCACGGCACGCCCCTCACGGCCGGGCAGCCGGCATCCCTCGTCTTCTACGACGCCTCCCCGGCGCGCACGTTCACGGCGGACGATCTGCGGGGCCGCAGCACCAACTCGCCCTACATCGGACGCGGGCTGCCGGGAGAGGTGCGCTGGACCCTCCATCACGGTGTCGTGACCGTCGCCGATGGCCGGCTTCTCGATCAGCCGGGGGTCCGAGCATGAGCCGCGAGGGCGCCCTCGCGATCATCGTGCTCGTCGCCGTGCTGCTGGTCGGAGCCGGCGCGTGGGCGTGGTGGCGCCGCACACGGCGTGACGCGCAGCCGCTCGTGCAGCCGGGCGACCTCGCCGTCGGCGCGCACGTGCGCGCGAGCTTCGACGTGCTCTACGTCGCCACGACGCGACACGACGCACCGCTGGAGCGAATCGCCGCTCCGGGCATGGCCTTCCGCTCGAAGGCGACGGTGACCGTCGCCGATGAGGGAATCGCCGTCGCGATGACCGGTCAGGCTCCGTTCGTGCTGACGGCGGAGCGCATCGTGGATGTCGGCCAGTCCACGGTCGCGATCGACCGAGTCGTCGAAGCCGGCGGACTCACCCGGCTGACCTGGCGCACCGACGCCGGATCGACCGTCGACAGCTACTTCCGACCCCAGGATGCCTCGGCCCGCGCCCTCGCCGACGCCGTGGCGGGCATCCTGAACCCGACCCAGACGGGAACCGACGCATGAACACCCTCTTCCAGACCGAACCGGCCGTCCTCGTGCTCGAGGACGGCACCCGCCACGTCGGGCGCGCCTACGGATCGCTGGGCACCACGCTCGGCGAGGTGGTCTTCGCCACCGGCATGACCGGCTACCAGGAGACCCTCACCGACCCGTCGTACGCCGGCCAGATCGTGCTGCAGACCGCTCCGCACATCGGCAACACCGGAATGAACGACGAGGACCCGGAGTCCCGTCGCATCTGGGTGGCCGGATACATCGTGCGCGACCCCTCCCGTGTGGTGTCGAACTGGCGCGCCGACGAGTCCCTCGACGACGCGCTCTCCCGTGACGGCGTCGTGGGGATCAGCGGCATCGACACGCGGGCCGTGACCCGCCACATCCGCTCGGCCGGCAGCATGCGCGGCGGGATCTTCTCAGGCGATGCAGCGGCGATCGATGCCGAAGAGCAGGTGCGCCTCGTGCGCGAGGCGCCGCAGATGGCCGGGCAGAACCTGTCGGCTGCCGTCTCGGTCGCCGCCGCCGAAGTGACGCCCGCCACCTCCGAGCGCATCGGCAACCTCGCAGTGCTCGACCTCGGCGTCAAGCAGGCCACCGTCGACAACCTCGCCGCACGCGGGTTCGACGTCCACGTGCTGCCGCAGGACGTCACGATCGAGCAGATCCGCGCGATCGACCCGGTCGCCGTCTTCTACTCGAACGGTCCGGGCGACCCCGCGGCGTCGGGCGATCACGTCGAGCTGTTGCGCGGCGTGCTCGACGAGCAGCTGCCGTTCTTCGGCATCTGCTTCGGCAACCAGCTGCTCGGCCGCGCCCTGGGCCTGGGCACCTACAAGCTTCCCTTCGGTCACCGCGGTATCAACCAGCCGGTGCTCGACAAGTCCACCGGGCGTGTGGAGATCACGGCACACAACCACGGCTTCGCCGTCGAGGCGCCGATCGACGGCGAGTTCGACAGCCCGAACGGCTACGGACGCGTCGAAGTGAGCCACGTCGGTCTCAACGACCAGGTGGTCGAGGGGCTGCGCGCCCTCGACATCCCCGCGTTCTCGGTGCAGTACCACCCCGAGGCCGCCGCCGGCCCGCACGATGCCAACTACCTGTTCGACCGCTTCCGCGACATGGTCGTGGCGCACCTGGAGAAGAAGAATGCCTAAGCGCGACGACATCACCTCCGTCCTGGTCATCGGCTCCGGCCCGATCGTGATCGGTCAGGCCTGCGAGTTCGACTACTCCGGCACCCAGGCCTGCCGCGTGCTGCGCGAGGAGGGCGTGCGCGTCATCCTGGTCAACTCCAACCCGGCCACGATCATGACCGACCCCGACTTCGCCGATGCGACGTACATCGAGCCGATCACCTGGCAGGTCATCGAGACGATCATCGCCAAAGAGAAGCCCGACGCGATCCTGCCGACGCTCGGCGGCCAGACGGCGCTCAACGCGGCGATCGACCTGCACAACCACGGAATCCTCGAGAAGTACGACGTCGAGCTGATCGGCGCGAACTTCGAGGCGATCAACAAGGGCGAGGACCGCCAGATCTTCAAGCAGCTCGTGCTGGACGCGGGCGCGGATGTCGCGGCATCCCGCATCGCCCACACGATGGACGAGGTGCTCGCGGCCGCGGACGAGCTGGGCTATCCGCTCGTCGTGCGCCCGTCGTTCACGATGGGCGGGCTCGGCTCGGGCTTCGCGTACGACGAGCGCGACCTGCGTCGCATCGCAGGTGCCGGCCTGCGCGATTCGCCCACGACCGAGGTGCTGCTCGAGGAGTCGATCCTCGGGTGGAAGGAGTATGAGCTCGAGCTCATGCGCGACACGGCCGACAACACGGTCGTGGTGTGCTCGATCGAGAACGTCGATCCCGTCGGCGTGCACACCGGCGACTCGATCACGGTCGCGCCGGCGCTCACGCTGACCGACCGCGAGTACCAGAAGCTGCGCGACATCGGCATCGACATCATCCGCGCCGTCGGGGTGGACACCGGCGGCTGCAACATCCAGTTCGCCGTCGATCCGGCCACCGGGCGCATCATCGTCATCGAGATGAACCCGCGCGTCTCGCGGTCGTCGGCGCTGGCGTCGAAGGCCACCGGGTTCCCGATCGCGAAGATCGCCGCCAAGCTCGCGATCGGCTACCGCCTGGACGAGATCCCGAACGACATCACGAAGGTCACGCCGGCCAGCTTCGAGCCGACGCTCGATTACGTCGTCGTGAAGGTGCCGCGGTTC
The DNA here is from genome assembly GCF_051364985.1 of Microbacterium sp. I2. Classification (NCBI taxonomy): domain Bacteria; kingdom Bacillati; phylum Actinomycetota; class Actinomycetes; order Micrococcales; family Microbacteriaceae; genus Microbacterium; species Microbacterium sp. I2. The sequence goes on from NZ_JBLWIH010000012.1 coordinate 46,500, forward strand.
AACTTCGAGAAGTTCCCCGCCGCCGACACGACGCTGACGACGACCATGAAGTCGGTCGGCGAGGCCATGGCGATCGGCCGCAACTACGCGACCGCGCTGCAGAAGGCGCTGCGATCGCTCGAGAAGCGCGGATCCAGCTTCCACTGGGGCGACGAGCCGCGTACCGCCGACGAGCTGCTCGAGATCGCCGCCGTCCCGACGGACGGCCGCATCGTGGTGCTGCAGCAGGCGCTGCGCAAGGGCGCCACGGTCGCGCAGGCGTTCGAGGCCACCGGGATCGACCCGTGGTTCCTCGACCAGATCGTGCTCATCAACGAGGTCGCCGAGTTCGTGCGGCAGGCCGGAGAGCTGGATGCCGCGACCCTGCGCATCGCGAAGGAGCACGGCTTCAGCGACGCCCAGATCGCACAGCTGCGCAGTACAGCCGGCGAGGTCGGCGAGGCGGAGGTCCGCGGCATCCGTCATGCCCTCGGCATCCGTCCCGTCTACAAGACGGTCGACACGTGCGCGGGGGAGTTCCCCGCCCTCACGCCCTACCACTACTCGAGCTACGACTTCGAGACCGAGGTCTCGCCGTCGGAGCGCACCAAGGTCGTCATCATCGGATCGGGTCCGAACCGCATCGGGCAAGGCGTCGAGTTCGACTACTCGTGCGTGCACGCGTCGTTCGCACTGTCGGACGCGGGCTACGAGACGGTCATGGTCAACTGCAACCCTGAGACCGTGTCGACCGACTACGACACGTCGGACCGCCTGTACTTCGAGCCGCTGACGCTCGAGGACGTGCTCGAGGTGCTCCACGCCGAGGCGCAGTCCGGCACGATCCTGGGCGTCGTGTGCCAGCTGGGCGGCCAGACGCCGCTCGGGCTCGCCAAGGGCATCGAGGACGCCGGCTACACGATCCTGGGCACGAGCCCGGCGGCGATCGATCTGGCCGAGGAGCGCGAGCAGTTCTCGCGGCTCCTCGACGAGGCGGGGCTCATCGCTCCGCGCAACGGCACCGCGATCGACGTCGACGGCGCGGTCGCGGTCGCGGAGGAGATCGGGTACCCGGTCCTGGTGCGGCCGAGCTTCGTGCTCGGCGGACGGGGGATGGAGATCGTCTACTCGACCGAGGCGCTGCGGGACTACTTCGTGCGGATCGCCGATCAGGCGATCATCGGCCCGGGAATGCCGCTGCTGGTCGACCGCTTCCTCGACGACGCGATCGAGATCGACGTCGACGCGCTCTTCGACGGCACCGAGCTGTACATCGGCGGCGTGATGGAGCACCTCGAGGAGGCCGGCATCCACTCCGGCGACTCCAGCTGCACCCTCCCGCCGGTGAGCCTCGGACGCACCGACATCGACCGCGTGCGCGTCGCGACGCACGCCATCGCCGAGGGCGTCGGCGTGCGCGGGCTGCTCAATGTGCAGTTCGCGATCTCGGCCGGCGTGCTCTACGTCATCGAAGCGAACCCGCGCGCGAGCCGCACCGTGCCCTTCGTCTCGAAGGCGCTGGGCATTCCGCTGGCCAAGGCCGCGTCGCGCATCATGGCCGGCAGCACGATCGCCGAGTTGAAGGACGAAGGGATGCTGCCGGCACAGGACGGGTCCCGCGTGCCGCTGGACGCGCCCGTGGCCGTCAAGGAGGCCGTACTCCCGTTCAAGCGCTTCCGCACCGCGGACGGGCAGACCGTCGATTCCGTGCTCGGGCCTGAGATGCGCTCGACGGGCGAGGTCATGGGGATCGACCGCGACTTCCCGACGGCGTTCGCCAAGTCGCAGGAGGCCGCCTACGGCGGCATGCCGCTGGAGGGAACGGTCTTCATCTCGGTGGCCGACAGCGACAAGCGCGCCGTCATCCTCCCGGCCCACCGCCTGCAGGAGCTCGGCTACGACCTCGTCGCGACCGAGGGCACCGCCGAGATCCTCGCCCGCAACGGCATCGCCGTGCGCGTGGTGAGCAAGTACTCCGAGACGCAGGAGTCCGGCGGCACGAACGTCGTGGACCTGATCAACGCCGGCGAGATCGACATCGTCGTCAACACCCCGTCCGGCGGGTCCGCCCGCGCCGACGGCTACGAGATCCGCGCGGCCGCGGTCGCCGGAGACAAGGCGCTCTTCACGACGATGGCCGTGCTCGGCGCCGCCGTCAGCGCCCTGCCGGTGCTGCGCGAGGGCTTCGCGGTGAGGAGCCTGCAGGAGTACGCGGCCGACCGCGAGGCGCGCCGATGACCTCGACGACCGTGACGAGCTCCTTCGGTGAGCGACTCCGTACGGCGATGGCCGAACGCGGGCAGCTGTGCGTCGGGATCGACCCGCACGTGCACCTCCTCGCGCAGTGGGGGCTGGATGCCTCGGCCGCCGGCGCCCGCGAGTTCGGGCTGCGCACGGTCGAGGCAGCGGCCGGTGCCGTGGGGGTCGTCAAGCCGCAGGTGTCGTTCTTCGAGCGGTACGGCTCGGCGGGCTTCGCAGCACTCGAGGACGTGCTCGCCGCCGCGCGCGCGGCCGGGCTCCTCGTGATCGGCGACGCCAAGCGCGGCGACATCGGCACGACCATGGACGCCTACGGCGAGGCGTGGCTGACGCCGGGCTCACCGCTGGAGGTCGACGCGGTCACCGTCAACCCGTTCCTCGGCGTCGGGACCCTGGAGGGCACGTTCGCCCTCGCCGAGAGCGCCGGCAAGGGCGCGTTCGTGCTCGCCGCCACCAGCAACCCCGACGCGTTCACCGCGCAGCGCGCACGTCTGGATTCCGCCGAGCCTCCGGGCGAGACGGTGTCGGGCGCGATCGTCCGGGAGGTGTCCGCGCGCAACGCCCGCGTGACCGCGCCCGGCCGGTGGGGCAGCATCGGCTTCGTCATCGGCGGCACGGTGGACTGGGCGGAAGCCGGCCTCGAACCGTTCGAACCGATCGCCCCGATCCTCGGCCCCGGGTTCGGGCACCAGGGCGCCGAGCCGGGGGATCTGCGGTCCCGCTTCGGTGCACTCGCCCCCGCGGTGATAGCGTCGGAGAGCCGCAGCATCCTGGCTGCCGGACCCGACCGGCTCGCCGCGCGCATTCAAGAGCGCGCCCTTCTCTACCGTGGTGACTGACATGCCTGATTCCCGCACCCCGCCCGAGGTCGACCGAGCGGCGGCATCCCGCCGCGCGGTCGCCGCACGCCGCGAACGCGCCGCCTTGAAGAAGGATGTCGCGATGCGGGTCATCACGCCGCAGGAGCTCCTGCGGCGTGCCCTCGCCGATCCGTCGGCACCAGCCGGCGCGATGCGCGTGCCGGAGTTCCTCACGGCCATCCCCGCCATCGGCGAGGGCAAACGCGACCGCATCCTGAAAGACCTCGAGATCTCGCCCGTGAAGCGTCTCGGCGGACTGGGCTCCCGGCAGCGCGAGGACCTGCGCCGGTTCCTCGACGAACGCTGGCCGGAGCTGCAGCCTCGCGACAGCCGGAGTCGCCTGGTCGTCCTGGCAGGGCCCACCGCGGTCGGCAAGGGCACGGTCGCATCGCATATCAAGGAGCACCACCCCGAGATCCACCTGTCGGTCTCGGCGACCACGCGCAAGCCGCGGCCCGGCGAGGTCGACGGCGAGCACTACTTCTTCGTCGGCGACGACGAGTTCGATCGCATGATCGCCGCCGGCGAGCTGCTCGAGCACGCGACCGTGCACAACGCGTATCGTTACGGCACGCCGCGCCGCCCCATCGAGGCCGCTCTCGCGGACGGACGAACGGTGCTGCTCGAGATCGATCTGCAGGGGGCGCGTCAGGTGCGCGCGGCCGATCCCTCGGCGACCCTGGTCTTCCTGCTCCCGCCCAGCTGGGACGAACTGGTCCAGCGGCTCGTCGGACGGGGCACCGAGGACGCGGCGGAGCGCGCCCGTCGGCTGCGCACCGCCAAAGCCGAACTCGCCTCGCAGGGGGAGTTCGACTACCGCGTGGTCAATGACGACGTGGCACGTGCAGCCGACGAAGTCGCTGCGCTCGCCCGGTGATCGACGCCCGGCCTACGTGCCGAGACTGAGGGCTCAGGTCTCTCGTCCGGGGTTTCCTCCGACGCCCATGCTCGAAGGACAGCGTGCGATCGGATCGCGCGCTGCTCCGACGACGAAGGGCCGAGGATGACCGGCGTACCAGACAGGCCCGTGCTGGGCAACCGACCCGCGGGGACGACTCGGCGCACTCTTCTGCTCGGCGGTGGGGCGTCGATTCTCGGCCTGGCGACCGTCGGCCTAGCCGCCTGCACGGCATCCGGCACGCCGGCCCCGACCCTCCCGACCGCCACCGGCGCGGGCGCGGGCGCGGGCGCGGATCCCACGCTCACCGGCATCGTGTTCGCCGACGGGGAGTTCGATGGCCAGCTGCTCCGCGCCCTCGACGTGATCCCTTATCGGGGCGCGGACTTCGGAGAGGCGTTCATCACCGCCCGCACCATCGCCGACGGAGACGAGGAGGCGTGGTTCGCGGCCTGGCAGGCACTCGCCGACCGTATCTACGCCGATGCCGAGCTCAGTCTCGCCGCCGGTCACCGAGTCAGCGCACGAGACGGCTTCGCGCGCGCAGCGACGTACTACCGCACCTCCGGGGTCTTCATGTACAAGCCCCCGATCGACGACCGCTTCGTACAGTCCTACCGGCAGCAGCAGGATGCGTTCCGCCGCGCTTCGGAGCTCATGGACTGGTCGATCCGGCCGGTGTCGGTGCCGTTCGACGGCCGACAGCTCGACGCCTACTTCGCGACCCCGCCGGGTTCCGGCCTCTTCCCCGTGGTCGTGCTCGTCGACGGCTACGACGGCACTCTCGAGGAGACATTCTTCGCCGGGGGCGCCGCCGCGCTCGAGCGGGGCTACGCGATCCTGATGATGGACGGTCCCGGCCAGGGCGGCGCGCTCATCGAGCAGGGGATGGTGTTCCGTCCCGACTGGGAGAGCGTGGTCGGCGCAGAGATCGACTGGCTCGTCGCACAGCCCGAGGTCGACGCGTCGCGCATCGCGCTGCTCGGTCGCAGCTGGGGCGGGTTCCTCGCGCCGCGCGCCGCAACGGCCGAGCATCGTGTGGCCGCGGTCATCGCGGACGCGCCTCAGTTCACGCCCGGCGCAGGTGCCAAGGATCTGCTCCCCAAGGAGTACCGGGACCGGTTCGATGAGCCGAGTGCAGAAGACGATGCGATCAACGAGGCGCTCTACGCCCAGATGGAGCAGTCGACCGCGCTGGCGTTCTCGATGAACCGCGGCATGCTCACCCACGGGGTGGAATCACCGCTGGCCTATCTGCGGGAGATGACCTCGTACTCGCTCGCCGGCATCGCGGCCGACATCACCTGCCCGGTGCTGCTGACGACGGGCGAGAACGATCCCCGGAACGGCGGCGCACAGGACCTCTACGACGCGCTCACATCAGCCAAGGAGTACATCCCGTTCCGCAACGCCGAGGGCGGCGGGCAGCACGACGAAGAGGGCGCTGCCCTGCTGTTCGGCCAGAGGGCGTTCGATTGGCTCGACGCCGCCCTCGCCCGCTGACGACGCCGGGGGACCGGCTCCAGGCGGTAGACTGATCGGATGCCACGTGCGCGGCCGCGCCGCGACGCCGATCGACATCCATTCCACCAGGAGGTTTCGCCATGGCCGGAACGAACCAGGGCATCATCGAGCCCCCCATCGACACTCTTCTCGAGAAGGTCGACTCCAAGTACCAGCTCGTGATCTACGCATCCAAGCGCGCCCGCCAGATCAACGACTACTACTCGGACCTGCACGAGGGCAACCTGTTCGACAACGTCGGCCCCCTCGTGGACTCGACGGTCGAAGACAAGCCGCTCACGATCGCGCTTCACGAGATCCACGAAGACAAGCTGCGACTTCGTCACGTCGAGTAGACCGCCGTTACGTCCCGGTGCCCCCGGGAGCGGACATGTCCGCTCCCGGGGGCATACTGGTGCCGGCACCCTTCCGATCTGGAGCATCGATGACCGACCTGCGTCTGTTCACGTCCGAATCCGTCACCGAGGGGCATCCCGACAAGATCTGCGACCAGATCTCGGACTCGATCCTCGACGCGATCCTGACCGAGGACCCCGATGGCCGAGTCGCCGTCGAGACGCTGGTGACCACCGGGCTCGTGCATGTCGCGGGAGAGGTGTCGACGTCTGCGTACGTCGAGATCCCCGCGATCGTGCGCAACGTGGTCAATCGCATCGGGTACACCTCCAGTGAGACCGGCTTCGACGGCGACTCGTGCGGCGTGAGCGTGTCGATCGGGGCTCAGTCCTCCGACATCGCCGCCGGCGTCGACAAGGCGTTCGAGCGTCGTGAGGACGGCTCGGAGGACCCCCACGACCTGCAGGGTGCCGGCGACCAGGGCATCATGTTCGGCTACGCCACCACCGAGACGCCCGAGCTCATGCCGATGGCGGCGTGGACGGCCCACCGCATGGCGGAGCGCCTCGCCGAGGTGCGCCGCTCGGGCGCTCTGCCGTTCCTGCGCCCCGACGGAAAGACGCAGGTCACGCTCGGTTACGACGGCCAGACGCCGAAGACCGTCGAATCGGTCGTGCTGTCGACGCAGCACAACCCCGACATCTCGCAGAAGGCGCTGCGCGCGGCGGTCCGTGCCGAGGTCATCGACCCCGTGCTGGAGTCGACCGGGCTGGACCTGCCCGACGTGCAGTTCTACATCAACCCGGCCGGCCCGTTCGTCATCGGCGGCCCCAAGGGCGACGCCGGGCTCACGGGCCGCAAGATCATCATCGACACCTATGGCGGCGCCTCGCGGCACGGCGGCGGCGCGTTCAGCGGCAAGGACCCGTCGAAGGTCGACCGCTCAGCGGCGTACGCGATGCGCTGGGTCGCCAAGAACGCGGTCGCGGCGGGGCTGGCTGAGCGGCTCGAGGTGCAGGTCGCGTACGCGATCGGCAAGGCGAAGCCGGTCGGCCTGTACGTCGAGACCTTCGGCACAGGTCGAGTGTCGGACGAGGCGATCACCCGCGCGATCCTCGAGGTGTTCGATCTGCGTCCGAAGGCGATCATCGACCAGCTGGACCTGCTGCGGCCGATCTACGCCCAGACGGCGGCGTACGGGCACTTCGGTCGCGAGCTGCCCGACTTCACGTGGGAACGCACCGACCGTGCTGACGCCCTCCGCGCAGCAGCGGGGCTCTGAAGAACGCCGCGTGAGCGCGGTGCGTGACGACGCACGACCCCGCGGGGGCCGGCAGTGACGGCCCGCCGGGTGGCGCGAGTGCTCATCGACTCGCCGTTGCCGCAACTCGATCGCCTGTTCGACTACGCGATCCCTGACGACCTCGCCTCCGACGCCGTGCCGGGTGTGCGGGTGCGCGTGCCGTTGCGCAGCGCCGGCAGGGTCGTCGACGGATACCTGGTCGAGGTCGGGGATCCAGATACCTCGGACCGGCCGCTCTCCGAACTCGACGCCGTGGTGTCACCGGTCCCGGTGCTCACCGCGGGTCTCTACGCGCTCGCCCGGCGCGCGGCAGACCGGGCCGCCGGGTCGGCGAGCGACATCCTGCGTCTCGCGATTCCGCGACGCATGGTGCGGGCCGAGAAGACGTGGCTCGCCGCCGAGGCACCGGCCCGGCCCGAGGTGACCGAGGAATCGGGAGCGTGGGCGCGCGAGGTCTTGTCGGCGTATCCGGGACTGGCTGAGGCCGTCGATGCCGGCGAACGACTGGCGGTGGACGCGCCACCGAGCCCCACGCAGCTGCCGGACGGTGCACCGGTCGGATCCTGGGCCGTGCTCCTCGCCGCGGCCGCGGTGCAGACGCTCGCAAGCGGGCGCAGTGCGATCGTGGCCATGCCGGATCATCGCGACCGCGCGCAGCTGGAAGCGGTGCTCGCGGCGCATGTGCCCGCCGAGGCGCTGGTGCGCGACGACGCGAAGCGAAGCGGCCCTGAGCGCTACGCCGCCTTTCTGCGCACACTGGCGGCAGTGCCGTGCATCGTGATCGGCAACCGGTCGGCGGTGTATGCGCCGGCGTACGAACTCGGGCTGGTCGCGCTGTGGGACGACGGCGATCCGCTGCTGGCCGAGCCGCTCAGCCCCGGAGTCCACGCGCGCGATGCCGCATTGCTGCGCCAGGAACTCGACGGGGGCGCGCTCATGTTCGCCGGACACACCCGCACGACCGATGTCGAGCGCCTCGTCGCGGTCGGGTGGGTGCGTGATCTCCCGGCCGCGCGCCGCCGCAGTCCGCGCGTCGTGCTGAGCGCGACGCGCGAAGGGGAGTCCCGCGGCGCGCGCGTTCCCTCATCCGCGTTCGCCGCGGCCCGCGCGGCGCTCGAGAGCGGACCGGTGCTCGTCCAGGTCGCGCGGCCCGGATACGCTCCGGTGCTCGTGTGCGCGCAGTGCCGGCATCCCGCCCGGTGCGCGCACTGCGGCGGACCGTTGCACGCAGCCCGCCCCGGCGCCGTACCCGCGTGCAGCTGGTGCGGCCGGGCGGCCACACGCTGGGCGTGCACGGAATGCTCGGGGACCCTGCTGCGGATGGCCTCCTCCGGCAGCGAGCGGACCGCGGACGAGCTGGGGCGCGCGTTCCCCGGCACCCGCGTGATCGTGGCCGACGGCGACCACCCGGTGCAGCAGGTGGACGCGCGGCCCGCGCTGGTCGTCGCCACCCGCGGCGCCGAACCGCTGGCCGTCGGCGGCTACCGCGCGGTCATCCTGCTGGACGGCGATCGGATGCTGCTCGCCGAGGACCTTCGCATCGGCGAGTCGTGCCTGCGCTGGTGGTCCAACGCCGCAGCGCTTGCCGCGCCTGGTGCGCCGGTGCACCTGGTGGGCGTGGGAGGTGCCGTCGCGCGTGCTCTGGCGACGTGGACGCACGCGGCGTACGCCCGCGCCGAACTGGCCGATCGTGCGCCGCTGCGCATGCCGCCCACCGTGCGGGTGGCAGCGGTGGACGGAGCGCGTCCAGCGGTCGATGCCGCGCTTGCGGAACTGCGGCGGTCCGTGCCGGAGCTCGATCCCGAAGCGGTGCTCGGGCCGCTCCCGCGCGGCGAGGCCACGCGGGCCCTGGTGCGGTTCGACTACGGGCTCGGACCGCGCGTCGCCGAGAGCCTTCGCGCATCCGTCGTCTCGGCAGCCGTGAAGGCGCGTCGTCCGGCGAAGGGACGCCCGGCCGGCCCCGCCAATACACTGAGAGTGCGGGTGGACGTGCCCGACCTCGATCTCTGATCCGCCACGCAGGGAGCTTCATGCGCCTCGTCTTCGCCGGCACGCCGGCGCCTGCCGTCCCGTCGCTTCGGCGGCTCGCGGCATCCGGTCACGACATCGCGGCGGTCATCACGCGTCGCGATGCGCCGCTGGGTCGCAAGCGCGTGCTCACGCCGTCGCCGGTGGCCGCCGCTGCCGTCGAACTCGGGCTCGACGTCATCCGTGCCGACCGCCTGGACGCCGCCGTCACCGAGCAGGTCGCGGCGCTGGCGCCGGACCTCGGAGTGATCGTCGCGTACGGCGGGCTCGTGCGCGAGCCCCTGCTGTCGGCACCGGTCCACGGCTGGATCAACCTGCACTTCTCGCTTCTGCCGCGTTGGCGTGGGGCCGCCCCCGTGCAGCACGCGCTCATCGCCGGCGACCGGCGCACGGGTGCCGGCGTGTTCCAGCTGGTTCCCGAACTCGACGCCGGAGACGTCTTCGGCGAGATCGCGCTCGACATCCCGGCGGACGCGACGGCCGGCGAGCTCCTCGACACACTCGCGCACGAAGGCGCCGAGCTGCTCGTCGACGTCGTCGAGCGCCTCGCACAGGGGACCGCGGTCGCTCAGCCGCAGCGGGGGCAGCCGACGTACGCGTCCAAGCTCGACGACGAGGATGGCCGCATCCGCTGGAGCGACCCCGCCGAGGCAGTGCTCGGCCGGATCCGCGGCGTCACCCCGGAACCGGGAGCGCACACGTCCGTCGATGGCTCGCGCCTGAAGGTGATCGCGGTCCGTCGTGCCCCCGCCGATGCTCCCGCCCTGCAGCCCGGCACGTTCGCGCTGCACGGTCGCGAGGTGGTGGCCGGCACGGGCTCCGTGCCGATCCTCATCGACACCGTGCAGCCGGCCGGCAAAGGCGCGATGCGCGCCGCCGACTGGTGGCGCGGCCTCCGCGGCACCGACACCGTGGTGGCGGCATGAGTGCGACGGTTGCCGCGCGCCGCGTCGCGTACGAGACGATCCGCGCGGTGCACGAGTCGGACGCGTACGCGAACCTGCTGCTGCCCACGTCGATCGTGCGCGCCGGACTGGCCGGCGCCGATGCGGCACTGGCCACCGAGCTCACCTACGGCACGCTGCGCCGCCAGGGCACGTACGACGCCGTGATCGCGATCGCCGCCGACCGCCCCGTGCACGAGATCGATCCCGCCGTCCTGGACGCACTGCGCCTGGGCGTGCACCAGCTGCTCTCGACGCGCGTCGCCTCGCACGCGGCCGTGAACGAATCCGTCGAGCTCGCGCGAGCAGCCGCGGGGCGCGGCGCCGCGGGATTCGCGAACGCGGTGCTGCGACGCGTGTCGCGTGACACGCCCGGCGATTGGATGACGCACGTCGCGGCGAGCGCGCGGTCGGACGACGAGCAGCTCGGACTGCTGTTCTCGCACCCGGTGTGGGTCGTCCGCGCTTTCAGGCGCGCGCTGGCCGCCGAAGGTCGCGCCGACGAGCTCGAAGCACTCCTCACCGCCGACAACGCGGCGCCGCGCGTCACGATGGCCGCGCTGCCGGGGCTGGCCGAACCTCCCGAGGATGCCCGGCGCACGCCGTTCTCGCCGATCGGGTTCCGCCTCGGCGGCGGCGACCCCGAGGGGATCGTCCGGGGCTCGGGCGGACGCATCCGCGTGCAGGACGAAGGCTCGCAGCTGGCGGCGCTCGCACTGACCCGCGCCATGCCGGTCGGCGCCGGGGAACGGTGGCTGGATCTGTGTGCCGGGCCGGGCGGCAAGACCGCGGTCCTGGCCGCCGAGGCACTCGCGCACGGCGCCTCGCTCGAGGCCAATGAGATCTCACCGGCGCGGGCGGGACTCGTCCGCCGGGCGCTGGAGGGGGTGCCCCTGGAGGTGCCGGTGTCGGAGCAGGACGGACGTGTCCGCGCTGCCGAAGCCCGCGACACGTACGACCGCATCCTCGTCGACGCCCCGTGCACGGGGCTCGGCGCGCTGCGCCGACGCCCCGAGGCGCGCTGGCGGAAGGCGCCGAGCGACGTGCCTTCGCTGACCGAGCTGCAGCGCGAGCTGCTCGACGCCGCGGTCGGCGCCCTCAAGCCCGGCGGTGTCGTCGCATATGTCACCTGCTCGCCGCACCTCGCCGAGACGGCCGGCGTGGTCGCCGACGTGCGTCGCGAGTGGGGAGCGGCGATCGAAGAGATCTCGGCCCGCGATGTGATCGCGACGCTGTCGGATGCCGATCCCGGTCTTCCGGAGCAGGCTGACGGCAGCGGCCGGGCACAGCTGTGGCCGCACCGGCACAACACCGACGCGATGTCGGTGACGCTGTTGCGCCGCGTGTGATCTGTCGGGTCACGGCCGGGCGCCCGAGTGGTGCTCGACCATAATGGACGCGTGCCCACCACTGACCAGACCGGCCGCGAGGTCGGCATCCGGATCAATCCCAGCGTCCTCGCCGCCGACTTCGTCAACATGCAGGCCGAGCTGGCGCGCATCGCCACCGCCGACTTCGTCCATGTCGACGTCATGGACAACCACTTCGTCCCGAATCTGACGTTCGGGCGCCAGATGGTCGAGCGCATCCAGGCCACCAGCCCGGTGCCGCTCGATGTGCACCTGATGATCTCCGATCCCGATCGGTGGGCTCCGGGTTATGCCGAGCTGGGGGCGGCATCCGTCACGTTCCACCTCGAGGCGGCCACCGAGCCTGTCGCGCTCGCGCGGCGCCTGCGGTCGATAGGAGCGCGGGCGGGGGTCGCCGTCAAGCCCGCGACGCCCGTGGACGGGCTGTTCGACCTGCTCGACGACTTCGACCAGATCCTCGTCATGACCGTGGAGCCCGGCTTCGGTGGGCAGTCGTTCATGCCCGAGACGATGCCGAAGCTGCGTCGCCTGGCCGACGAGGCGCGGCGCCGAGGCTCGTCCGTGTGGCTGCAGGTGGACGGCGGGATCGGCGAGTCCACGATCGCTCAGGCTGCCGAGGCGGGCGCCGACACCTTCGTCGCCGGCTCGGCGGTCTTCGGTGCAGACGATCCCACGAACGCCATCGCGGGTCTCCGCGCCGCCGCGAAACAGCATCGGGTATGAGCGATCAAGAGGTCCCGGCCCGCCGGGGCATCCGGCGCGTCCTCGACGCCTACAGCGGCGAGCACGCCGTGTACGGCCTCGTCCTGGTCACCGCGCTCATCGCGGTCGGCTGGGAGGACGAGACCGACCTCGAGGTGCTGATCTTCGTCGTGGGGACGGTCCTGGTGTTCTGGCTCGCTCACATCTACGCCGCTGTCGTCGCGAGCCGCGCGTCCCGGCCCGCGAAGCCGCTCGGCACGGCCGTAGCCGATGGCGTGCGCCACTCGTCGGGCATGGTCGTCGCGATGCTGGTGCCCGCCGTTCTGCTCCTCCTTGGGGCGACGGGGGTCGTCGAGGAGTACACCGCGTACTTCCTGGCCCTGGGGAGCGGGGTCGTGCTCCTCGCGGTCATCGGGTACGCCAACGCCGCGCGCAACGGCAGCCCGCTGGGCTGGCGCATCCTCGGCACCCTCGCGACGACGGCCCTCGGGCTGCTCGTGGTCGGACTCAGCATCCTCGTCCACTGACGTCACGCGGGTCCGCGGGTCATCCCAGTGGCGATAACCTGGCATGGTGAAGACGTTCGACACGCTGTTCGCCGAGCTCGCCGCGAAGGCGGCCGAGCGGCCTGAGGGATCGGGTACCGTCGCGCAGCTGGACGCGGGCGTCCACGCCATCGGAAAGAAGATCGTGGAAGAGGCCGCCGAGGTGTGGATGGCGGCCGAGTACGAGTCGACGGATGCCGCAGCCGAGGAGATCTCGCAGCTGCTGTACCACCTTCAGGTGCTGATGCTCGCGAAAGGGCTGACCCTCGAGGATGTCTACCGACATCTCTGAGCGCGCATCCCCGTCCGCCCACGAACCCGAAAGCCCCGCTGCCATGCTGCGAATCGCCGTGCCGAACAAGGGCTCGCTCGCCGAGACCGCCTCCGAGATGCTTCACGAGGCCGGCTACACCGGTCGCCGCGATCCGAAGGACCTGCACGTCATCGACCCTCAGAACGAGGTCGAGTTCTTCTATCTGCGCCCCAAGGACATCGCGACCTACGTCGGCTCCGGCGCCCTCGACGTGGGCATCACCGGCAGAGACCTGCTGCTCGACGCCCGCATGCCCGGGGCGCGCGAGATCGAGGCGCTGGGCTTCGGCGATTCGACGTTCCGCTTCGCGGGCCCGCCCGGCCGGTTCTCGACGGTGAAGGATCTCGAGGGCGTGCGCGTCGCGACCGCGTATCCCGGTCTCGTCGACGGCTTCCTCGACGATCACGGTGTGGCCGTCGACCTCGTGCCCCTGGACGGCGCCGTCGAATCGGCGGTCAGGCTCGGGGTGGCGGATGCGGTGGCCGACGTGGTGTCGACCGGAACCACGCTCCGTCAGGCGGAGCTCGAGATCTTCGGACCGGTGCTCCTGCAGTCCGAGGCGGTTCTCATCACGGGCCCGACCGACGTCGAGGCGACGCAGACGCTGCTGCGGCGCCTGCGCGGCGTGATGGTCGCCCGCCGCTATGTCATGGTCGACTACGACCTCCCCGCCGAGCTCGTCGACGAGGCGGTGAAGATCGCGCCCGGCGTGGAGTCTCCGACCATCTCGCCGCTGCGGGATCCCGCGTGGGTCGCGGTGCGCGTGATGGTGGCCCGCACCGGGGTCAACCACGTGATGGACGCGCTGTACGCCATGGGCGCGCGCGCGATCCTGGTGACGGCGATCCACAACGCGAGGCTCTGATGCCTGAGGTGATGCCATGAGCCTGGTCTGCCGTGTGATCCCCTGCCTGGACGTGGCCGCGGGCCGGGTCGTCAAGGGCGTGAACTTCCAGAACCTGCGCGACATGGGCGATCCGGTCGAGCTCGCGGCGGAGTACTTCCGTCAGGGCGCCGACGAGATCACCTTCCTGGACGTCACCGCGACCGTCGACGACCGCTCCACGACGTACGACGTGGTGCGCCGCACGGCCGAGGAGGTGTTCATCCCGCTCACCGTGGGCGGCGGAGTGCGCTCGACCGACGACGTCGCCCGGCTGCTCTCGGTCGGCGCCGACAAGATCGGCGTCAATTCGGCGGCGATCGCGCGTCCAGTCCTCCTCGACGAGATCGCCGACCGGTTCGGCGCACAGGTGCTCGTGCTCTCGCTCGACGTCAAGCGCACCGACAAGACGGAATCCGGCTTCGTGGTGACCACGCACGGCGGACGCACCGAGACGAGCCTCGACGCCCTCGCGTGGGCGCGCGAGGCGATCGAGCGCGGCGCGGGCGAGCTCCTCGTGAACTCGATCGACGCCGACGGCACGAAGCAGGGGTTCGACCTCGAGCTCGTCGCACTCATGCGGGAGCTGTCGAGCGTTCCGGTCATCGCCTCCGGGGGAGCCGGGCGCGCAGCCGATTTCGGCCCCGCCATCGAGGCGGGTGCCGACGCCGTGCTGGCAGCATCCGTCTTCCACTCCGGCCAGCTGACGGTGGGCGACGTCAAAGCCGCCATCGCCGCTGCGGGAATCGCCGTCCGAGAGGTGCCGTCATGACCGAGTCCGTCGACGAGCGCGTGGGCAGGGTCGCCTTCAACGGCGACGGCCTCGTTGCCGCGATCATCCAGCAGTGGGACTCGCGCGAGGTGCTCATGCTCGGCTGGATGGATGCCGAAGCCCTGCGCCGCACACTCAGTGAAGGTCGTGTCACCTTCTGGTCGCGTTCACGCCGCGAATACTGGCGCAAGGGCGACACGTCCGGGAACATCCAGCTCGTGCGCGGCGCCCGCCTCGACTGCGACGGCGATGCCATCCTCGTCGAGGTCGAGCAGGTCGGTCCGGCGTGCCACACCGGCACGCGGACGTGCTTCGACGCCGATGACCTGGACCCCGTCGTGGCGGAGCGCCAGGCGTGATCCGCCGCGCCCGCCTGCTGGCGGTGGTGGTCACCGTCGCGTGCGGCGCGATCGGCGTCATCTCTTCGACGCAGACATGGCTGACAGCGGTCCTCGACGACGGCGTGGAGCACGCGCTTGAGGTCCCCGGCGCCTCGGCCGTCCCGGTGCTCGCGCCGCTGAGTCTCGCCGTGCTCGCCCTGGGAGCCGCGCTGTCGATCGTCGGCCTCGTGCTGCGGTACGTGTTCGGCGCGCTGTCGGTGCTGATCGGCCTGGTGCTGGCCTGGCTGAGCGCGCAGGTGGCGTTCGCACGCCCGGTCTCGGCCGTGGCGTCCGTCGTCACGGAATCCACCGGCATCGCCGGCGAGTCGTCGGTATCGGATCTCGTCGCGTCGATCACGGCGACGCCATGGCCCGCGATCACGCTCGCGGGATGGGTTCTGCTCGTCGCGGCCGGCTTGTTCACCGTCGCCACAGCGCGGAAGTGGACGGCCACCGGACGCCGCTACCGCACGGAGGAATCCGCCCGTTCCGCGTCCGGCGGATCCCGGCCGCACGACGCCATCGACGACTGGGACGACCTGTCGCGTGGCGAGGATCCCACCACCTGACCGCTAGACTGGCGGCATTCCGCGCTTTTCCAGGAGGACACCCATGAGCAACAACATCGGCGATCCCGGCCACGGACACTCGCCCGCAGCCTGGACGGCCGTCGTGATCATGCTCGTCGCCGTCACCCTGGGAGTGGTCTTCTACTGGTTCGACATGCCCGCTCTGGTGTGGGCATCCGCCGCGCTCCTGGTCGTCGGGCTCATCGTGGGCTGGGCGCTCGCGAAGGCGGGCTACGGCGTGAACGGCTCGAAGTACACCCCGAAAGAGCACTGATCATGCTCGCCGACCTCACGGCCGGCGCGGTTGAGGACGCCGAGCGACGCGCGTCGGCACGCCCGGTTGCGGCGGTCGAGGCCGCAGCTCTCGCACAGCCACCGGCCCGCGACGTCCTCGCCGCTCTCGCCCCCGCTGATCGCGTGAAGATCATCGCCGAAGTCAAGCGTGCCAGCCCGTCCCGCGGCGATCTGGCGGAGATCCCCGACCCCGCGCTGCAGGCCCGCCGGTACGAGGAAGGCGGCGCCTCGGCCATATCGGTGCTCACCGAGGGGCGCCGGTTCAAGGGGAGCCTCGCAGATCTCGAGGCTGTCACCGCTGCGGTGTCGGTGCCGGTGCTCCGCAAGGACTTCATCGCGACCGAGTATCAGGTGCTCGAGGCGCGCGCTTCCGGCGCCGACCTGGTTCTGCTGATCGTCGCGGCACTCGAGCAGGACGTGCTCCAGCGGCTGCACGGGCTCGCCCTCGAGCTCGGCATGACGCCGCTGGTCGAGACGCACTCGAAGAGCGAGATCGACCGCGCCGCCGACATCGGCGCGCGACTGGTCGGTGTGAACGCGCGCGACCTGTCGACATTCGAGCTGGACCGCGACCTCTTCGGCCGCCTGGCCGATCGCATCCCCGCCGACGCCGTCAAGATCGCCGAGTCCGCAGTGCTCGCGCCCGCCGATGTCGCCCACTACCGCGCGGCCGGTGCCGACGTGGTGCTCGTGGGGGAGGCCCTCGTGACGAACGACCCCGTGTCCACCCTGCGCACATTCCTGGAGGCCGGCGCATGACTCTTCGCCAGGCGCCCGGACCCCTCTTCGGAGAGTTCGGCGGCCGCTTCATGCCCGAGTCGCTCATCGCCGCGATCGATGAGCTGACCGAAGAATACGAGGCCGCCAAGGCCGACCCGGCGTTCCAGTCCGAGCTCGCGCGCCTGCTGCACTCGTATGCGGGGCGGCCGTCGCCGATCACCGAGGTGCCGCGCTTCGCCGCCCACGCCGGCGGCGCGCGCGTGTTCCTCAAGCGCGAGGACCTCAACCACACCGGCTCGCACAAGATCAACAACGTGCTCGGGCAGGCGCTGCTGACCAAGCGCCTCGGCAAGACGCGCGTCATCGCCGAGACCGGTGCCGGGCAGCACGGCGTCGCGACCGCGACGGCCGCCGCACTGTTCGGCTTCGACTGCACGATCTACATGGGCGAGGTCGACACCGAGCGCCAGGCGCTGAACGTCGCGCGCATGCGCCTGCTCGGCGCCGAGGTGATCCCCGTCACGACCGGCTCACGCACCCTCAAGGACGCGATCAACGAGGCGTACCGCGACTGGGTGGCGAGCGTCGAGACGACGAACTACATCTTCGGCACGGCCGCCGGCCCGCATCCGTTCCCGGCGATGGTGCGCGATTTCCAGAAGGTGATCAGCGAAGAGGCGCGCGCCCAGCTGCTCGAAGAAGCCGGACGACTTCCGGATGCCGTCCTCGCGTGCGTCGGCGGCGGCTCGAACGCGATCGGCATGTTCGACGCGTTCCTGGACGATGACGGTGTCGCTCTGTACGGGGTGGAAGCCGCCGGCGACGGCGTCGACACCGACCGCCATGCCGCGTCCATCGAACGCGGCCGTCCCGGCGTCCTCCACGGCGCGAAGACCTTCGTCCTGCAGGACGAGGACGGCCAGACCATCGAGTCGCACTCGATCTCGGCCGGGCTGGACTACCCGGGCGTCGGCCCGGAGCACGCGTGGCTCGCGTCGATCGGGCGGGCGCAGTACATTCCCGCCACTGACGATGAGGCCATGCAGGCGCTGCGCCTGCTCTCCGAGACGGAGGGCATCATCCCGGCGATCGAGTCGGCGCACGCCCTTGCCGGCGCCCTCCGGGTGGGGCGTGAGCTCGGTCCCGACGCGATCCTCGCGGTGTGCCTCTCGGGCCGCGGCGACAAGGACATGGACACCGCCGCCCGCTACTTCGAGCTGTACGACGCCGCCGTCGTGGATGCCGCGCCGGCGGACGAGGCGGCCAAGGGAGAGGGCACCAAGCTATGACCTCGCGGGTGGCCGCGGCGATCGACGCCGCACACGCCGCGGGACGCGGCGCCTTCATCGGCTATCTGCCGATCGGCTTCCCCGATCTCGAGACCAGCATCGAGGCGGCGGTGACCCTCGCCGAGAGCGGCGCGGATGTGCTGGAGCTCGGACCGCCGTATTCCGATCCGGTCATGGACGGCACCGTCATCCAGGAGGCGACGCAGGCCGCGCTCGCAGGCGGATTCCGCCTGCGAGACACGTTCACCGCCGTGCGTGAGATCACCCGACGAGTGGATGTTCCGGTGCTCGTCATGACGTACTGGAATCCGGTGCTGCAGTACGGGGTCGACCGTTACGCGGACGACCTGGCGGCCGCCGGCGGCGCGGGGCTCATCACACCCGACGTCACGCCCGAGGCTGCGCCGGAGTGGATCGCCGCCAGCGAGCGGACGGGCCTCGACCGGGTCTTCCTCGCCGCCCCGACGTCGACCGACGAGCGTCTGGACCTGATCATCGCGAACTCGACCGGTTTCGTGTACACCGTCTCGACCATGGGGATCACGGGGGAGAGGGAGCAGCTGGATGCCGCGGCCCGGACGCTCGTCGCTCGGCTTCGTGAGCGCGGCACGACGAGTCCCGACGGTGTGGTGCGCGCATGTGTGGGCATCGGGATCTCCAACGCGGCGCACGTGAGCGGCGTGCTCGAATACGCGGACGGCGCGATCGTCGGCACGGCACTCGTTCGCGCACTGCGGGACGGCGGCCTGGAGGGCCTCTCCGCGACCGCGCGCTCCATCGCTTCGGGCACCACGCGGGCCTCGAACTAGACTTCTGAGGTCGGCCGCCGCCGAACTCCCACCAGCAAGGACACGGTTCTGCCATGATCACCGCCGCCGCGAGCGTCGTCGCCAGCATCCCGAGCCCGTCGATCAGCTACTTCGACTTCGGTCCGCTGCGTATCCACATCTACGCCCTCTGCATCATCACGGGCATCATCATCGCGGTGCTGCTGACCAACCATCGCCTCACAAAGCGCGGCGCCGAGCCGTGGGTGGTCATCGACATCGCGCTGCTCGCGGTGCCGCTGGCGATCATCGCGGCCCGCATCTACCACGTCGTCACGCACTGGGACTTCTACTTCGGCGAGGGGGCGAACCCGCTCTCGGCGCTGTACATCTGGGAGGGCGGCATCGCCATCTACGGCGCCCTCATCGGCGGCGCGGTCGGCGCATGGCTCGGATGCCGATGGACCGGAATCCGGTTCTGGACGTTCGCCGACGCACTGGCGCCGGGTCTTCTGCTGGCACAGGCCATCGGCCGCTTCGGCAACTGGTTCAACCAGGAGCTCTTCGGCCTGCCGACGGATGTCCCGTGGGGTCTCGAGATCGACTATCCGAACCCCGCTTGGCCGATCGGGCTGCCCGAGGGCACCCTCTTCCACCCGACGTTCCTGTATGAGGTGCTGTGGAACGGCCTGGGCGTGCTGGTACTGCTGTGGGTGGGCGCCCGCTTCCGCCTGCAGTGGGGCCGGCTGTTCGCGCTCTACCTGATCTGGTACAGCGCCGGCCGTATCGTGTGGGAGTCGATCCGCATCGATCCGAGCGACATCTTCCTCGGCATCCGCACGAATGTGTGGGCCGCCATCGCCGGGGTCGTCCTCGGACTCGTGATCTTCTTCGTGCAGAAGCGCCGCCATCCCGGATACGAGCCGTCGCCGTATGTCCCCGGACGCGAGTGGACGCCGGAAGGGGCTGTACAATCGCAGGACACCGACGACTTCGTCGACGTCAGCGAACCCCCGACGTCCGTCGTCGACGAACGGGCGCCACAAGCGCAGCCGTGAGCCGGGCTCTCACTCAGAGCCGCCACGATCAACGCGGTCTTCCCCCGAGAACGCGCCCCAGGGCCGACGTCGTCCCATCATGAGCATCAATGTGAGGACGGTAGGTATGGCTTCGAGCCCCCGTCGTCTCGCCTCCACGAAGGCGAACACCCCCGCTGCAGGCCTCGCGGGTCTTCCCCTGAAGCAGGGCATGTACAACCCCGCGTTCGAGAAGGACGCGTGCGGCCTGGCGATGGTCGCGACACTGCGCGGCCACGCCGGCCACGACATCATCGATCTGGCGCTGACCGCGCTGCGCAACCTCGAGCACCGCGGCGCCATCGGGTCCGATGCCGGCACGGGCGACGGCGCCGGCATCCTCACCCAGATGCCTGACGAGTTCCTGCGTGCCATGGTCGACTTCACGTTGCCGCCGGTGGGGGAGTACGCGGCGGGAATGATCTTCCTTCCGCGAGACGACGCGGCGCGTGCCGCCCAGAAGGCCGGGATCGAACGCATCGCGGCATCCGAGAACCTCACCGTGCTGGGCTGGCGCGAGGTGCCGACGTCCGACGAGCACCTGGGAAAGCTGGCGTTCGAGGCCCGCCCCGCGTTCGAGCAGCTGTTCGTCTCGCACCCGGCGGTGGGGGACGCGCCCGCTCTGTCGGGCATCGCGCTCGACCGCCGCACCTTCCGGCTGCGCAAGCGCGCGCGCACCGAGCTCGACGCCTACTTCGTCTCACTGTCGACCCGCACTCTCGGGTACAAGGGCATGGTCACGACGCTGCAGCTCGAGCCGTTCTACCCCGACCTGCAGGACGAGCGCTTCGCCTCCGAGCTCGCCGTCGTGCACTCGCGCTACTCGACCAACACCTTCCCGTCCTGGCCGCTCGCCCAGCCCCTGCGCATGCTGGCGCACAACGGCGAGATCAACACGGTCAACGGCAACCGCAACTGGATGCGCGCGCGCCAGTCGCAGCTCGAGTCCGAGCTGCTCGGCGACATCCGCCCGCTGCTGCCCATCTGCACCGAAGGTGCCAGCGACTCGGCGTCGTTCGACGAGGTCCTCGAGCTCCTCACGCTCACCGGCCGCAGCCTGCCCCACGCCATCATGATGATGGTGCCGGAGGCGTACGAGAAGCAGGCCGACATCGACCCCAAGGTCCGTGCGTTCTACGAGTACCACTCCATGCAGATGGAGCCGTGGGACGGTCCGGCGGCGCTCATCTTCACGGACGGCACGCTCGTCGGAGCGACGCTCGACCGCAACGGTCTCCGTCCTGGCCGCTGGACCGAGACCACCGACGGCCTGGTCGTCATCGGCAGCGAGACCGGTGTGCTGGACTTCGAGCCCGAGCGCATCAAGCGTCGCGGCCGGCTGCGTCCCGGGCGCATGTTCCTCGTCGACACCGCGCAGCGGCGCATCGTCGAGGATGACGAGATCAAGTCTCAGCTGGCCGGCCTCGCCCCGTGGCAGGAATGGCTCGACCACGGCCGGGTCCGCCTGGCGGATCTGCCCGAGCGGGAGCACATCGTGCACCCGATCGCCTCGATCACCCGACGTCAGCGGACGTTCGGCTACACCGAGGAAGAGGTGCGGATCCTCCTCACGCCCATGGGTCAGACCGGAGCCGAGCCGCTGGGCGCCATGGGCTCCGACACCCCCGTCGCGGTGCTGAGCGAGCGGCCCCGGCTGCTCTTCGACTACTTCACGCAGCAGTTCGCGCAGGTCACCAACCCGCCGCTGGACTCCATCCGCGAAGAGGTCGTCACGTCGCTGTCGCTCGGGCTCGGCCCCGAGCGCAATCTGCTCGACTGGGGCGCCGACCACGCACGCGCGATCACCCTGGACTTCCCGGTGATCGACAACGACGAGCTGGCCAAGCTCCAGAACATCGACAAGGCGCTTCCGGGACGGCGATCCGTCACGATCCGCGGCCTCTACCACTTCGACGCCGGCCCCGGCACGATGAAGGCGCGCATCGACGAGATGTGCGCCGAAGTGGATGAGGCGATCGATCACGGCGCGGAGTTCATCATCCTGAGCGACCGCGACTCGAACAAGGACCTCGTCCCCATCCCGTCGCTGCTGATGCTCTCGGCGATCCATCACCACCTGATCCGACGCGAGAACCGCATGAAGGTCGGCCTGGTCGTCGAGGCCGGCGACGTGCGCGAGGTGCACCACGTCGCGACGCTCATCGGCTACGGCGCGTCGGCGGTCAACCCGTACCTTGCGATGGAGACGGTGGAGTACCTCGTCCGCGCCGGCTTCATCACCGGCGTCTCGCCCGAGAAGGCGGTCAAGAACCTGATCTACGCGCTCGGCAAGGGCGTGCTGAAGATCATGTCCAAGATGGGCATCTCGACGGTCTCCTCCTACGCCGGCGCGCAGGTCTTCGAGGCGATCGGCCTCTCGCAGGAGTTCGTCGACACCTACTTCACCGGTACCGAGACCAAGCTCGGGGGCATCGGCATCGAGCAGATCGCGGCCGAGAACCAGGCCCGGCACGACTTCGCGTATCCCGAGGACGCGGCCGTCCGCGCACACGAGCGGCTGTGGACCGGCGGCGAATACCAGTGGCGCCGTGACGGATCGCCGCACCTGTTCAACCCCGACACCGTGTTCCGGCTGCAGCACTCCACGCGCACGCGTCGATACGACATCTTCCGTGAGTACACGAAGCTGGTCGACGACCAGGCGAACGAACTCAAGACCTTGCGCGGCCTCTTCCGCTTCAAGACGGAAGGGCGCAAGCCTGTGCCGATCGACGAGGTCGAGCCGGTCTCGTCGATCGTGAAGCGGTTCTCCACCGGCGCGATGAGCTACGGCTCGATCTCGAGGGAGGCGCACGAGACGCTCGCCATCGCGATGAACCGTCTCGGCGGCAAGTCGAACACCGGCGAGGGCGGCGAGGACGTCGACCGGCTGCTCGACCCGGAACGACGCAGCGCGATCAAGCAGGTGGCATCCGGTCGCTTCGGCGTGACGAGCCTCTACCTCACCGAGGCCGACGACATCCAGATCAAGCTCGCTCAGGGCGCCAAGCCCGGCGAGGGTGGCCAGCTTCCGCCGACCAAGGTGTATCCGTGGGTCGCCCGCACGCGGCACGCGACGGCGGGTGTCGGCCTGATCTCGCCGCCTCCGCACCACGACATCTACTCGATCGAGGATCTCAAGCAGCTGATCTTCGACCTCAAGCGCGCCAACCCGGGCGCCCGCGTGCACGTGAAGCTCGTGAGCCAGTCGGGCATCGGCGCGGTCGCCGCCGGCACTGCCAAGGCGCTGGCCGACGTGATCCTGGTGTCCGGCCACGACGGCGGCACCGGCGCGAGCCCGCTCAACTCGCTCAAGCACGCGGGCACGCCGTGGGAGCTCGGCCTGGCCGAGACGCAGCAGACGCTCATGCTCAACGGCATGCGCGACCGCGTGGTGGTGCAGGTCGACGGGCAGCTGAAGACCGGCCGTGACGTCGTCATCGGCGCCCTGCTGGGCGCCGAGGAGTTCGGCTTCGCGACGGCGCCCCTGGTCGTCTCCGGCTGCATCATGATGCGCGTGTGCCACCTCGACACCTGTCCGGTGGGAGTCGCCACGCAGAACCCGGTGCTGCGCGCGCGCTTCAACGGCAAGCCCGAGTTCGTCGTGAACTTCATGGAGTTCATCGCCGAGGAGGTGCGCGAGTACCTCGCCGAGCTGGGCTTCCGCTCGCTCGACGAGGCGATCGGCCACTCCGAGCTGCTCGACGTGAACGGCGCCATCGAGCATTGGAAGGCGAGCGGGCTCGACCTCACCCCGGTGCTCGAGGGTCCGGTCTTCTCCGCCGAGGAGCCGCGGCGCAACACCACCGTGCAGCTGCACGAGCTCGACAAGCACTTCGACGTGCAGCTCATCGAACCGGCCCAGGACGTCCTCGCCCACGGCGGCCAGATCACGATCGACCTGCCGATCCGCAATACGGAACGCGCCGTCGGCACTCTGCTCGGACACCACGTCACGCGGGCACGAGGCGAGAACGGGCTGCCGTCGGGCAGCATCGTGGTCAACCTCACCGGGTCGGCAGGGCAGTCGCTCGGAGCCTTCATGCCGGCCGGCATCACGCTGCGGCTGGAGGGCGACTCCAACGACTACGTGGGCAAGGGTCTCTCGGGGGGCCAGATCGTCATCCGGCCGCCGCGTCGCGCCGCCTTCGACGCATCGCAGAACGTCATCGCCGGAAACGTCATCGGCTACGGCGCGACGCAGGGCACGCTGTTCCTGCGCGGCGTCGTGGGGGAGCGGTTCTTCGTCCGCAACTCCGGCGCGACCGCGGTGGTGGAAGGGGTCGGCGACCACGCCCTCGAGTACATGACCGGTGGCCTGGCCGTCATCCTCGGCGCCACCGGCCGAAACCTCGGCGCGGGCATGTCGGGCGGCACCGCCTATGTGTACAAGCTCGACCGCAAGCTGGTCAACCGTGAGGCGCTGGCCACCGGTGAGCTCGAGCTGGGCGAGCTCGGATCCGGGGATGCCGCGATCCTGCGCGACCTGCTCGTGCAGCACATCGCCGAGACCGAGTCGTCGCTCGCCCAAGCGCTGCTCGACGACTTCGAGAGCGAGCTCGACAATTTCGTCAGGGTCATGCCGCGCGACTACGCCGCGGTGCTTCAGACCCGTCAGGACGCCGTCGCCGAGGGGCTGGACCCCGACGGCGACGTCGTCTGGAACCGCATCCTGGAGGTGACGGGTGGCTGACCCGAAGGGCTTTCTGAAGGTCACCGAGCGAGAGCTGCCTCCGCGGCGGCCCGTGCCGGTGCGCATCATGGACTGGAAAGAGGTCTACGAGCCGGGTGACACAGCGGTGCTGCGCCGCCAGGCCGGGCGCTGCATGGACTGCGGCGTGCCCTTCTGTCACAAGGGCTGCCCGCTGGGCAACCTCATCCCGGAGTGGAACGACCTGACGTGGCGCGGCGAAGGCCGCGCGGCGATCGAGCGGCTGCACGCGACCAACAACTTCCCGGAGTTCACCGGTCGCCTCTGCCCGGCCCCGTGCGAGAGCTCCTGCGTGCTGGGCATCAACCAGCCGGCGGTCACGATCAAGCAGGTCGAGGTCTCGATCATCGACGAGGCCTTCTCGAACGGCTGGGTCGAGCCCGAGCCGCCCGGGCGCCTCACCGGCAAGACGGTCGCCGTCGTGGGTTCGGGGCCGGCGGGCCTCGCGGCCGCACAGCAGCTGACCCGTGCCGGGCACACTGTCGCGGTGTTCGAGCGCGACGACCGCATCGGCGGACTCCTGCGCTACGGCATCCCCGACTTCAAGATGGAGAAGAAGCACCTCGAGTCGCGTCTTCGCCAGATGCAGGACGAGGGCACGCGCTTCCGTGCCGGCGTCGAGATCGGCACGGACATCTCGTGGAGCGATCTGCGGGCGCGCTACGACGCGGTCGTCATCGCCACTGGCGCGACGGTCCCGCGAGACCTCCCGATCCCTGGCCGGGATCTGGCCGGCGTTCACTTCGCGATGGAGTACCTCGTCGAGTCGAACAAGGCGGTCGCCGGTGATGCGGTGCCCAATCAGATCACCGCGGAGGGCAAGCACGTCGTCGTCATCGGCGGTGGCGACACCGGTGCGGACTGCATCGGCACGGCGCACCGGCACGGCGCGCTGAGCGTGACGAACCTGGCCATCGGTCGCCGCCCTCCGGGCGAGCGCCCCGAGCACCAGCCGTGGCCCATGACGCCGACTCTCTTCGAGATGCAGTCGGCGCACGAAGAGGGCGGCGAACGGTCCTTCCTCGCCTCCACCGTCGAGTTCCTCTCGAACGACGTGGGCGAGGTGCGCGCGCTGCGCGTCGCCGAGACCGAGTTCGTCGATGGCCGGCGCGTACCCAAGAGCGGCACCGAGCGCGACATCCCCGCCGACCTCGTGCTCATCGCGATGGGCTTCACCGGTCCCGAGCAGGCGCTTCTCGACCAGCAGCTCGGAGCGCAGTTCAGCGACCGCGGCAGCGTGCACCGCGACGACGACTACCAGACCACTGCTCCCGGGGTCTTCGTCGCCGGCGACGCCGGCCGAGGCCAGTCGCTCATCGTGTGGGCGATCGCCGAGGGCCGTGCGGCTGCCGCGAGCGTCGACCGCTACCTCATGGGCGAGACCCAGCTGCCTTCGCCCGTCCGCCCGCAGGATGTCGCCATCGGTCTGCAGCCCGCGTAGGCTGGCCGAGGCATTCGCCACCTTCACACCCACCCGGAGAAAAACCACGGATGAGACGCGCCAAGATCGTCGCCACCCTGGGACCCGCCACGTCGACGTATGAGATGGTCCGCGCGATCATCGACGCCGGCGTGGATGTGGCCCGATTCAACCTGAGCCACGGGGACTACTCGGTCCACGACAACAACTTCGCCAACGTACGCAAGGCCGCGGATGACGCCGGTCGCGCGGTCGCGATCCTGGTCGACCTGCAGGGCCCCAAGATCCGCCTCGGCAAGTTCGAGAACGGACCCCACGAGCTCGCCGCCGGCGACATCTTCAAGATCACCACCGAAGACGTCCTCGGCACCAAAGAGATCGTCGGCACGACCTTCAAGGGTCTTCCGAACGACGTCAAGCGGGGCGACTTCCTGCTCATCGACGACGGCAAGGTCCGTGTCGAGGTCGTCGAGACCGACGGCACGGTCGTCACCACGAAGGTCATCGTGGGCGGTCCGGTGTCGAACAACAAGGGCATCAACCTGCCCGGCGTCGCCGTCAATGTCCCGGCTCTGTCCGAGAAGGACGAGGCCGATCTGCGCTGGGGTCTGCAGGCCGGAGCCGACATCATCGCGCTGTCGTTCGTCCGCAGCGCCAAGGACGTCCAGCGCGTCCACGTGATCATGGCCGAAGAGGGACGCCACGTCCCGGTCATCGCGAAGATCGAGAAGCCGCAGGCGGTCGACAACCTCGAAGAGATCATCGACGCGTTCGACGGCATCATGGTCGCCCGCGGCGACCTGGGCGTGGAGCTTCCGCTGGAGGCGGTGCCGATCGTCCAGAAGCGCGCGGTCGAGCTCTGCCGCCGCATGGCCAAGCCGGTCATCGTCGCGACGCAGATGCTCGAGTCGATGATCGAGAACCCGGTTCCCACGCGCGCCGAGACCAGCGACGTCGCCAACGCGGTGCTCGACGGCGCGGACGCGGTGATGCTGTCGGGCGAGACCAGCGTCGGCAAGTATCCGGTCATCGTGGTCGAGACCATGGCCCGCATCATCAACTCGACCGAGGAGCACGGCCTGGAGCGCATCCTGCCGCTCACCACGAAGCCGCGCACCCAGGGCGGCGCCATCACGCTGGCTGCGATGGAGGTCGCGGAGTTCGTCGACGCGAAGTACCTCTGCATCTTCACCGAGTCCGGCGACACGGCGCGTCGCATGTCGCGCCTGCGTCCCCGTATCCCCATGATCGGGTTCGCTCCCGATCCGGCGATCCGCCGCCGCATGGCTCTCACGTGGGGCGTGCGCTCGACCCTCGTCGAGCACGTCGCCCACACCGACCTGATGTTCATCCAGGTCGACGACTATCTGCTGTCGAACGACCTCGCGAAGGTCGGCGACAAGGTCGTGGTGATCTCCGGCTCGCCCCCCGGGATCATCGGCTCGACGAACGACATCCGCATCCACAAGGTGGGCGACGCCGTCCACGGCAAGGCCCCGATCTACAAGACACGGGACTGACGGATCCTTCTTGACGGGAGGGTGCGACCACTACTGTGGGTCGCACCCTCCCGTTCTCTGTGAAAGGTGACGCCGATGTCCTTGTTCGGTGAACTGTTCTGGTTCCTGCTGTGGAGCTTCTATTTCATCGCGTACCTCTACGTGGTGATCGTCATCATCACGGACCTGTTCCGCGACCACGAGCTCAACGGCTGGTTCAAGGCGCTGTGGATCATCGCCCTGGTGTTCGTACCGTTCCTCACGGCGCTGATCTACATCATCGCCCGCGGCAAGGGCATGGCGCAGCGCTCGCAGTCGTACCGCCGCGGTGTGGTGCCGGAGTCCGACGACTATCGTCCGGCTGCTTCGACGAGCCCCGCGGACGACATCGCCAAAGCCAAGGCGCTCCTGGACGCCGGCACGATCTCGCAGGGCGAGTTCGACGCCCTCAAGAGCAAGGCGCTCGGAAACCAGTACTTCGGCGCGTAGCAGCCGATGACATGAGCGGATGCCTCGGCCCGGGGCATCCGCTCATCGCTGTCTTGACCGTGCCGGTGGTGGGAGTCGTCCCCACGGCCCCTCTGCGGTGCCGGTGGTGGGAGTCGTCCCCACGGCCCCTCCACGCGCCGCTGGCGCGTCGCGCGGAGCCTCTGGCCGCGTGGGCCCACCCACAAGCGCGCTCTTCCCAAGCCCCGACCGGCACGGCAGAGGGGAAGGCACCCTTCGGGCGGCTTCCCCTCAGCCGTGCCGGTGGTGGGAGTCGAACCCACACGCCCTTTCGGGCAACCGAGTTTGAGTCGGTCGCGTCTGCCATTCCGCCACACCGGCCCGCGCCTCGCGGCGCGTCCGCGAACGACCATACCGTAGGATTCAATGGTGACTGAGCAGGAGCAGACCGCCGCATCGACGGCTTCCACCCCACGTCGTGTCGTGGTGGCCGAGGACGAATCGCTGATCCGACTCGACATCGTCGAGATCCTCCGCGACAACGGCTTCGATGTCGTCGGAGAGGCAGGTGACGGCGAGACCGCGGTGGCGCTTGCCACCGAGCTGCGCCCCGACCTCGTCATCATGGACGTCAAGATGCCGCAGCTCGACGGCATCTCAGCCGCCGAGAAGCTCAGCAAGAATCACATCGCCCCCGTCGTGCTGCTCACCGCCTTCAGCCAGAAGGAACTCGTCGAGCGTGCGAGCGAAGCGGGCGCTCTCGCCTATGTCGTCAAGCCGTTCACGCCGAACGACCTGCTGCCCGCGATCGAGATCGCCCTGGCCCGCTACGAGCAGATCATCACGCTCGAGGCCGAGGTCGCCGACATGGTCGAGCGCTTCGAGACCCGCAAGCTGGTCGACCGCGCGAAGGGCCTCCTCAACGAGAAGATGGGCCTGTCCGAGCCCGAGGCGTTCCGCTGGATCCAGAAGGCGTCCATGGACCGCCGTCTCACCATGCAGGACGTCGCGAAGGCGATCATCGAGCAGCTCGCGCCCAAGAAGGGCTGAACAGGACTTCGACGACAGCGGATGCCCCGACCGGGGCATCCGCTTCGTTCATGTCTGGGGGAGTGTCTTGATGTGGTTGGTGATGCGGACCGTCGAGCAGCGCCGGCCCTGATCGTCGGAGACGACGATCTCGTGGACCGCGATGCTGCTGCCGAGGTGCACCGGCGTGCAGACGCCGGTCACGTATCCGCTCGTCGCCGAACGCGTGTGGGTGGCGTTGATGTCCACGCCCACCGCGAGCCTGCCGGGACCGGCGTGATAGTTCGCGTGCATCGATCCGAGAGACTCGCCGAGCACGACGTATGCCCCTCCGTGGAAGAGCCCGACCGGCTGCGTGTTGCCCTCGACCGGCATGCGCGCGACGGCTCGCTCGGGGGTGAACTCGAGCCATTCGAACCCCATGCGCTCCGCGAGCGCGCCGAGTCCCCGCCCGAGCGCCCATTCCAGCGCGTTCTGGTGAGAGACGGACTGTTCGGGCATGGCGGCACCTTCGGTCTTGCAGGTCGTGGGGGCGATCTGGCTGTCCGCGGGCCTGGCTAGGCTTGCAGGGTGACGGACTTCGCAAAGCCTACCCTTCTCGTCGTGGACGGCCATTCGCTGGCGTATCGCGCCTTCTACGCCCTCCCGGTCGACAACTTCTCGACGAAGGACGGCCAGCACACGAACGGGATCTACGGGTTCCTGGCCATGCTGATCAATCTCATCAAGGCCGAGAAGCCCACGCACCTGGCGGTGGCGTTCGACACGTCCAGGCAGTCCTTCCGCAGCCGCGAGTACCCGGAGTACAAGGCCAACCGCTCCGAGACGCCGTCCGAGTTCAAGGGGCAGATCCCGCTGCTGCAGGACTGCCTCGCAGCGATGAGCATCCGTGTGCTGCAGCAGGAGGACATCGAGGCCGACGACATCCTCGCGACGCTCGCCACGCAGGCGGCGGCCGACGGCTTCCGCGTGCTCGTGTGCTCCGGCGACCGAGACACGATCCAGCTCGTCAATGACGACATCATCCTGCTGTATCCTAACGTGCAGGGAGTGTCGCAGCTCAAGCGCTACGACCGGGAGGCGGTCATCGAGCGGTACGGCGTGCCGCCCGAGCAGTATCCCGACATCGCCGCACTGGTCGGCGAGACCAGCGACAACCTTCCCGGTGTCCCGAAGGTGGGGGAGAAGACCGCCGTCAAGTGGCTCACCCAGTTCGGCTCTCTCGACGCGCTGCTCGAGGGCGCCGAGACCATCAAGGGCGTCGTCGGCAACAACCTGCGCGAGCACGTCGAGGACGTCCGGCGCAACCGCATGCTCAACCGCCTCATGACCGACGTCGAGCTGCCTCTCGGCCCGGGAGATCTCGAGGTGCAGCCGATGGATGCGCAAGCGGTCCGCGACATCTTCGCCCGCCTCGAGTTCAAGACCCTCATCCCCCGCGTGGCCGAGCTCGCCGGCATCGAGCAGCAGATGGCGGCCGTGACCTCCGCCGCGGCGATGCTGGCGCCGACGGCCGAAGAGCCGGCACCGGGCGATCTCGTGGCGTGGCTGGACAACGCGGCCGGCGACGTCGGCGTCACCGTCGTCGTCGAAGGCGGCCTGCCGCGACGGGTCGGTTTCGCCACGAAGGATTCTGCGGTCGAGGCAACGCTCACTCCGGAGGTCGAGCAGGCCATCTCTCCGTGGCTCGCCTCGGACGCCGCGAAGGTCTTCAGCGACGCGAAGCCGCAGATCAAGGCGCTGCGGCGCGCAGGGCTCGCGATCGGCGGGCTCTCGTTCGACGTGATCGTCGCCGGCTGGCTGCTGCGGCCGAGTTTTCCCGACAAGTCGCTCGCGCATCTGGTCGACAGGTACCTCGACGAGGAGCTGCCCGAAGCCGATCCCACGCAGCTCGTTCCCGAGACGGAGGGTGCCACTCCGGGCCAGCTGTCCTGGTACATCCTGCGGGTGGCCGAAGCCGTGCGAGCCGAGATGGCGCCCAGCGTCGCGACCGTCCTCCGCGACATCGAACTGCCCACGCTCCTGGCCCTTGCCGACATGGAGCTGGCAGGGGTCGCGGTGTCGCATGACACGCTGGCGGAGTTCTCGGGCGAGCTCGCCCAGCGCGCCGACGCGCTCGCCCAGGCCGCGTACACGGCGATCGGGCGCGAGGTCAACCTCGGGTCGCCCAAGCAGCTTCAGGAGGTGCTGTTCGACGAGCTGCAGCTGCCCAAGACCCGCAAGACCAAGACCGGCTACTCCACGGATGCCGCGGTGCTCGCCGATCTGCAGGAAACCAATCCTCACCCCTTCCTGGACCTCCTCCTGCAGCATCGAGAGGCGACGAAGCTGCGCCAGATCATCGAGTCGCTCGACAGCGCCATCGGCGGCGACGCGGCGATCGGACCCGACGGCCGTATCCACACGACGTACGTGCAGACCGGCAGCCAGACGGGCCGCCTCTCGAGCACCGACCCCAACCTGCAGAACATCCCGATCCGCACCGAAGAGAGCCGCCGCATCCGCTCCGCCTTCGTCGTGGGCGAGGGCTACGAGACGCTTCTCACGGCCGACTACTCGCAGATCGAGATGCGCATCATGGCCCACCTGTCGGAGGATCCCGGCCTCATCGAGGCCTTCAACTCGGGGGAGGATCTCCACCGCTTCGTCGGAGCCCGGGTGTTCGCCGTGGCGCCTGAGGACGTGACGCCCGCGATGCGCACGAAGGTCAAGGCCATGTCGTACGGTCTCGTCTACGGGCTGTCGGCCTTCGGGCTCTCGAAGCAGCTGCGCATCGAGCAGTCCGAGGCCAAGCAGCTCATGATGGAGTACTTCGCCCGCTTCGGCGCGGTCCGCGACTACCTGCGCTCCTCGGTGGAGCAAGCGCGCATCGACGGCTACACCGAGACGATCTTCGGTCGCCGGCGACCGTTCCCGGATCTCGCCAGCCCGAACCGCGTGCTGCGCGAGAACGCCGAACGCGCCGCACTGAATGCGCCCATCCAGGGCAGTGCCGCCGACATCATGAAGATCGCCCTCTTCCACATCCACGACGACTTCGCGGCTCGCGAGATGCGGTCGCGCGTGCTGCTGCAGATCCACGACGAGCTCGTGATCGAAGTCGCACCGGGGGAGTGGGATGCCGCGGAGCAGGTGGTCAGTCAGCGCATGGGCGATGCCGCGGAGCTCTCGGTGCCGCTCGAGGTTCAGATCGGGCGCGGCGGAGACTGGAACTCGGCCGGCCACTGAGCGTGGTCGCGGCATCTCGGTCTGATGCGACCGGGACGCGCGTTTGTCGAGACCCCGTGTCATCCCTAGGCTCGACGCATGACTGAAGAAACCCGCACGCCCACGCAGATCGACAAGATCGCCGATGCATGGGTGGACACACTCGCCGAGCTCGAACCGACGCTGGCGACCTACATCGGCCGTGACGAATTCAACGACCGCTTCGGCGACTACAGCCCGGCCGGCCAGGAGCAGCTCATCGCCGAAGGGCGCAAGACTCTGTCGGACCTGAAGGCCGCAGACCCCGTCGACGACATCGACGCCGTCACCCAGGAGGATCTCGCACGCGAGATCCAGCTCGGAATCGACCTGCACGACGCCCAGTGGCACCTGCGCGACCTCAATGTGATCGCGTCGCACGCGCAGAACATCCGTCAGGTGTTCGACCTCATGCCGACCGCCTCGACGGACGACTGGTCCGTCATCGCCACACGCCTCGGCGCGGTCTCGGGTGCGATCGACGGGTACGTCGAGTCGCTGCGCGAGGGCATCGCCCGCGGTGTCGTCCCTGCCCGACGACAGGTGGTCGAGGTGGTCACGCAGATCGCGCGCTACACCGAGGACGGCGGGTTCTTCGCCTCGTTCGCGGCGCATGCTGCTCCGGACGAGGGTCAGCTCCCGGCATCCCTGGCCCGCGATCTGGCCGACAACGCCAACGCTGCCCGCGTCGCGTACGACACGCTCGCACAGTTCCTGTCGTCCGAACTGGCGCCCGCCGCAGCCGAGAAGGATGCCGTCGGTCGCGAGCTGTACGCGCTGCACTCGCGTCGCTTCCTCGGGGCGACAGTCGACCTTGACGAGACCTACGAGTGGGGCGTCGAGGAGCTCGCCCGCATGGTGGCCGAGCAGGAGTCGATCGCGAACGAGATCAAGCCCGGCGCGTCGGTCGAAGAGGCCGTCGCCTTCCTCGAGCAGGACGCGAGCCGCAAGCTGCACGGCACCGAGGCGTTGCAGAAGTGGATGCAGGAGACCAGTGACCGCGCCGTCGCCGAACTGGGCCGGACCCACTTCGACATCCCCGAGCCCATCCGTCGCCTGGAGTGCATGATCGCGCCGACGAAGGAAGGCGGCATCTACTACACCGGCCCGACCGACGACTTCTCGCGCCCCGGTCGCATGTGGTGGTCGGTTCCCGAGGGCGTCGAGGACTTCGACACGTGGCGAGAGCTCACCACGGTGTACCACGAGGGCGTTCCCGGCCATCACCTGCAGATCGCGCAGGCGGTCTACAACCGCGCGCAGCTCAACTCGTACCGACGCCTGCTCGGCGGCACGTCGGGGCATGCCGAAGGATGGGCGCTCTACGCCGAGCGCCTCATGGAGAAGCTGGGCTACCTCGACGACCCGGCCGACCGGCTGGGCATGCTCGACGGCCAGCGCATGCGTGCTGCACGCGTCGTGCTCGACATCGGTGTGCACCTCGAGAAGCAGCGACCCGACGGCGCGGGCACCTGGGACGCCGACTTCGCTCTCGAGTTCATGCGCCACAACGTGAACATGTCGGACGAGTTCGTGACCTTCGAGGTCAACCGCTATCTCGGATGGCCGGGGCAGGCGCCGTCGTACAAGGTGGGTCAGCGGATCTGGGAGCAGCTGCGCGACGAGGTGGCCGAGCGCGAGGGCGCCGACTTCTCGATCAAGCGCTTCCACAAGCGCGCGCTCGACATCGGCGGCGTCGGGCTCGACACCCTGCGCATGGCGCTCTCGCGCTGATGAGATGCCCGGCCGCTGAGCGTGTCGACGCTCAGCGGCCGGGCATCGAGCCGTGCAGCAGCTCCACGACCTGCTCGTCGGTCGTCTGTGTGAAGTCGTCGTAGAACTGCCCGACCGCCCAGAAGTCTCGCTCCAGGTGCCGGCAGACGAACTCGTCGATCGCATCGGGGGGCGGCTGCCACCGCGCCGGCGCCACCGGCACGGCCAGCACGATCCGGTCAGGGTCGCGTGCTCGCAGCGCGCGGCAGGCAGCGGCGGCGCTCGATCCCGTGGCCACGCCGTCGTCGACCACGATCACCGTTCGGCCGGTCAGCTCGGCCGTGCCGGAGCCGAAGGCATCCGTCCTCCTCGCGAGCTCGTCGCGTTCGGCCGCCTCGACGACGTCCAGGTCCCGTTGCGACATCCCCGCCCACTCCATGGCGGACGGCGTGACGATGCGCACTCCGTCGGCGATCGCTCCGACCGCGAACTCCTCGCGCCCCGCGGCGCCCAGCTTGCGGACCACCACCGCGTCGAGAGGGAGCGACAGCTCCGCCGCCACCGCGGCAGCGGTGACGACCCCGCCGCGGGGAATGCCGAGGACGACGGCATCCGTCCCGCGCCAGCGCTCGAGTGATCGCGCCAGCTCGCGGCCCGCATCGGCGCGATCGGCGAACAGGGCCATGCCTCCACGCTACGCCCGTGCCGTCCGCGTGTCTCTGGATGAGCGGTCTGCAGCAGCCGGCGTATGACGGCCGCATTTCGCGGCGCCCCGCGCTTGAATAGCATGAGCGCATGACGGATGCCGCAACCCCGGCCACGACGACGGCGACCACGTCGGAGCGCCTCGATCGCCTGCCCTTCACACGGCAGCACCTGCGGATCCTCACCGGCTCGGGGATCGGCTGGGCACTGGACGCGATGGACGTCGGACTGATCTCATTCGTGATCGCGGCCCTGGCCGCGCAGTGGTCACTGGCGCCCGCCGAGACGGCCTGGATCGCGTCGATCGGCTTCATCGGCATGGCCGTCGGTGCGTCGCTCGGCGGCCTGCTGGCGGACCGGTTCGGACGACGCCAGATCTTCGCGGTCACTCTGGTCGTATACGGCATCGCGACGGGTGCCAGCGCCCTCGTCGGCGGCCTCGCGCTGCTGCTGGTCCTGCGGTTCTTCGTGGGTCTGGGGCTCGGGGCCGAACTGCCCGTGGCGAGCACGTACGTGAGCGAATTCGCGCCCGCGCGCATGCGGGGACGCCTGATCGTGATCCTCGAGGCGTTCTGGGCCATCGGCTGGACCGCCGCGGCGCTCATCGGGTTCTTCGTCATTCCGGGATCCGACGCGGGCTGGCGCTGGGCGTTCGCGCTCGGCGCCGTCCCGGCGGTGTACGCGCTGATCGTCCGCTGGGGTCTGCCGGAGTCGCCCCGCTGGCTGGAGCAGCGAGGTCGCCGCGACGAGGCGGATGCGATCATCCGCTCGTTCGAAGATTCGGCTTCCGTGACGACGCAGGCGCGCCGCCGCCTGACCACCGGGGCGATCGAGATCGTCCGGCCGACCGCCGCGACGGCGCGCGAGCGGCTCGCGGCGCTGTGGTCGCGCGAGTTCCGACGCCGCACCCTGTCGCTGTGGGTGGTGTGGTTCTGCGTGAACTTCTCGTACTACGGGGCGTTCATCTGGATCCCGTCGATCCTGGTCTCCCAAGGCTACGATCTGGTCCGCTCTTTCGGCTTCACGCTCATCATCACGCTCGCTCAGCTCCCGGGCTATGCCGTCGCCGCGTGGCTGATCGAGATCTGGGGACGTCGCCTGACGCTGTCGGTCTTCCTCGCCGGCTCTGCGGTCTCGGCGGTGTTCTTCGGCACAGCATCCAGCGAGACAGCGGTCCTCATCGCCGGAATGGCTCTGTCGTTCTTCAACCTCGGTGCCTGGGGCGCGCTCTACGCGGTCACGCCCGAGACCTACCCCACGTCGCTGCGTGGTACCGGATCGGGCTGGGCGGCCGGCGTCGGACGCATCGCGTCGATCGTCGCACCGCTGTCGGTGCCGTTGCTGCTCGCTGCCGGGGGAGCGCCCGTGCTGTTCGTCGTCTTCGCGGTCTTCTTCGCGCTGGCGGCCGCGGCGGCCTGGGGCCTTGCCGACCGCCGCGGGGCCGCACTCGACGACCGCTGACGCGGCATAGGCTGGGGCGGTGGCATCCGTTCGATACGTCGCGATCGGCGACTCGTTCACCGAGGGCGTCGGCGATGAGCTGCCCGATGGACATGTGCGCGGCTGGGCCGATCTGGTGGCGCAGGGGTGGGCGGATGCCTCGGGCGAGCCGGTCGAGTACGCCAATCTCGCCATCCGCGGCAAGCTCGTGTGGCCGATCGTCGATCAGCAGCTCGAGCCTGCGCTCGCATTGAAGCCGACGCATCTGTCGTTCAACGGCGGCGGCAACGACATGCTCCGGCCGCGGACCAGCATCGCGCGGGTCGTTCAGGCGTTCGAGCACGTGCTGCGCCGTTGCGACGAGGAGGGCGTCCATCTCATCGTGCTCGCGGGGGCCAACCCGTCCGGACAGCTGCCGCTGAGCCGTCTGATCCAGCGCCGCGGCGATCTGCTGTCGGATGCGGTCGCTTCACGGTTGCGCGAACGGCCCGATGTGGCCACGGCCTTCAACTGGTTCGACCGTGAGCTCTCGACGCCCCCGTACTGGTCAGAGGACCGGCTCCACATGAACTCCCGCGGGCATCATCGCGTTGCCGCACGCGTCTTGACCGCCCTCGGCATGGAGCCGCCGGCCGAGTGGTGGTCGCTGCCCCCCTTGCCGGCCGGCGCTCCGCGCGGCTTCGCCTACTACCGCGAGCACGTCGGGCCGTGGGTGCGACGCCGACTCACAGGCACGTCGTCGGGAGACGGCCGAGCGGCGAAGTTCGGCGAGTGGACCCCGATCGTCCCCGCTGCCGGCTGAGCCCGCGGCGTGCGACGCTCGGTCAGGCGGACCGCCTCACCGCGTACACCAGTTCGGCGAACTGACCTGCCTGCCGCACCGACTCGAGGCGCAGGCGGTCCGATTCGAGCCGGCGCGGCAGCAGGGGCCGCCCGGAGACCAGCGTGACCGGGGCCACCGAGACCCGCACTTCGTCGAGGAGACCGGCATCGGCGAACTGCCCCACCAGGTCACCGCCACCCACGAGCCACACGTCGCGGCCGGCCGCGGCATCCCGGATCTCATCCCAGGCGGCCGACACATCGCCCGAACGGAACCGGATGTCTGCACCCGGCACAGCAGGGAGCTCGCGCGATGACAGGACGAACGACGGCTTTCCCTGGTACGTCCAGGCCTCCGGCTTCTCGAGCACGTTCTCATGGGTGAGGATCCACTCGTAGGTCGTCGATCCCATCACCAGTGAGCCGACCCCTTCGAGGAAGTCGCCGAAATCATTCTCGGCGTCGTCGGCTCCGGGAACGGCGAAGAGCCACTGCAGCGAATCGGTGTCGTCGGCCAGGAAGCCGTTGAGGGTCGTGGCGGTGTTGTAGATCACGCGTGTCATGGCGGCAAGAGTAGCGAGGGGCTCCGACTCAGCCGCGACGCCGGTGTCTGCGCGGCACGCGCGGCGGATCCATGCCGAGCCGGATTCGCGTGCGCTTGCGCTCGACCAGGATGAACGCGGTGCCCAGCAGCCACAGCGGGAGCTGAGTGAGGAACGCGATTCGGAAGGCGTCCAGCGAGTACGTCGACGGCGTGCCCGCGCCCTGCAGGTCGAGCGCGAGTCCGATCAGCAGGATCGCGACGAGGGCGGCCAGGAAGCCGCCCGCGTTGGTCACGCCGGTCGCCGTGCTCAGGCGATGCGAGGGGTTGTGCGTACGGGCGTGGTCGAACGCGATCATCGATGCCGGACCACCCATGGCGAGGGCGACGGCCAGGGCGAACAGCAGCCACAGCGGCGCCGGGCCGGGATAGGCGATCACCGCGAGCCAGGCCACGACCTGCACCCCGACGGCGGGGAGTACGAGGGCCTTGGAGCGCAGGTGCGGGCTGCGCCGCGAGAACTCTCCCATCACCGGGCCGAGGACCATGCCCACCACGACGTAGGTCGACATGATGGTCGCTGCCTCGGTGACCGTACGCCCCTCTCCGGCGGTGAGGAAGGGCATGCCCCACAGCAGCACGAAGGCCGTGCCGGCGAACGGAGTAGTGAAATGCGACCAGAACGCGAGGCGGGTGCCCGGGTGTGCCCATGCCGCGCGGATGCCGACGCCGGTGTCGATCGCCGACGTGACGACGCGGATCGCGCCGGTATCGGTGTCGACCGAGACGTCTTCGTCGCGGTCCGGCGGGTGGTTGCGGATCAGCAGGGCGACCAGGATGGCGAACAGCACACCGAGGCCGGCGACGCTGCCGAACGTGATGGTCCAGGTCGTCGCGTGGAGGAGTGCCGCGAGAGGGATGAGTGCGACCAGCTGCCCGGTCTGCCCCACGATGCCGGTGAACTGGACCATCAGCGGTCCGCGCTGCGCGGGGAACCACGTCGCGATCAGTCGCAGCACCCCGGGAAAGATCGCCGCATCGCCCGCGCCGAGCAGCATCCGGGCGACGATCGCGACGCCCACGTTGGGGGAGAGGGCCATCGTGAGCTGGCCGACCGCCATCAGCAGCATCCCGATCGTCATGATCGGGCGCGCGCCGAAACGGTCAAGCAGCACCCCGATCGGAATCTGCATGCCGCCGTAGACGGCGAGCTGGACGACCGCGAACAGCGACAGCGTAGCGGCGTCCGCGTCGAAGCGGGCGGCGGCGTCGACGCCGACGGCACTGAGCGAGGACCGGTTCGTGATCGCGAGAACATAGGCGGACACGCCCACCGTCCAGATGAGCCATGCCCGAGCTCCCGGACCGGCGAGGGGAGTCCGGATCACGCAGGGCACGCTTCCACAGTAATCAGACTCCTCCTGTCAAGCCCCTCCCTGTGAGCCGGCAGGTAAGTCACTGTGTATGCGGGACGATTCCGTTCCGAAACAGGGGAGGGCTGATCGCCGCGCCCCGGAAAGGAGCCTGGCATGAGCATCGGAGCAGGCATTGCGCTGTTCGCCATCGGCGCCATCCTCGCGTTCGCGGTGAACGTGGAGGTCGAGTGGGTGAACCTGGACATGATCGGGTACATCCTCATGGCCGCCGGAGCGGTCGTCTTCGTGGTCGGCATCGTGCTGATGGCACGCCGTCGGCGCACCGAGTCGGTGACTCACACCGCCGTGGACCCGTCCGCGGGAGACCGTGTGACGCGTCGCTCGACGAGCGCGCCGGACGACTCGGTCGGCCTCTGACACAGAGCTGATCGCGGGGCGGCACCTCAGGGTGCCGCCCCGCCTCGCGTGTGTGATCCGTGAACCGGCTCGGGCTCACACAGCGGTCGAGCGCGGGTCGGGGGCCCGCAGTAGCGTGGGAACGTGACGCTTCTGCCGGATCCGGTATGGCCCGTGATCGTCCTCGCAGCGATCTCGCTGGTGGACGCCGTGCTGTGCATCAAGCCGGTCCGGTTCATCGCGCAGTGCTTCGAGGACGTGAAGTGGCCGAAGAGCCGCTGGTGGATGATGGCGCCGATCAAGTTCGCAGCCACCGCGGGTCTGATTCTGGGGATCTGGATCCCCGGGCTGGCTGCGCTGACGACCGTGTGCCTTGTCGCATACTTCGTCGTCGCGATCACGATGCACATCAGGGCGCGGGACTTCGGCCGCAATCTGTTCGTCAATGCGATCGGGATGCTGGTGCTGTGCGTCGCGACGGGCGTGTACTGCTTCGTCGTCTGAGCGGGCTGGCGGGTCTTACGAAGAAGCCGAACCGGATGCTGCGACCTGACCCCGCAGCCCTTCGATGCCGTGCAGCTCGACTGATGCCTGGAGGAGCTCCGCGTGTCGGGATCGCAGCGATTCCCAGCACTCCCGCGACATCGTGTAGCGGTGGTGTGGCACGGCGACGCCCTCGCGTGCGACGTTGACGGTGCCGTCCGCCTCGTATCCCACACGACGCGAGACCGCGTTGGACGGACCGTTGTCGGCGAAGGCGCCGGAGGTCGCCTCGTGTGCGTCGAGGCCTGCGAAGATCAGGTGCAGCGCGAGGACGCGCATGCGGGTTCCGATGCCGTGCCCCTGATGGGCCGAACCGAGCCACGATCCGGTCTGAATGCGGCGCAGCACGCTCCAGTCATCCGCGACCAGGCCTTGGACTCCCACCGGAGTGCCGTCGATCACCACAGCGAACTCGATTGCGAAACGGGACGGCGACACCTGGGAACGCAGATTCCACTGATACGTCAGAACGCTGCGGGCGACCTCTTCGGGCGTTCCTCGCGTCCACGGGTGCTCGAACGGCATCGCGTCCGCGGCATGGACCCCGCGGGAGGCCACCGCGGCGAGTTCGACCAGCGTGTCATCGTCGATCCAACGCAATTCGAGGTCACCCGCGCGCACGCGGACGGCAGAGGCCGGCCAGAGCCTCGTCAACAGGTCAGGGTGCGACATCCCGGCAGTTTGACAGAAAACCGACTGTGCAGTCGGGCGCGACAGAACGAGGGTGCCGATGTGCTGACGTGCGATACGCCTTTCGCGGCATCCGCGGCCGAGGGTCGCCGCCCGCTGCCGTGGGCGTGGTTCTAGACGTGGTTCTAGAAGGGTGCGTCGTGGGTGGTGTAGTCGCGGGGTGTGGTGAAGACGGGCACTCTGCGTTCGGGTTGCACGACGTACCGGCGTCCGGTGGGTGAGAGCCACTCGATCGCGCCGCCGCTGCCTTCGAGCTGGGTGACGATCCAGTCGGTGTTGTCTTTGACGAGGTGGTGATTCTGGCAGAGCGGGGCGTGGTTGTCCAGGCTGGTGTGGCCGCCGTCGGTCCACCGGATCTGGTGGTCGATCTGACAGCGGGAGGCGGGCATGGTGCAGCCCGGTCCCATGCACCGGTCGGCCCGCCATTTCACGAGTTTGCGGAGGGGGGTGGGTGGGTCGTAGCGGTCGCGGCCCACGGAGAGGACCATGCCGGTCTCGGGGTGGGTGAGCACCCGCATCCACTTCCCCTCACCCCCACACAACTCCCGCGCCACCGTGAGGGGGATGGGGCCGATGCCTTCCACCACCGCCGGATCACAGGTCTCCGCAGCCTCATCGTTCAGCAGGGCCAGGGCGGGCACGGTGACCACCACGGTGGCGCGGATCCCGGAGCCTGCTGCCGGTGTCGCGGTGGTGGTGCCGTCGATGAGCAGGTCGCACACCACATCCGCACGCACCTGATCCAACGTCCGGGTATCCCCGTGCCCGCCCCGAGCCTTCCCGTCGCCGCGAGCCTCCTCGTCGCCGTCGTCTTGGGTGTGGTCGCGGTGGCGGCCGGTGATGGTTTTGGCGATCGCGGTGACCCGCCCGTGGATGGCATGCAACTCCACCAGCGGCCCGTACACGGACAGGGTGCCCATGCCGTCCCGTCCCGGATCGACCCAGACCCGCCGCTCCCGCAACGCTTCTTGGTGCCGCTCCTGCAATGTCGCCGCCTGCACCGTCTGGATCATGGTGCGCAGCCCGCGCCGGAACGTGCCCACCGGTTCCGCTTCCGCCAACCGGACCGCCCGATCAACGACCTGCCCCCGCAGCCCTGCCGGGACCTCGTCGATCAAATCCACGAACACCTCGGCATGCTTCTCCGTGATCCGCCCCGCCCCCAACGACGCCAACACCACCGGGTACCGGCCGGTCAACGCCTCCGCCAGCATCAGGAGCCGGCCGGCGGTGTATTCGGTGACCCGCATCGCCGCGGCCAGCTCCAACCGGATCGACCGCTCCACAATGTCCAACACCCCGACACCACGACCCACCGCCTCGGCCAGCAACTCGCGGCGCATCGCATCGATCCGCACGAACCGTTCCGCGGCGAACACCGACATCATCGTCGCCGTCTCCGTCACCAGATCCACCGCATCCGGCACCGGCATCCACTCCACCGCATCCGCACCCCACGGATCGAACTCGGAAGCGTCTGCCATGCACCAATACTAGTATCTAGATACGAATCAAGCAATGGTTCGAAGACATTGTTTCGTTGATTTTCTGGAGCTTTTTAAGCTTGAACTGCATTCCGCACCAGCCCAGCCACACACCGAGGAGAGGAGAGTAGGCTCGTTGATAGGTTCGATTCTGCAAGACACCCGCGAGCACCCGCCACGCACGACCGCTCGACCGCGACCGGTGGCCCTGTCGCGGATCGGCTCGTATGCTCCCACCATGGTCACCGAGGATGAAACTCCCGCGGACGCCGCAGCCTCGGGCCCGTCAGAGCTGGCTCGAGCGCTCGTCGCGGAGAGTTCGTACCTGACTCTTGCCACCGCCGGTGGCGACGGCATCCCGTGGGCCTGTCCCGTGTGGTTCGCGGCACGCGATCTCGATGTCTTCGTCTGGGCTTCGAAACCGGGTGCCCGACATTCGCGGAACATCGAGGAGAACTCGCGAGTCTCGCTCGTGATCTTCGACTCGAGCAGACCACCGGGGGAGGGGAGTGCCTTCTACGTCGCGGCAGCGGCCGAACTGGTCCGCGAGTCGGCCTTCGCCGATGCCCTTGCGCTCTACAACGCGCGGTCTCTGGATCAAGGATTGGGGGAGTGGGATCCCGCACGGCTTCGCGACCCGGCCCGTCACCGCCTGTATCGAGCGGTCGCCCTGGAATCATTCGTGCTCGACGATCACGACGAACGAGTCAAGGTCTCGTAGTCACCACGCACCACACGACGCGCCGGAAGCGGATGCGTCGGCACTGCTCAATCGAGGAGGTGCCGAAGGTAGCGTTCCGGGGCGGCGAGGTACGACCTCCAGTGCTGCACGAGTTCGAGGTCCTCCCAGCGAGCCTCACGAAGACCCCACTCACCGACTTCCACGATCTTCGCGCCAGGGAGTGACGCGAGGACAGGAGAGTGCGTCGCGCACAGGACCTGTCCACCTTCGGCGGCAATGCGATGCAAGGTCGAGATCAAGGTCAGCGTGGACGCGAACGACAGCGCGGCCTCGGGCTCATCGAGACAGTAGAAGCCGGGGGAGTCGAATCGAGTGTCGAGCACCGCGAGGAAGGACTCGCCGTGGCTCATCTCGTGGAAGACCGGTTCCCCGCGCGCCGACGGGTTCTCTTCGAGGTACGTGTAGAACGAGTGCATGGTCTCGGCGCGGAGGAAGTAGCCCCACCGCGGAGCGCCGATCCCGCGCTGCAATCGCAGCCAATCCGAGAGAATCGACTCACTGCGTCGCGTGCTGTGACGTGCCGAGGTGGAGCCGCCCTCGGGGGAGAAGCCGTAGGCCATCGCCACCGCCTCCAGCAGGGTCGACTTGCCGGAGCCGTTCTCGCCGACGAGGAACGTCACGCCAGCGGCAAGCTCGAGGCCCTCGTCGAGCAGCTGCGCCACCGCAGGGATCGTCGCCGGCCACTGCCCGCGATCACCTGAGGGGGCATCGTCGCCGGGCGTGATCGCGACGACAGGCGGTTGTCGGAAGTCTGCCGGGCGCACCCTGGCAGTGTCGCACGGCCCAGCGACCTTGTGCCGCGGCGCTACGCCGAGAGCAGCCGCTCACGCACCTCGCGGCGCAGCACCTTGCCGATCAGCGAGCGCGGAAGCTCATGCACGGCGACGATCCGACGCGGCACCTTGTACG
This sequence comes from Microbacterium sp. I2, assembly GCF_051364985.1. NCBI lineage: Bacteria > Bacillati > Actinomycetota > Actinomycetes > Micrococcales > Microbacteriaceae > Microbacterium > Microbacterium sp. I2. Next base: position 90,024 of record NZ_JBLWIH010000012.1, read on the forward strand.
CCGCGAGTCGGGTGCGGCAGTAGTCGCGCAGCGCCTCGACGTCCAGCTCGGCACCCTCGCGGAGAACGACCGCCGCCGCGACCTCTTCACCGCCACTCGAACGCGGCAGAGGCACGACCGCCGCTCCGACGACGTCTGGATGAGCCTCGAGTGCGTCCTCGACCTCGGTGGGCGACACGTTGAAGCCGCCGGTGATGATGAGCTCCTTCAGCCGGTCGACGATCGTGACGAAGCCGTCTGCCGAGACAGAGGCGATATCGCCCGTGCGCAGCCACCCGTCCGGCAGAAGCGTCGCCGCGGTGTCACCCGGCCGCCCCCAGTACCCCTGGAACACCTGAGGTCCTCGGATGAGCAGCTCCCCGGGCTCGCCCAGCGGCCGGTCGACGGTGGGGTCGTCCGGGTCGACGACGCGGAGCTCGGTACTCGGGAACGGCACGCCGACGGTGCCCGGCCTGCGCGTGGGGCCCATCGGGTTTCCCACGGCGACGGGGGAGGTCTCGGTCATCCCGTAGCCCTCCACGAGAAGACCGCCTGTCGCCTCTTCCCATCGGTCGACGGTTGCGACCGGCAGGCTCATCGCTCCCGAGATGGCGAAGCGAACGGTCGAGAGGTCGAGTGTGCCGCGGGAAGCGGCGCGCGCCAGCTGGTCGTAGATGGGAGGCACAGCCGGCAGAAACGTCGGGGGAGTCTTGCGCGCGGCGTCCTTCACGAGATCCAGGTCGAACTTCGGGAAGAGCACGAGCTGCGCGCCGATGCTCATCGCGAAGGTGAGACACAGCGTCATCCCGTACGCGTGGAACAGCGGAAGCACACCGTAGAAGACCTCCTCACCCTCCACCAGTCCCGGCACCCACGCCCGGCCCTGCAGGGCATTGGCGAGCAGATTCGAATGCGTGAGAATCGCGCCCTTCGGGGTTCCCGTGGTGCCGCTCGTGTACTGCAGCAGTGCGATGTCGTCGACGGCGGGTCCGGCGACCCTACGCGAGACCCGGCGATGGCCGAGCAATCTGCTCCAGCTCACCGAGCCGCGAGTCGTGGGTGGGGTCGTCAGCTGGGCTCGCGACGCGCGGGCCCGGGCGACGGGGACGCGCAGGAGCAGACGTTTGGCGAAAGGGAGCGCCGCCGTGATATCGACGCTGACGATCCGCTCCAGCTTCAAATCAGATGGGAAGTCGGCCAGCGTGTCCACGGTCTTGTCCCATGCGATCGCGATGCGAGCGCCGTGGTCCTCGAACTGGTGACGCAGTTCACGTGCGGTGTAGAGGGGATTGTGCTCGATCACGATCGCGCCCAGGCGAAGAGCGGCATAGAACGCCACGACGTGCTGCGGACAGTTCGGCAGCACGATCGCCACCCGATCGCCCTTGCGCACACCCAGCCGGCGCAGGCCTTCTGCGGCACGCTCGATCTGCTCACCCAGATCGCGGTATGTCGTCACCGCACCGAAGAACTCCAGCGCCGGACGCCGCCCGAAGGTGCGAACGCTCTCAGCCATCATCTCTGTCAAGGTCTGCGTCGGCTCGTCGATCTCGGCGGGAACACCGTCTGCGTACGCAGAAAACCACGGCCTCGACTCGAAAGGGTTGCTGCTGCTCGACATGCTTCTATCCTGCCCGCGATGTCGACGACGTGGTCCTCGCGTGCGGGAAGGGTGCTCTATCCCTCTCGACGTGGCGCCACGCTGGGGTCCAGTGCCATCACAACGTGGGGATCGTCGACGGATGCCGCGGGCGCGGCCCCGATCCGCACCTCCGAGCCCAGCGCGGGCACCTGCGGCTGGAGCAGCGTCCTGTCCGCGTTCGACCGCGCCAGCCACGACAGGATCGCCCGGTTCGTCTCCTCGGGCTTCTCCTGCTGGATCCAGTGGCCGCAATCCAGACTGACGACTTCCACACGAGGTACGAAGTCCGCCAGTCTCTCCGACCTCTGCACCGCATCCCGGTCACCGTAGATCATGAGCGTGGGCTGTTGGATGATCGGGTCCGCGTCTGCCAGCAGCCTCCAGTTGCGATCGAGGTTCCGGTACCAGTTCACGCTGCCGGTGAACCCCGTCGACTCGAACGCGGACACGAAGACCGCCAGTTCGCCGTCGCTCATGACGGGCTCGCCCAGCGGCGTTTCCGTCCTCGCGAGATCGATCAGCGCCATCCCCGCCTGCGGCTCGACGGGTGGGATGTTCTTCCGGTACAGGTTGCGAAGGAACTGATAGGTGTTCTCGTCGAAAACCGCGTCCGCGACGCCCGGCCAGCGATTGAAGTGGACGAAATAGAAGTCACCACCGAGCACCTCTTCCATGACCTCGATCCAGGGCCGCTCTCCGCGCGCCTGGTAGGGGAGGCTCAGATTGATCACCCGGTTCACGCGGGCCGGGTGCAGCAGGGTCAGGCCCCACACGACCATCGCACCCCAGTCGTGACCGACGAAGGTGGCATCCTCGTAGCCGTAGTGATCGAGAAGTGCGACGAGATCGCCCGACAAGTGCTCGATGTCGTAGTCCGCGACCTCGCTCGGGCGCGATGAGTTGCCGTAGCCCCGCTGATTCGGGACGATGACGTGGTAGCCGGCGGCAACGAGCGCGGGCACCTGGTAGCGCCACGAATACGCGTGCTCCGGCCACCCGTGACAGAGCACGATCGGGTTTCCGGCGTGCTCTCGCCCGGCCTCGAAGACCTCGAGCCGGACACCGTTGACGGGGATGAGGGTGGGCTCCGGAAAGCCGGTGAGATCGGTCATCGTCCTACTTCCTGTGTGTGAGTGAAGGTGTCTGTCACGGTAGGTCGCATTGTGGACACGATCGGACCTAAATACCTGACAGGCTCAGAAAATGCGAGATGATCCCACCGGTCGGGCGCTGCACCTGCTCTCACTTCTTCAGGCCCACCGATGGTGGCGAGCCGCAGAACTGGCCGAACGCCTCGAGGTCACGGAGCGCACCGTGCGCCGTGACATCGACCGGCTGCGCGACCTGGGCTATCCGGTTGACGCGATCACCGGAAAGTACGGGGGATACCGCCTCGCCGCAGGGTCGCACGTGCCTCCCTTGGTCCTCGACGACGACGAGGCGGTCGCGGTCGCTGTCGGACTGCGCTACGCCGCGGAGGCCGCCATCGGCGGCATGGAGGAGACTTCGCTGCGCGCGCTGACGAAGATCGAGATGCTCCTGCCGCAGCGGCTGCGCCGACGGGTCTCGGCGCTGCATTCGAGCGTCGCGTCGATACGGTGGGAGCCCGACAACGACGTGGTCGATCCGGAAGCCCTCAGCGTGCTGGCGGCGGCGTGCCGAGAGCAGGAGGTCGTGCGCTTCGACTACCGGGGCCGCGACGGCACCGACACGCATCGCCTCGTCGAGCCGCATCAGCTGGTGACGACCGGACAGCGCTGGTACCTCGTCGCGTGGGATCAGGGACGCAGCGACTGGCGCACATTCCGCTTGGACCGACTGCGGCGGCCTACGCGGGCGGGCGGGCGATTCACGCCACATCAGATTCCCGGCGACGGCGCGGCGGACTTCGTCGAGCACTCACTCGAGTCGGTGATCCCGAAGAGGTGAGGCGACACACCGAGACGATCAGGGGAACCGGCACGCCTCCAGGGGAGGCGACGACGTGGCCGTCAGCTCAAGAAGACGGAGAGCGGCCCGGCGAGGGATTGACCTTGATCGTAGCCGCCCCGCGCGGCCGGCATTCGCGTGGACGGATCCAACGCGTTGGCGTTGAACACGTCGCCCGAGCCGGCATCCGGGACGATGGTCTCGACTCGACTCCCGCCTGTGCGCAGTTCGTCGACCTGGGTGGCGAGATCCATGCCCCACTCGAGCGGGTGCCGGGATCTGCCGCTGAATGGTTCCAGCACGAGTACTCGGCCGTATCCAGCCCCGAGGTCGGCGTTCGATCCGCGTCGATAGGCCCCGTTGATGTATCGGTTCTCGCCGATGGGGTACGGCGTCATCGGCGAGGTGCTGGCGGCAACGGCATCCACCAGCTCGACTCCGCTGTCGCGGTCGAACACGACCGGCTCCGCCGTGTGCGCGTCCACAGCAGTGATGAGCACTCGCTGCCGGGGCCACCGGTGGTGGGGAAGACGGGCTGCGACGATGCTGCGCCAGCGCGCACCGTCGGCGCCGTCGGACGCGTCCATGTCAAGAGCCGCCGCGCTGAAGCGCCGGCGCATGTCGGAAGCATCCGTCGAAGAGGCGATGATCTGATCCGACCACTCCATGTAGGCCGGGCCGGAAACGCGCGCAGCGCGCCTGTCACCCGTTCCGGTCCCGCCCGCAGATGGCGGAGGTGTTTCGGCGATGATGGCGGCATACAGGTCGGCCGGTCGTGTGCCGCTGGTGATCTGGGCAGCGACGGTAGATCCTGCCGAGGTCCCGATGATCAGATCGGCCGCGGCGAGATCAACTCCGGCGTCGGACAGTCCGGCGATGAGACCGAGCTGCCAGGCATTGCCGGCGGCTCCTGCGCCCGCGAGGACGAGGGCCGTGCCGGAGCGATGTTCTTGGACGCTGTCAGAGATCGTGTCCGCGGTGTGGGGAGGTGCATGAGTCATGGTCGTAGCCTTCTGAGAGTGCGTGCAGCGCTCCCTGCGACGGCTACGTCAGTCGCGCGATCGTGAACTCGAAGGAGCGCCCAGAGTGGACAGTGTGTGCATCGGGCTCGCCTCCTCGAATCGTGTCACGTTCACCGAAAGTATAGGAGGGACAGTCTTTCCACGGCCATGCGCACTCGATGTTTGATGAGCAGCGGGCACGTTGAAACGGACCGATGGATCGCGCAATGTGAGCGACCAAGGACGCTGTTCGCCGCGCGAACCAGGGGAGGTGAGGCACGCCGGCCAACTCGCACGAGACCGAAGGTATCGTCCTCAAGCTGACATAATGTGGATTATCGGATATCTCCCGCAACAGCGGGATCCCGGAGCCGGACCGCATCCCGTCCGTACATCGCGGCATGGTCGAGCAACTCCCGTCGACCGGTCCGCCGCGCGATCTTCAGCGTGAAAGCGCGCAGATCGTCGAGCCGATCGGCCATACACGCACGTACGGCCGCAGGCGACGCCGATGTTCCATACGCATCGATGAGCGTCGACAGACGGTCGTCACGGTCGAGATCCTGTGCGCCGTACGCATCTTCGACGTACGGCACGATCCGGTAGGCCAAGTACGCCAGATCCCACAGACGCGGGCCCGGCGACGCATAGTCGAAGTCGATCGCCCCGACCAGCACGCCGTCGCGCTCGATGAGGTTGTAGGTCGCGAAGTCGTTGTGGCAAACCACCTCGACCGGCTCACGGATCGGCGCCCGCCATGACAGCGATCCCTCGTGAACGAGCGGCTCGCTCGCGTCGTGGATGCGCCGCAGCAACTGGGCCGCCTGGACGAGGACCCGCTCCGACCACAGCACATCCGGCGGAGCGTTCGACAGTTGCCGACCAGGCAGGTACGACAACACCTCGCGCCCGCGCTCGTCGACTCCCATGGCCCGCGGGATCTGCGTGATCTCCGCTCCGGCGAGGACATCGAGCAGACGGTGGACAGCGGGCGTCCACTCTCCGGCCATGCGGCGCACGGTATCGCCCACGCGCACGACCGGATCCATATGCCCTCCGGTCAGAACCTCCTCGTCGTCGACCATGGTGCGTCAGACGGTCCAGGCACCCTCGCGCATGAGCACCCGGCCGGCGAGCTCGTTCGATTCGCGCCAGGCCTGGATCTTCATCGGTTTCAGCACGAGGAACACATACCCGGCGAGTCCACGCGGGTCCCAGTCCGCCTGAGACGCGTACGCCTCGCCGATGACCGCATCGTCGTCGACACCCAGCGACCGCTCCAGCACGGCGTCCATCAGCACGACATCTCGCGTGGGCCCGACGGCCAGACGCGCGCGACCACCGCCGGCGATGTTGCGCGCCGTCACCGAGCCGCCGTCCAGCGCGATCACGGCGCGGTCGTCGACCCACGCGAGCGACAGCGGGACGAGGTGAGGTTCGCCATCCGCCGATGCCGTCGAGACCCACACATCCGCGGCGGGAGCGGTCAGCAGCTTCAGCGCGTCGGCCTTGCGGGTGGCGCGATCTCGGGGCTCGGGCATCCGTGGTGTCCTTTCGTCGGCGCGAGCCATTCTGGCAGAGCCGCCGCACCGATTCGGACGCGTGGCGCCTTGTCTCTACGCTCGAAGCATGCTGGAGTCGCTCACCGGGTTCGTGGTGGTGGGCGTCGCGATCGTCGTCGGCTGGATCATCGGGCGCATCGACTTGCTCGGCGAGCATGCACGACCGGTTCTGGCCCGCCTCACGTTCTTCGTGCTCTCGCCTTTCCTGCTGTTCGTCGTGCTCGCGCAGGCCGACGTGCGCACGCTCTTCTCGGCGCTGCTGCCGGTGTCGGCGGTCGCCGCCGTGACGGTCATCGCCGCCCACGCAGTCATCGCCCGGCTGGCATGGCGACGCTCGGTCGGCGAGACCCTGATCGGCGCCCTGAGCGCCGGCCAGGTGAACTCGAACAACATCGGGATCCCGCTGTCGGTGTATCTGCTCGGCAGCGCGGCGTATCCGGCACCGGTGATCCTGATGCAGCTGCTGGTCTTCACGCCCATCACGATGGCGATCCTGGATGCCGTCACCACGACACGCTCATCGCTGTGGCGCGCGATCGCCAAGGTCGTGACGAACCCCATCGTGCTCGGCTCGGTGCTCGGCACGCTCGTCTCGGTCTCGGGGGTCGACCTCCCGCCGATCGTGATGGAGCCGGCACAGCTGCTCGCGGATGCCTGTGTACCGCTGCTCCTGATCGCCTACGGGATCTCGCTGCACGGTCAGCGTGTACTGGGCGCGTCCGGCCGCCGGCGCGATATCGTCCTGGCCGCTACCCTCAAGCTCGTCGCCATGCCCGTCATCGCGTGGGCGGTCGCCGAGTTCGTGTTCGACCTGTCGGCGCACGATGTGCTGATCGTGACGGTGCTCGCCGCTCTGCCGACCGCGCACAACGTCTTCAACTACTCGCAGCGGTACGACATCGGCGAGACGATCTCGCGGGACACCGTGTTCCTGACCACTGTCGGCTGCGTCCCGGTGCTCATCGCGATCACCCTGCTCCTCGGATGACGCGCGGGTTCACGCCCGAACGAGATCTCGAATGCTCCCGATCACGAGCCGCACACCGCCGTCGGTGCGCAGCACGGTCATCAGAGTGTGGGTGCAGGTGCGGCACCGGATGATGGCAGCATCGTCATCGAGTTCGACGACCGCCTCGGCGAGCGGACCCGCCGAGCCGCACGCACCGCACGTTCCCCTCATCGTCGTGGCGTCGACCGCGAAGATCTCGGCGAGCAGTCCCGCGGCGGCGTTGCCGTCGACGCGGGTCATGGCGTTCTGAGCGCGCATCATGCACCTCCGAATCGTTCGGTCCGGATCCGTCCCGGCTCATGCCCGAGCGCGACAAGCGTGTCGGCGACATGCTCGACGAATCCCGTCGGTCCGCACACGTAGACGATCGGCGCCCGCGCCGGGTCCCAGATCGCCGCACGCAAGGCCGCAGCGTCGAGTCTTCCTGTCCGTCCGCCCCATCCGGCGGGCGCCTCACGCGTGTACGCCCACGTGACCGGCACTCCCCCGCCCTCGGCGCCTCGCAATAGCTCGTCGCGATATATCGCGTCTTGCGGTCGGCGGACGGAGTACAGGAGCCGGAAGGATGCTGTCGCCCCAGCATCCGTCGACGCCCTCGCCATCGCCATCAGAGGGACGATCCCCGACCCTCCCGCCACGAGCTGAACAGGGGCCTCTCCCCCGGCCCGCCACACGAAGTAGCCGCCGAGAGGCCCCTTCACCTCGAGCTCGTCACCGACCGCGACATCGCGTACGAGGTACGGCGACACCTCGCCGTCGGGGACCTCGTCGACGGCGAGCTCGACCACGTCACCGGCGCCGTACGAGCCCAGCGAGTACGAGCGCACCGCCTGATAGCCGTCCTCCGCGGTCAGCCGCACGTCGACGTGCTGCCCGGCATCGTTCCCCGGCCACTCGTCGACGGCCAGTCGCAGGATGCGCGCGGACGAGGTGACGGCGGTCGCTTCCACGACGCGCGCCCCACGCCATCCGCCGACAGTCACCAATACCGTTCCTCGGTCCACGGGTCGCCGTGCATGTTGTAGCCGTTCTGCTCCCAGAACCCCGGCTCGTCCTCGTCCATGAGCGTCAGCCCGCGCACCCACTTCGCGCTCTTCCAGAAGTAGAGATGCGGAATCAGCAACCGAGCCGGGCCGCCGTGCTCGGGGTCGAGCGGCTCACCCTCGAACTCGAACGCGACCCATGCGCGGCCGTCCCGCACCTCGTCGAGCGGGATGTTCGTCGTGTAGCCGCCGTACGAATGCGCCATGGCGTACGAGGCGTCCGACTCGACGTGCTCCAGCAGCGTGTCGAGCGAGACACCGCGCCACGACGTGCCGAGCTTGGACCAGCGCGTCACGCAGTGGATGTCGGTGTGCACGTCCTCGATCGGCAGTGACTGGAACTCGTCCCACGTCCACGACACCAGGGCTCCGGCTTCGGTGCGGATGTCGAACCGCCACTCGTCGAGATCGATGCGCGGAGTCGGTCCGGCCGACAGAACCGGGAAATCCTCGGTCAGATACTGTCCCGGTGGCAGATGCGGATCGCTCTCGCGACGACGTGACCCGAAGCCCCTCGAGATGACTGCCATCTGCGATCCCCTTCCGTGCGACTTCGTCACGCTCACGGTAGCGCGCTGATCGCGACACACGCAGATTCTGGTGCCAGAGTTCGAGTTCGGGTCTAAGCTTTAGCCGCATCACGTTCAGGGAACTCTCAGAAAGGACCCTCCCATGTCCACCGAATCCGCGGCCGAGAAGTCGGCCGTCAACGGCATCCGCACCGCCCTCGGGATCGGCGGCGTCCTCGCGGTCATCGTCGGCATCCTGATCCTCGTCTGGCCCGGCAAGACCGCCATGGTGGTGACCGCGATCATCGCGATCTACGCCATCGCCGCGGGCCTCGTCTACGCCGGTCTCGGGATCTTCTCCAAGACGAAGGGCGGCTGGGCGCGCGTCGGCCACATCCTGCTCGGCATCCTGTTCATCATCGGCGGCGTCGTCGCGCTGTTCAACCTGGGTCAGACCGCGGTCTGGCTCGCGCTGTTCATCGGCATCCTCGTCGGCATCATGTGGATCGTCGAGGGCGTCGTCTCGCTCTCCACGCTCGGCGACGCTGCATCGAAGGGCTGGACGATCTTCTTCGCGATCCTCAGCATCATCGCGGGAATCGTCGTGCTGTTCTCGCCCGTCTGGGGCACGGTCGTGCTGTGGTGGCTGCTGGGCATCTCGCTCGTCGTCCTCGGCATCATCAACATCGTCCGCGCCTTCACGTTCGGCAAGCGCGACCTCTGATCCACGCCAGAATCGAGAACGGCCCCGGAAGCGATGCTTCCGGGGCCGTTCTGTTGCCTCCAGTGGTCAGGTCACAGGCAGGTGACGCTGCCACCAGTCCACGATGGCCTCGAAGCGCTCCACGCGGTGACGCGGCTGACCCGATCGCGTGAGTTCGTGGTTCTCTCCCGGGAAGACCAGCATCTCGGCCTCGGTGCCCTGTCGCTTGAGGGCGGAGTAGTAGCGCGTCGCCTGCTCGAGCGGGCAGCGGAAGTCGAGCTCGCTGTGGATCACGAACGTGGGCGTCCGAACCTTGTCGACCACGGCCATCGGGCTCTGCCGCGCGATGTCGTCGGCCGACAGGCCCACATACTCGTCACCGAAGAAGGTGCCGATGTCGCTCGTGCCCTGGAAGCTGACCGGGTCGAGGAAGCCCCGCTCCACGATGGCGCCCGCGAACCGGTGATCGTGTGCGATCACCCACGCGGTGAGATAGCCGCCGTACGAGCCGCCCATGACTCCCACGCGCTCCCCGTCCAGGCGGGCGTCGTCGGCGAGAGCGCCCTCGAGGAAGTCGATGACGTCGGCGAAATCGAGGGTGCCCATCTGCTTCCGGATGCTGCGCCCATGAGCCCGTCCGTATCCCGCCGAGCCGCGGGGGTTGCAGTAGACGACCGCATAGCCCGCGTCCACGAGCACCTGGGTCTCGTCGAACAAGTGAATGCCGTACGGCATACGGCCCGCCGTGGATCTGCAGGATCACCGGGAACGGTCCGTCTCCCTCGGGAGTGGCCACCCAGCCGTGCACGGGATAGCCGTCACGCCCGGTGACGGTGAGCTCACGCGGGAGTGCGATTCCGGATGCCGCGGCCCCGGCGCCGAAGGCCGTCAGAGTGCGCGCCTCCCCCGCCTCGACCAGGACCAGCTCGCCGAAGGAATCGGGTCGCGCCACCGACGCGACGATCCGCCCGTCATGCGCTGCGTGACCACCGACCTCGACGTCGCCGCCGAGCACTTCGGAGACCTCACCGGCGCGCGTGACCCGGAGAAGCCGGACACGCCCGCGTGTGGTGTCCTGCACGAGGAAGTCGTCACCGTGGACAGTGATGTGGCTGTCGCCGAGCTCGATCGTCTCAGCGTCTGTGAGCCGGCGCGGCCCGTCGGCCTCGATCAGCCAGAGGCCGACACCCGGCGCGATGAAGTCGATTCCATCGCCGACCTCGTGGGCGAGCACCGCGACGGCGCCGTCCTCGGCGGTCTCGAGGCCGTCCAGTGCGAGGCCGGCATGGACGCCCAGAAGCTCACGCTCACCCGACCCGTCCACAGCGAAGGCCAGCAGGCGGGAGCGCAGGTCACGACGATCGGGCTCGATGATGTCCGGCACCGTGAGCAGCTCTCGACCGTCTGCGGTGAACGCGAGTCCGCTGTACGAGCTGTCACCGGATGTGATCTGGCGCGCCTCAGCGGCGACGATCGTCTTCGTCGGCGCCGTGGCGTCGTCGGCACGCACGGCAGCGGCCGGCTCGTATAACGGCTCGCCCTCGACCGAGGGAACCGGGATCACGAAGACGTGGGCCGGACGATCGGCGACGTAGCCGACGCCGTTGGCGTGCCACCGGATGCCGGTGATGTGGCGCGGAGCCTCGGCCGCGGCATCCAGCCCCTCCACACTGCCGTAGCGGCCGTTCTCGGGAACGCGCGCCAGGAAGGCGAGTGTCGTCCCGTCCGGTGACCATGCGAAGTGCTCGACGCCGAGGACCGCGTCGGTCGCCTGGACGGGCTCACCGCCGGCAGCGGAGGCGACGTGCACCTGCGGCTTGCCCTTGGCATCGGCGCGGACGAACGCGAGCCGCGTGCCGTCAGGCGAGAGTCGCGGCGACGCATCGGCCGTCCCACGCGTGAGACGCCGCGGCGCACCGTCCGGAAGGTCCACACGCCACACCTGACCGACGCCGCGATTGGCCACAAGATCGGGCCGGGACGTCGCGAAGACCGCGAACGATCCGTCGGGAGCGATGTCGGGGCGACCGACCGAGATGAGCTCGTCGATGTCTTCAGCGCGCACCGGTCACTCCCCCGCGAACGACGAGACGTCGCCGACGAGACGCGTGTTGCCGGCGGGAACCGGGTCGAGCGTGGCCGCGGCGACCTCGGCCGCGAACTCCGACACGTTGTACAGCTTGCCGGCGTCTTCACGGCGGGCCGCGATCGCCCCCGGGTTCGCACGCTCCAGCAGGGTGGCCGTGATGGTGCCCTCGATCATGTCGCCCGACACCACGACGAACTCGACACCTCGCTCCTCGAGAGCGGGGATGCGCTCGCGGAGGGCGTCCTCGCCCGCCCGCTTCGACAGTGCGACCGGCTCGTACTCGGGCATCGTGGGCGTCGTGCGGATGAAGTGCGCCTGATGACTGGTGACGAACACCACGCGTGATCCCTCGCCCAGAAGCGGCAGGGCCGTCTCGAGCACGCGCACCTGCGCATCGCGGTTCAGCTGCAGGGCGTAGTCCTCGGCCATGCCCGACTCCATGCCGCCGGAGGCATTGAGCACGAGGATGTCGAGCCCGCCGAACGCACGCTCGACCTCGTCGAACATCGCCTGCACCGAGGCGGAATCCGTCAGATCCGCGCCCACGACCAGCACCTCGACGCCGAGTTCACGCAGCTGAGCGCCGAGCTTCTCGGCTCGCGGCGCCTTGTTGCGGTAATTGATGACGATGTTCGCTCCCGCCTCGGCCAGATAGCGCGCGGTGTCGGCGCCGATGCCGCGCGAGGAGCCGGTCACGAGAGCAGTCCGGCCGCTCAGCGAACCGGCGGGAAGCGGTGTGGAATTCGGGTCGTTTGACACAGTCACCCAACGACCCTACCTGGTAGCTTTGAGGCAAGAGGAGGCGCATCGTGGAGCTCATCCAGACCATCGAGCAGTGGGCGTGGATCGGCTGGCTCGTGCTGATACTCGCGTTTCTCGTCATCGAGATGCTCACGCTCGATTTCACCTTCCTGATGCTGAGCATCGGCGGGCTGGCCGGCCTCGGATCCGACCTGCTGGGCGCACCGCTGTGGCTGCAGGTGATCATCGCCGCCGCCGTCGCCGCCGTGCTCGTGCTCGTGCTGAGGCCCCCGCTGCTGCGACGGCTCCGGCGCGGCGAGGACCCGACGCTGTCCAACGTCGACGCGCTCCTCGGCCTGCGCGGAACGGTGGTGTCGACCGTCGGCGTCCACACCGGTCAGGTCAAACTCGCCAACGGAGACGTCTGGACCGCGCGCACCGAGGCCGGCGAGCTCGAACCCGGCATGTCCGTGCGCGTCAGCCGCATCGACGGCGCGACCGCTGTCGTCAGCTCGCTCGAACAGCCCGGAACCACCCCGCACCCCGACCAGGAGCACCGCATATGAACGATCTCGAGTCCGTCATCCCCGCGGCGATCGGATGGCTCCTCGCGATCGCGGTCTTCATCTTCGTGCTGGTCGTCATCGCCCGCTCGATCCGGATCATTCCGCAGGCCAGCGCCGGCATCGTGGAGCGTCTGGGGCGCTATCACAAGACGCTCATGCCCGGGTTGAACCTCCTCGTGCCCTTCGTCGACCGACTCCGGCCGCTGATCGACATGCGCGAGCAGGTCGTGTCGTTCCCGCCGCAGCCGGTCATCACCGAAGACAACCTCGTGGTGTCGATCGACACCGTCGTGTACTTCCAGGTCACGGATGCGCGTGCAGCCACCTATGAGATCGCCAACTACCTCGGCGCCGTCGAGCAGCTGACCACCACGACACTGCGCAACGTCGTCGGCGGGCTCAACCTCGAAGAAGCGCTGACGAGCCGCGACAACATCAACGGGCAGCTGCGCGTCGTCCTCGACGAGGCCACCGGCAAGTGGGGCATCCGCGTCGGCCGCGTGGAGCTGAAGGCGATCGATCCGCCCCACTCCATCCAGGACTCCATGGAGAAGCAGATGCGCGCCGAGCGGGACCGCCGCGCTGCGATCCTCACGGCCGAAGGCTCCAAGCAGTCGCAGATCCTCGAGGCCGAGGGGCGCCGGCAGGCTGAGATCCTCAAGGCCGAAGGCGACAAGCAGGCCGCCGTCCTGCGCGCTCAGGGCGAGGCCGAGGCGATCGAGATGGTCTTCAACGCGATCCACGTCGGCGACCCCGACGAGAAGCTCCTCGCTTATCAGTACCTGCAGACGCTTCCGAAGATCTCCGAGAGCCCGTCGAGCAAGCTGTGGATCATCCCCAGTGAGCTCACCGAGGCACTCAAGGGCATCGGCGACGCCTTCGGCGGCCGCGCATCGACATTCCCGCCCTCGCCTTCGCGCCCGTCACGCGGGAGCGGACGCTCGAGCACGACGGCCGACGAAGCGCTGGCACAGGCGCAGGCAGCGGCATCCACCGCCGACGACATCGCTGCGCAGGCCCGGGAGTCCACGCCCGGCGCCGCGGGCGGCGACCTCGCACACTGACCCTGGGATGCCACACCCCTGGTTCGAGGGAGCCGCGACGCCGCGCATCCTCGCGCATCGTGGACTGGTGACTCCGGAGGACGCCGCCGGCGGCATCGCCGAGAACTCGTTCGCGGCCGTCGCCGCGGCCCACTCGGCGGGAGCCGCGTACATCGAGTCGGACTGCCACCTCACCGCCGACGGCGTGGTGGTGCTGTTCCACGACGACGATCTGTCGCGCGTGACGGGAGACCCGCGACGCGTGGCCGATGTCACGTCGCGCGATCTCGAGGCGCTGATGGCCACTCGCGGCGGCCTCATCACGCTGCAGCAGGCGCTCGAGACGTTCCCTGGCGTGAGGTTCAACCTCGACGTGAAGGCCGAGGGCGCTGCCGAGTCCGTCGGCAGGGCGGTGGCCGCGCATGGTGAACGCGTGCTGCTGACGAGCTTCTCCGACGCCCGGCGCCTCGCCGCGCTTGCTGCCGCTCAACAGGCGGGCGGAGGCATCCGGCCGGCGACGTCGGCCGGCACCCGCACCATCGCGCGCGTCCTCGCCGCCGTCGCGTCGCGCTCGGACCGGCTCGTCGCCCGCGCACTCGGCGCCGTTGACGCACTGCAGGTGCCCGAGCGTCAGAGCCGTCTGCGCGTCGTCTCGCCGCGCCTCATCGCCGCCGCGCATCGGCACGGAGTGGAGGTCCACGTGTGGACCGTGAACCGCCCCGACGACATGCGCCGACTCGTGGACATGGGTGTGGATGGTATCGTGACGGATCGCGCTGACGTCGCCCTTGCGACGCTGGCCTGAACCCGACCGGCGGCGTCCCGCGCCCGCTGTGCATCCACTGTGAAATGCCGCTCAACTCGGCTGCTTCGGATGATCCCCACAGGTGGCTTCGTTATACCTGTACAGCGACGAGAGGACCACAAAATGGCAGACCGCAGTCTGCGCGGCATCCGACTCGGCGCCCAGAGCCTACAGAGCGAAGAGGGCGTCGTGTTCCATGAACGCGCACAGCACACCTACACCTGCACATCGTGCGGACGTGACACGATTCTTACCTTCGCGGCCGATGCCGAAGTCCCGCCCGCTTGGGAGTGCCGCACGTGCGGCGCCGAAGCGCTGCTGCGGGTGGGCGACGGCACGGCGACCGTCGATCACTCCGGCGACAAGACCCCGCGCAGCCACTGGGACATGCTGCTCGAGCGTCGTTCGCTCCCCGAGCTCGAAGAACTCCTCGAAGAGCGCCTCGCCTATGTCCGCGCCCGGCGCGGCGCCGGCGAGGACATGACGGTCGACAAGCTCAGCGCCTGATCCCCGATCCGCGACGCCGGCCCTACGGGGCCGGCGTTTTCGCGTGCCCGCGCGCCCGCAGTCGCACGATCAGACCGAGTGCCAGGAGCGCCGCCACACTCCCCCACGACAGCACGGCGTTCAGCCACGGTCCGATGATCACGGCGGGCGTCAGTCCGGTGTGAAGCGGCACGTCGGTGAGCATGTGGCCGGGTTCGTCGGCCGGCAGCCCCTCGATGGTCGTGCCGTCCGTGGCGATCACCTGGCTCGTGCCCACGGTCGAGAGGTTCACCACGGCGCGCCCGGTCTCGATCGCCCGCAGCCGGGCCACCGCGAGCTGCTGCAGATTCTCGTCGGTGCCGCGGAAGTCCGCGTTGTTGGTCTGGAACAAGTAAACCCGCGCGCCGTCGCGTGCACCTTCCCAGACCAGGGCGTCGTAGATCACGTCGAAGCAGATGGCCAGACCCGCCGGAGTGCCGTCGATGTCGAACACCGGAGTGTTCCGGCCCGGTGTGTAGTCTCGCCCGATCATGCGAATCAGGTCCGGCGCGATGGAGTCGTAGAACTGGCGATCAGGAACGTATTCTCCGAACGGCACCGGGTTGCGCTTGTCATACGTCTGCTCGATACCCTCGCCCGCGCGCCACAGGAACGACATGTTGAAGTAGGCGTCGCCTCGCTGATCGACGCGGTTGGCGAGCAGCGGAGCGTCCAGCTGTCTCGAAACCCTGTCGAGGGCGGATGCCGCAGCCGGCGATTCCGCCGGGTCCAGGTCGACGCTCCCCTCCGGCCACAGCACGACATCCACGCCCTCCGCACCGAACAGCGGCATCGTCGCCTCGTACTGGGTCTCGAGGACGTCGCCGGCGGTGCGCTCGTCGAAGTACCCGGCAGGGCCGTTGCCCTGAACGCTTGCGACGCGCATGACGCCCGCGGGCGTGGTCTGCCACGCGGGAACCAGCGTCAGCACCGCGACGACCATAGCGAGAGCGATCGGCGGGAGCAGGTTGCGGTAGCCGCGCGACCTGCCGCGCCGGGGCATCCGAACCATCTCGATCGCTGCTGCGACGACAGCCACGACGAGGAACGTCAATCCCGCGGTGCCCGTCCACGACACCACCTCGATGAGGGGCCCGTTCACCTGGCTCGTTCCCACGCGCCCCCACGGGAAGCCGCCGTACGGAAAGCCACCGGTGACGGCTTCGCGGGCGGTCCACAGGCCCGCCACCAGCGCCGGCAGCAGCACCAGCCGGGCACGGCGGCCGGGGGCCGCACGGGGCACCCAGCGGTATGCGAGGGCGACGAGCACAGCGCCTGCCGCCACGAACAGCGCCTCGAATCCGGAGAGAGCGAGCCACGGCAACGGCCCCACCCACTCGGACGTGAAATCGACGTTCATCAGGTAGAACGCCAGGCCGTACGCCAGGCCGGCCAGGAACGCCCCGCCGACGCGTCGTCCGATCAGAGCGAGGAGGCCCAGCGCGACCGAGATGAATGCCATCGGCCACCAGGCGACGGACGGGAACGCGACGTCCAGCAGCAGACCGCCCGCGGCCGAGAGCGGCACGGCCGCCCACAGCGGGAGCAGGGGGCGCGGTGCGGCGTCGGAAGGCACGGAGTCCACCCTAAGCGAGCACAGACGCCCGTCCTGTGCACCGCATCACCTTAGGGCTGTCAGACTCCCGAATAGGCCACGATGCCGCGACGCACCGCGTCGAGAGCCTTACGGGCGGTCGAGGCGACCGGCTGGTCCGCCACCAGCGAGAGCTGGTCGAGCAGGTCGATCGTCTGCTTCGTCCAGCGAACGAAGTCCCCGGCCGCCATGTCGGCCTCGCTCAGCACGGCGTCCAGCGTGCCGCCGCGCGCCCACGCGTGCATTGCAGGAGCGAGGCTGGCGGACGGCGCCTCCGACCCTGGCAGCCGATGATCGCGTTCCAGATCGTCGAGCGACTGCCACAGGTCCAGTGTCGCGGTGAACGCCGGACGGAACGGTCCGCGCGGCAGGCCCCGCTCCCCGGGGCCGGCGTCGTCGCGGCGCGGCTCGAACACGAGCGCGCATGCCAAAGCGGCCAGGGCCGGCGCATCCAGGTCGCGCCAGAGCCCTCGCCGCAGCGACTCGGCCACCAGCAGATCCCGCTCGCCGTAGATGCGCCGCATCGTGCGCCCGGCGTCGGTCAGCGTGTGCGTCTCGTCGTCGGCGACGCGCACGTAGTCGAGCTCGATGAGGACGTCGACCACGCGATCGAAGATCCGCGCGACGGTGCCGGTGCGCATCTCGATCTGCTGACGGAGCTTGCCGATCTGGCGCTTGAGAGTGAAGTAGCGCTCACCCCACCGCGCGTGCTTCTCGCGGTCAGGGCACTGGTGGCACGCATGCCGCAGCATCCGCTTGCGCAGGCTCGCGATCTGGCGCTGACGTTCGTCCCGGGTGCGCCGCGAGGCATTCGCGTCCTTGCGGTTGAGCTTCTCGAGATCGCTCAGCTCGCGCCGGATCCCCGCGTACTCGGCGAAGTCGCCGCGATCGCACGTCATCGCCTTCTCGTAGCCGGCGAGCGACTCCTCCTGCTCGCGCACCTCGCGCGCGAGGCCGACCACCGACCGGTCGGCCTGGAACTGTGCGAACGACGATTCCAGGATCTCGCGGGCGCGTGGCCGGCCGAACTGGTCGATGAGGTTGACCGCCATGTTGTACGTCGGACGGAAGCTCGAGTTGAGTGGGTAGGTGCGCCGCGACGCCAGCGCGGCGACCGCCTGGGGGTCAAGCCCCTCGGTCCACTGGATGACGGCGTGGCCCTCGACGTCGATGCCACGACGCCCGGCCCGGCCGGTGAGCTGGGTGTACTCCCCCGATGTGATCGCGACCCGCGCCTCGCCGTTGAACTTCTCGAGCTTCTCGAGCACCACCGTACGCGCGGGCATGTTGATGCCCAGCGCGAGGGTCTCGGTCGCGAACACGGCCTTGACGAGCTTGCGCTGGAACAGCTCTTCGACGACCTCTTTGAAGGCCGGCAGCAGGCCGGCGTGGTGCGACGCCACACCGCGCTCCAGATTGTCGAGCCACTGCCAGTAGCCCAGAACCGCCAGATCCTCTTCCAGGAGGTTGCGGGTGCGCTCCTCAACGATCGCGCGGATCTCACGGCGCTCGTCCTGCGAGGTCAGGCGCACACCCGCGCGCCGGACCTGCTGCACTGCGCCGTCGCAGCCGGCGCGGCTGAAGATGAAGAAGATGGCCGGCAGCAGGTTGGAACGCGAGAGCAGCTCGACCACGTCCGGGCGGTCGAGGCGTTCCACGCGCTGGACGTTCGCGGAGCGCACCGGCCGCTTCATCCCCCGGTTCGGACGGCGACGGGATGCCTCGTACCCGGCGTGACGAGCACTGTTCGCGGCCTGCACACGACGGTTGTTGTCGAAGTTCGACCCCTTGAACGAGCGGATCCGCATCAGTTCCTGATTCACCTGCGCGGTCGCGACGCCCGCGCGGTCATCGAACAGCGGCAGCAGATCGCCGCGCACCAGCACGTGCTGCTCGAGCGGTACCGGGCGTGTCTCCGAGACGATCACCTCGGTGTCGCCGCGGACGGTGTCGAGCCAGTCGCCGAACTCCTCGGCATTGGACACGGTCGCCGACAGCGATACCAGACGCACGCTGGGCGCGAGGTGGATGATGACCTCCTCCCACACCGCGCCGCGGAAGCGGTCGGCGAGGTAGTGCACCTCGTCCATGACCACGTAGCGCAGTCCGCGCAGCGCCGGCGAGTCGGCGTACAGCATGTTGCGCAGCACCTCGGTCGTCATCACGACGACCCGGGCGTTGCCGTTGATGTTGGTGTCGCCGGTCAGCAGCCCGACTTCATCAGGGCCGTACACGTCCTGCAGCTCTCGGAACTTCTGGTTCGACAGCGCCTTCATCGGCGTCGTGTAGAACGCCTTGTCTCCGTAGCCGCCGACCACCGGCTCGCGCATCGCGAGATGCACCGCGAACTCGCCCACGATGGTCTTGCCGGCGCCGGTCGGCGCCGCGACCAGGACGCTCCGCCCCTCCTCGAGCGCCTGGCATCCCGCGATCTGGAACGGGTCGAGAGTGAAGCGCTGGGATGCTGCGAACGCCGCCGTGATCGGGTGGCTCCGGTCCAGCTGCGCGGCGTCGCGGGCTCGCGAGTACCGCTCCGCCGGACCGGGCTCGGTCATACGCCCGCCTCAGGCGGCAGGAACGCCATATTCCGTTTGGCCTTGCGCCTGTCGAAGAGCATCGACAGGCCCGCTGCCGCGAAGAACAGGACTGTCAGGATGCCGGCGAGCATGAGCATGCTCACCACATCGGCCGCGGGCGTGGCCAGCGCGGCGAACACGGTCGCGATGAGGATGGCGACGCGCCAGCCCTTGAGGATCGCCTTGCCCGACATGACGCCGGCGACGTTGAGCGCTACCAGGAACACCGGGAGCACGAACGAGATGCCGATCACGATCATCAGCTTGAAGACGAAGTCGTAGTACTGCTGGGCGTCGTAGAAGTTGACTCCACCCTCGGGCGTGAAGCCCCACATCAGCTCGATCACATGCGGCACGACGAGCACCCCGATGTAGCAGCCCGCGAAGAACAGCGGCACGGCCGCAGCCACGAACGCGATCGTGTACCGGATCTCTTTGCGGGTGAGGCCGGGCATGATGAACGCCCAGATCTGCCACAGCCAGACGGGCGCCGACAGGAAGATGCCGATCGAGAAGGCGATGCGCATCCTCATGTCGAACGGTGAGGTCACGGCGCTGAAGTTGAGCGCCGCGAAATTATCGCCGCGGTCTTCGCTGATCTGGCGGATGGGGCCGGTGACCCAGTGGATGATCGGGTCGGTGATGATGAAGGCCACCACCATGCCGACGACCAGTGCGATCGCGGCGATCATGAGACGCTTGCGCAACTCGACCAAGTGCTGGCCGAGCGACATGCGCTTGTCGCGCTTCGGCGACTCCGGCCCGTTCAGGGGCACGGAGCCGGCTGTTGCCACCATGCCGCTAGGGCTTGGGATCCGGCGTGCCGTCGGTCCGGGGCGCGGAGGCGGCAGCGGAGGTCGAGTCGACCGTGGAGGCCTGCCCGTCAGCGGGCTTGTCCTCCTCCTTCATTGCCTTCATCTCGCCCTTGAACACGCGGGCCGACTGCCCCATGCTCTTCGCCAGCGCGGGAAGCTTCGCCGCGCCGAACAAGAGGAGGATGACGACGAGCAGAATCAGCAGGTGCCAGCCGTTGAGATTGCCGAACATGAGATGCTCCGTCGTTTTGCGTCAGCGGGAATTTGTCACAAGTCTAACCATGCGCGAGCCGAACGTCGCGGCTGATCAGCGATACTGCGCGAGTCCCGCCTCCGCCCACTCGGCCACCGCGCGACGGGCGGCCGCCGGCTCGAGCACCTCGAAGACACCGCCGCGGCGGGCGGCGAGACGACGCAGACTCAGCTCGTCGGCGACCCGCATGGTCGCGACGATGGTGGCATCCGGACCGTTGCCGTCGACCGTCTCGATCGTGGCACGGTCGAGATAGTCACCCAGAAGCGGCGCGACCGCCTGTGAGAACCGCACCCGCGCGACGACATCTCCCTCCCCCGACTGGAACCACCCGGATCCCGGGTCGCCGGTGTGCGTGATGGGGATGTCGGTGAGCTCGAGATCGCTGACGCGGTCCAGGTGGAAGGTGCGCATCGCCTCGCGCAGGTGGCACCACCCCTGGAGGTACCACTGGTCTCCGGCGATGTGCACCTTGACGGGATCCACGGTGCGCGTGGTGGGCGCGGCATCCGGCGCCTTATAGGTGAACGAGACCGCCACGCCACGCCGAACAGCCGTGGCGACGCGGTCGCGGGCGGCATCGACCGGCTCGGGTGCGACGATCACCTCGGCCGGGGTCCCCGACGCGCCGCGCGCCAGCTTGGCCAGCAGCCCCGCGTACAGCTCGGTGTCACCGACTCCGGGGATCGAGCGAGCCAGCTGCAGGCCCGCCAGCAGTGCCGCGGCCTCTCGTGCGGTGAGCTTCGGGGCCCGCTCGAGGGCCACCGAGTTGGTGATCACGATGAGATCGCGCTCGTCGAGCAGATCCCAGTCGATGTCGAACAGATCGTTGGCCATCTGCCAGTAGCCCTGTTCGCCGGGGAGGCCGATCACTGTCAGCTTCTCGACCATCGCGCGCATCTGATCGGTCGACACGTCGAACTCGTCCGCGGCCTCGGCGAGCGAGACCTCGCCCTTGCCGATCAGGTACGGCACGAGCTGCAGCATGAGCGCCGCGCGGTCGGTCGCCACCAGCGGCTTGCGCGCGGTCATGACGGACTCCCGGGCTCCGTGGACTCGCGGTGCAGATCCCGCGTGGCGGCGAGGCGGTCGATCACTCGGTCGCGCAGATCAAGGGGGTCCACGACCCGCACCTCGGGACCGTACGAAGCCAGCTCGTCGGCGAAGATGTGGGCGTCCACGTACGGGACGCGGATCCCCTGCTCAGCGGGCTTGGCCCGCCGGGCCAGCCGCAGCGCGGCCTCGGTCCCGGGGTTCACCTCGAGGAGCGCGGTGTGCCGGGCCGCGACCTCTTCGAGCCCCGCCAGGGCGCGCTCGCCTGCGCCGTCGCGGAGGGCCGCGTCGAAGGACTCGCGCGTGATCGTCACCGCGCCCACGATGCGCGAGAGCAGGAACGTCCGGTCCGCGGCGACGTCCAGGTCGATGCCGAACACGTGCCAGCGACCCTCGTACTCGACGAGCGCGAGCGGCTGCACGCGCCGGACGCGTGGCGCCTCTTCACCCGGCTTCAGATAGGGGAAGGTGACGACCCGGCTCTGCTCGATGGCCTGCTGCAGTGCCGGAAAGGAGGGGTCGTGCAGGCTCAGGCGGGGCGAGAAGCCGATGATCGGCTCGTCGACGAGATCGCCGAGCGCCCGGATCTTGCGCAGCCCGCTTCGCGCGTCGTCCGACATGGAGCTCTCGCTCCAGACTCCGCCGGCGAGGTTGAGCAGCGCCAGCTCCGCCGCCGTGAACTCGATGTCTTCGGGCAGCTCGTACTCGGCCGTCGGGATCCGGTAGCGCGCTTCGCGCAGGTCGTCGGGGTCGGCCCAGTCGCCGATCGTCTCGATCGGCACGCCCAGGCCCCGCAGGCTCTCCTTGTCGCGCTCGAACATCTTCTCGAGCGCGTCCTTGGATGCCCCGGCATCGCTCTGCTCCCGGTATCCGGCCACAGAGGACAGGATCGTGTCCTTCGTCAGGCCCTGATCGGTCGCGATGAGCGCGACCACGAGGTTGACGAGCCGCTCTTCGGGCGGGATCTTCGCGGGAGCGGTGGCAGGCACTCGCCTATCTTAGGTCGCGCGAGCGGCGCTCACGCGGCGCGCCGCCTACGATTGCGGCGCGGCGTCCAGACCCAGGATGTCGATCACGAACACCAGGGTGGAGTTCGCCGGAATGGCTCCCTGCTCCTGGTCGCCGTACCCGAGCTCGGGCGGGATGACGACGAGCACCTGGGAGCCCACGGTCTGCCCTTCGAGCGCCTGTGCGAACCCGGGAACGACGCCGTCCAAGGTCATCGACGCCGGCTGTGCCTCCCACGACGAGTCGAAGGGCTCGTCCTCGCCCCACACGACACCGGTGTAGTGCACGCGCACCGGTTCGTCGCCGGTGACCTCAGGACCGTCACCCCGCTTGATCGTCTGGATCGCGAGCTCGGCCGGCGGCGCGCCGTCGGGGATGATGAGGCCGGGGTGGCCGTCGGGCGCACGCACGACCGTCGGCATGCCGGTGCCACTGTTGAACTGGTTCGCACCGTTTGCGGCGCGCAGATACACCTTGCGCACGTCCACGACAGCGACCGCGGAGTCGTCCTCGGCGAGTCCCAGGCTCGCAGCCGACTCGGGCTCGATGTCGCCGGGGGCGAGAGCGATCGCCACACGCGAGCCCTCGGTCGCGCACTGCAGCGCCTCGTCGAAGCCGGGGAAGTTCTGCGTCCACTGCGACACCGGGTACACGCGCGACAGGTCGCCGTCGTACGGCGTCGCCACCAGCGGCTCGCCCGTCTCGCCGCTGAACAGAGCGACGTCCACGACGACGAGCTGATCGGATGCCGTGATCGCGGTGCCCTCACCGGCCTCGACGTCTTCGAACGCGAGATGCGGCGCACGCAGCGGCGTGAACACGTCCACCTCGGGCTCGGAATCCGCGTCACCGGTCACCTCGATGAGGTCCATCACATCTGCGTCGGAGACCGCGGGGCGGGAGCAGTCGGCGGTGTTCGGCAGGGAGCAGCCGGCCAGGCCGACGGTCACCAGGCCCAGGACGGCGAGGGCAGCGGGGTAGGAGCGCACCGGAACAGTTTAGGCGGACTCGGAAGACGGTCGTGAAGCGGGGGCTTCCGGCTCCTGCGGGCTGGAGCCGTCCTCGGCGATGTCGGCGGCTTGACGGGCGCCTTCGGCGGCGCGCTCGGCCTCACGCACGCGCTTGCGGAGGTTCTTGTCGGTGATCTGCCGGTCGCCGACGGCGCCCGGCGTCCACAGTTCGACGTCCTCGTCGCTGAAGCTCGTCTTCGAAGCGCGTCGCTTGACCTCGGGCGGCACCGCTCCGGGCGCGAGACGCCTGGCCCACACGAGGAAGCCGGTGTGGGCGACCATGCGGTGATCCGGGCGCACCGCGAGGCCTTCGACGTGCCACCCGCGCACCATCGTCTCGTTCGCGTCCGGCTCGGTGAACAGTCCCGTGCCGCGGATGTACTCGGCGACCCGGCTCAGCTGCGTGGCTGTGGCGACGTAGCAGACGACCACGCCGCCCGGAGTGAGCGCCTCGGCCACCGCGTCGATGCATTCCCACGGCGCCAGCATGTCGAGCACGACGCGGTCGACGGATGCCGCGGCCACCGCACGCGGCAGATCCTGCGCGAGGTCGCCGACCACGACGTCCCAGTTCGCGGGCACGTCGCCCACGAACGTCTCGACGTTCGCGCGGGCGACCGCCGCGAAGTCCTCGCGTCGCTCGAACGAGACCAGTCGCCCTTCCGCCCCGATGGCCCGGAGCAGCCACAGCGACAGCGCGCCCGAACCGACGCCGGCCTCGACGACGGTCGCGCCGGGGAACACATCGGCCTGGGCGAGGATCTGCGCCGCGTCCTTCGGGTACACGATCGCCGCGCCGCGCGGCATCGACATCACGAAGTCCCGCAGCAGCGGGCGCAGCGCGAGGTACTCATGGCCACTGCTGTTGGCGACGACCGACCCGTCGGGCAGACCCACGAGGTCGGCATGCCGCAGCACGCCGTGGTGCGTGTGCAGCTCGCCCCCTTCGCGCAGCGTGATGGTGTGCAGCCGCGCCTTCGGGCCGGTCAGCTGCACCCGGTCGCCGAACCGGAACGGACCGCTCATCCGCGCCGTCATCGTGCCGCCTCCGCAGCGAGGCCGGCGTGATGGGCGGTGTGGAAGGCGACGAGGTCGTCCGCCGTCCGTCCGTCGAGGCTCGGCCACACGGCGTGGGCGCCGGCGCCCTCGAGCGACAGCATGAGCGGAACACCGATGACCGCCGCCCCGGACGCGACCGCGGAGCGCAGGCCGTTCGGCGAGTCCTCGATGGCGACCGTCTCGGCCGGATCGACGCCGAGCGCCTCGCAGGCCTGAAGATAGGGATCGGGGAAGGGCTTCGGCCGAGTCGCGTCGTCGCCGGCGACGATCACGTCGAACGCCGGGAAGTCGATGAGGTCCACCACCGTCGTGGCCATCCGGCGCATCGACATCGTCACCAGGCCCGTCTTGATGCCCGCCTCCCGCAGGTTCGCCAGCAGCTCGCGCGCGCCCGGCCGGAACGGCACGCCCGTGACCGCGAGCTGACGCATGACCTCGTCGGTCAGGTGATCGATGATGGCGTCGACGCTCATGCGGACGCCGGCGTCCTGGAAGATGCGCGCGGAATCCTCGAGTCCGAGTCCCACCAGCGCCAGCGCCTGCTCGTGGGACCACGTGCCGCCGAAGCTCTCGACCAGCGGTGTCTCGGCCGCCATCCAGTACGGCTCGGTGTCGACGAGGGTTCCATCCATGTCCCACAGGACAGCGGCGAGGCGCGGCGCATTCACCGTCCAAGCCTACCCGTGGGCGGCCGGGCCTATTCTGGAGGGAACCCGCTGGGCGGGTGGAGGAGGTCTCGTGGACGGACTGGGTCGCCGTGTACTCGTCGCCGGATTCGACGGGTGGAACGATGCGGGTGAAGCCGCGTCGTCCGCTATGACGCGCCTGCGTGAAGGCGGCGCCTATGAGCCGGTGTTCTCGGTCGACCCGGAGCTGTACTTCGACTACCAGTACACGCGGCCGCAGGTCGTCGCGGACGGCGAGGGCAAGCGCACGCTGCAGTGGCCGGAGGCCACTCTGCTCAAGCCGGTGCGCGCCACCCGCGGGACCCAGCTGTGGCTGCTGACGGGCGTCGAGCCTGCGCGTGCCTGGCAGGCGTTCGCGTCGGAGTTCATCGACGTCGCGCTTCGCGAGGACATCACCGGCTTCGTCGCGATCGGCTCGATGATGTCGGACGTGCCGCACACGCGCCCGATCTCGGTGTTCGGGGGCAGCGACAACGACGCGCTGCGAACGGCACTGGACCTCGAGCGCAGCACCTACGAGGGCCCCGTCGGCATCCTGAGCGTCCTCGGGCACGCGGCGGACGCGGCAGGGATCCCCTCTGCAAGCCTGTGGGCGAGCGTGCCGCACTATGTGGCCGGCCACACGCCCTCGCCCAAGGCGACGCTGGCCCTGCTCGACAAGCTCGAGGACATCACCGGCGCCCCCGTCCCTCGTGGCGAGCTGGCCACCGAGGCGGCCGCGTGGGAGGCATCGATCGACGCCGCCGCGGCCGATGACGAGGAGATGACGGAGTACATCCGCCAGCTCGAGCGCACGCGCGACACGTGGGACTCCCCCGAGGCATCGGGCGACGCGATCGCGCAGGAGTTCGAGCGCTACCTTCGCCGCCGCGGCGACGGGCCGAGCAAGCCCGGCCGCGACGACCCCCGGCGCTGATCCGGGGCTAGGCCTGGATCACGCCCATGCTGAGCAGCACGAGCAGCAGCGAGCCCAGCGCGACCCGGTACAGCACGAACGGCAGGAAGCTGTGTTTGGATATCCAGTTCATGAAGAACGCGATTACGCCGAGCGCCACGACGAACGCCACGCCGGTGGCGAGCGCCGTCTCGCCGAGGGTGAACACGCCCGGGGTGTCCCAGTTCTTGATCAGCTGGAAGAAGCCGCTGCCGAAGACCGCCGGGATCGCGAGCAGGAACGCGTAGCGCGCCGCCGCGGCCCGCTCGTACCCCATGAACAGGCCCGCCGTGATGGTGCCGCCCGACCGCGACACGCCCGGGATGAGCGCGAGCGACTGTGCGAGCCCGAAGATCACGCCGTGCCCGACCGTGATGTCCTTCAGCTTTCGCTTCTTGGCCCCGACGTGGTCGGCGATGCCCAGCAGCACGCCGAAGAAGATGAGCATGCCCGCGACGAGCCACAGGGATCGCAGAGTGGTCTCGATCTGATCCTGGAACAGCAGCCCCAGCACGACGATCGGGATGCTGCCCACGATGATGAGCCAGCCCATTTTGGCGTCGGGATCGTTGCGCGGGATCTTGCCGACCAGCGCCTGGAACCAGTGCCCGATGATGCGCACGATGTCGCGCCAGAAGAACACCACGACGGCCGCCTCGGTGCCGATCTGCGTGATCGCGGTGAACGCGGCTCCCGGGTCCTCTGCCGAGGGCAGGAACTCCCCCAGGATGCGCAGGTGCGCGCTCGATGAGATCGGGAGGAACTCGGTCAGTCCCTGGACGAAGCCGAGGATGATCGCCTCGAGAAGCATGGGCGCCTTTCAGCCGTGGGGGACGGATGCCGCGGCCCGCGGCATCCGTCGATCATTTCAGTACGTGCGCAGCAGGTCGGTCAGCACCGACTGGCCGAACACGAGCGCGTCGATGGGAACCCGTTCGTCGACGCCGTGGAACATGCCGGTGAAATCGAGCGCGGCGGGCAGTCGCAGCGGAGCGAAACCGTAACCGGCGATGCCGAGGGTCGCGAGCGCCTTGTTGTCGGTGCCGCCGCCCATGAGGTACGGGATCACGGGCGCTCCCGGGTCGCGCCGGCCCAGCGCGCCGACCATCGCGTCGACGATGTCGCCCCCGAAAGGCACTTCGAGGCCGATGTCCTGGTGCACGATCTGCACCTCCACCCCGTCGCCGACGATGCGGCGGATGTCGGCCAGCGCCGCCGCTTCGGTGCCGGGGAGCACCCGCACGTCGATCAGCGCCTCGGCACGGTCGGGGATGACGTTGTGCTTGTACCCGGCGACGAGGCCGGTGGGGTTCGTCGTCGTGCGCAGCGTGGACCGCAGGAATCCGGATGCCGCTCCGGTCGCTCGGGCGACGGCGTCGGGGTCGGTCGCGCTCTGGCCGGTGAGTTCGGCCAGTCGCTCGACCATCTCACGCGTCGTTTCGGTGAGCGTCACCGGCCACTCGGTGCGACCGAGGGCGGCGACCGCTTCGGCCAGCGCCGTCACGGCGTTGTCGGCGTGCACGCTCGAACCGTGCGCGGCACGTCCGCGGGCGACCAGGCGGATCCAGACCAGCGCCTTCTCGCCCACCTGCAGCAGATACACACGACGGTCGCCGAGCGCGATGGAGTAGCCCCCGACCTCGCTGATGGCCTCCGTCGCCCCGGTGAACCACTCCGGCCTGTCCTTCACGACCAGAGCGGAGCCTTCGACGCCGCCGTTCTCCTCGTCCGCGAAGAAGGCCAGCACGAGGTCGCGCTCGGGCTGCTCGCCGGCGCGCAGGATCTCGGCCACCGACGTCAGGATCATGGCGTCCATGTCCTTCATGTCCACAGCGCCGCGTCCCCACAGCATCCCGTCCTTCACGACCCCGGCGAACGGGTCGACGCTCCAGTCCTCCGCGATCGCCGGCACGACGTCGAGGTGGCCGTGCAGCACGAGGGCGGGCTTGTCGCGATTGCGCCCGGGCACCCGCGCCATGACGTTCGTGCGCCGAGGGATGGGCTCGTAGTACTCCGGCGTCAGCCCGAGGTTCTCGAGGTAGGCGCCGACGTACTCCGCCGCCTCGCGTTCGCCCGCCGCTCGGCCACCGCCGTGATTCGTGGTGTCGAAGCGGATGAGATCGCGTGCCACCGAGGCGACTTCGGGAAGACCGAGATCGGGTGAAGGCATGCGGTCAAACCTACCTCGACGCGGCCACGACATGCGCCTCGGGGCGGCGCCGTGCAGCTCCGCCCCGAGACCACTCCCCCGGTCGCCGGTCAGTGGACGACGTACATGGCGCCGCTGACGACGAAGGTCAGCAGGGTCGTCCACGCGACGATCGCGAGGCCCTGCCAGAAGAGGATGCGCGCGGGCCGGACGCCGGCGCCGGCGAGCATCGTCGCGGTGAACTGCGTGGGCAGCAGCAGGGGACCGAGCAGGCTCACACCCGGGACGCCGTAGCGTTCCAGCGCCCGCTGGAACTTCACTCTGCGGGCCGCCTTGCGCCCCTGGTCGCCCTCCACCGGCGTCGCCGCCTCGGCGATGTCGGCGCCGCCGGCCGCGACCAGTCGGCGTTCGCGGCTGCGCGTCACGACCGCTGCTCTGGTGCGGGCCGTGAGCAGCACGAGCACGGCGACGCATACGAAGTTGCCCACGATGCCCGCCACCGCGGCGACGGCGGGATGGATGCCGCCGATGATCCCGATCGCCGCCGCACCCTCGCCTTCGATGAACGGCACGGCACCCGCGGCCGCGACGATGAGCGGCTGGACGAGTCCGGGCACCTGGGCCACGAGGTCCTGGAAGATCTCGACGAGATTCATGACGTGCTCCTGTCGTTCGATGCGGGCGAGGGTTCGATCGGCGACGGTGCCCGGCATCCGTTCGTCGCACGACTAGTCCATCGACGACGGAAGGATGCCGGAAGTGCCGGGTTGTCACCGCTTTCCAGGCGCTTCTCCCGTCTCGGGCATGACATGTGTCATGGACTTAGGGTGGGACGCATGACCAGCCCCGTCGTGCCCGCCGCGGGCACCGAGACCGCGGCGCAGCGACGGGGAAGACTGCGCCTGACCCGCGGGATCACCGCGACCTGGTGGTACACCCTCTCGGCCGTCGTGTTCCTCGAGCTGATGATCGTGCTGGTGTGGGCGGCAGCGCTCACCGAAGCGGGCCGCGGCCTTCCCGCGGTCGCGGCTGTCGGTCTGGGCGGCCTGGTGTGGTGGGGATCGACGTTCCTGCTT
Organism: Microbacterium sp. I2; assembly: GCF_051364985.1. Lineage (NCBI taxonomy): Bacteria > Bacillati > Actinomycetota > Actinomycetes > Micrococcales > Microbacteriaceae > Microbacterium > Microbacterium sp. I2. Next base: position 119,383 of record NZ_JBLWIH010000012.1, read on the forward strand.
CTGCGCGAGTACCGGCAGCGGGACGAGGAGGAGCCGTTCGTGCGGCTGCCCCGGATCGTCGTGCCGCTGGTGATCGCCGCGTGCTTCGGCGTCGTCGCGGGAGTGCTGTCGGGACTGTGGCTGATGGCTGTGCTCCCGGTCGTGCAGGCTCTGATTCTCCTCAACTGGCCGCCGGGAATCCGGGTGCGCGTGGTGATCGCGGTGACGGTGCTGCTGGTCGTCCTGTGGTTCGTGGACGGCCGCGTGGGCGTGGCCAACGCGGGTTCGAGCTGGTGGGTGCTGGGGTTCATCTCGGTCTCGCTTCCCGGCATGACGGTGCTGTCGCTGTGGTGGTGGGACGTCCTGATGACGGTGAACAGTGCCCGGGCCTCCGAGGCGCGCCTGGCGGCGACTCAGGAGCGCCTGCGCGTCGCCACCGACGTCCACGACCTCCAGGGCCATCACTTGCAGGTGATCGCGCTGCAGCTGGAGCTGGCCGAACGGCTCATGCCAGACGATCCTGACGCCGCATTCACGCACCTGCGCGCCGCACGCAAGAGCGTGGACGACGCGCGCCAGGGCACGCGCGACCTCGCTCTGCGCTTCCGCTCCGTGCCACTGACCGACGAGATCGAGAACGCCGCCGATCTGCTCCGCGCGGCCGGGACCTCGGTGCAGGTGTCGGTGGATGCCGGCGCCGTCCGGGCTCCGGCATCCGTTCTGGGTCCCGTCATCCGCGAGACCACGACGAACGTGCTGCGCCACGGCGGCGGACGCTGGGCCCGCCTGTCGCTCACTCGGGAGCCGGATGTGTGGCGGTACGAGATCGAGAACGACGCCGTCGAGGCTTCGCCCAGCCGCGACGGGGCCGGGCTCGAGGGGATCGGCCGACGCGTGCAAGACGGCGGCGGGACCGTCGAAGTCCGGCGCGACGCCCGATCCTTCGCCGTGATCGCGCGCGTCCCGCTGACCCCGGAGTCTTTGCCGTGATCCGGGTGCTCCTCGCCGACGACGAGGCGATGATCCGTTCCGCGCTCGCGGCCCTGCTGCGACTGGAGCCCGACATCGAGGTCGTCGCCGAGTGCGCAGACGGAGAGGAAGCGGTCGCCGAGGCGCTGCGCCTCTCCCCCGACGTTTGCCTACTCGACCTCGAGATGCCGGGCCTGGACGGCGTTGAGGTCGCCGCGCGCGTGACGCGGGCCATTGCCACGCGCTGCATCGTGGTGACCAGGCATGCCCGCCCGGGCGTGCTGCGGCGGGCGCTCGCGTCCGGTGTCTCGGGCTTCCTGCCGAAGTCGCGTGGTGCCGACGAGGTCGCCGAGGTCATCCGGCGCGTCGCGGCGGGCGGGCGCTACGTCGATCCCGAGGTGGCCGCCGACGCCTTGAGCGACGAACGATGCCCGCTGACCGACCGCGAGCTCGACGTGCTGCGCGCCGGGCGTCGCGGCGAGACCACGGGGCAGATCGCGCGCAGCCTCTCGCTCGCGCCCGGAACCGTGCGCAACCATGTGTCGGCGATCCTGAGCAAGCTCGGCGTGAGCACCCGCCAGCAGGCGGTGCTGTTCGCCGAGGAACGCGGCTGGATCTGACCCGCCACGGCTGGCCCTGATAACGACGAAGGCCCCCTTTCGGGGGCCTTCGACCTGTGTGCGCGAGGGGGGACTTGAACCCCCACGCCCTTAACGGGCACTAGCACCTCAAGCTAGCGCGTCTACCTATTCCGCCACCCGCGCAGGTGGTTTGCGGTTTCGCAACCGAGGAACGACATTACCACGTCACCGAACGTTGAACGAATCGACGGGTCACCCCAGAGACACCCCGAAGACCAGTCCCAGGAGGTAGGTGATGAGCGCCGCACCGTACCCGATCGCGAGCTGGCGGAGGGCCCTGCGCAGGGGGGATCCGCCCGACAGCACACCCACGGCGGCGCCCGTGCACAGCAGCGCGATGCCCACCAGCACGAGAGCCGTCACGACGGCGGCGAGTCCCGTCATGCCGAAGATCCACGGCAGCACGGGGATGATCGCGCCGGACGCGAAGAACAGGAAGCTCGACAGCGCCGCCCCCCACGCCTTGCCCACCACCTCATGCTCGTCGGCCGTGCCGATCGGGCCGGTGTCGGCGCCGACGCTGCCCGATGCCTGCGCCGCCGATACGATGCGGTGCGCCCGCGCGAGAGCCTCGGCCTCGGGCATTCCACGGGTGCGGTAGACGAGTGCGAGCTCGTTGGCGTCCAGGTCCAAGTGCGGGATGGCGCCGTCGGCGTAGTCGCTGGGCTCGGTGGCCGCGAGCAGCTCGCGCTGCGACCGCACCGAGACGAACTCGCCCGCGCCCATCGACAGGGCGCCGGCGAGGAGGCCGGCGATGCCGCTGAACAGCACGAACTGCGGCGAGACGCCGGTGGCGCCCACCCCCATGACCAGTGCGAGGTTCGATACCAGTCCGTCGTTGGCTCCGAAGACCGCGGCCCGGAAGGTGCCCGATAGCCGACGACGGCCGCGGGCCGCGAGGCCACGCACCACCTCGTGGTGCACCTTCTCGTCGGCCGCCATCGCTGCCGGCGCGAAGGGCTCGTCGTCGTACGGCGAGCGGGCCTCGGCGTTCTGGGCCAGCGCGAGCACGAAGATCGAGCCGAAGCGCTTGGCCATCGAGCCGAGCAGCCGCGTGCGGATGTCGGGCTGAGGCAATCGCGTCGGCTCGCCACCGAGCAGAGTGAGCCAATGGGCCTCGTGACGGCCCTCTGCGTCAGCCAGGGCGAGCAGGATCTCGCGCTCCTCGCCGGTGCGCCGCGCCGCGAGCTCCCGGTAGACACGCGCCTCGGCACGCTCGTTGACGAGATACCGCGCCCAGCGTCTGCGGTCGCGGGCGGTCGGCTCGGCAGGCGGGCTCACACGGGCCTCCAATGTACGGGCGACGGTTGATCAGGACCCGTCAACGCTAGCCAGACGACACAGCCTCGATCGCTCAGATCCGCGGATTGCCAGCATTTCGGGGCTCCGAACGGCCGCCGGCAAGGCGGGCTCGAAGCCCTGCCTCGCCTCTCCGCATCACATGCGCGTGGGCGCCCTCGAAGACGGGGCGCAACAGCCATGCCGCGATGTTCATCCACGGGCGCCGGGTCTGGACATCCCATTCGAAGACGACCACGGTCCCCACGCCGCCTCCAGACGCCGTGGCGCCCGCCCCTGCTGCCGCCACGGACAGACGTCCCACGCCTCGCAGGTCGCCCGTACTCGTCGCGGCGAGGGTGCGGCCGGGGTCGATCTCGGTGACCTCCAGCAGCACGCGCAGCCGATAGCCGAGCGGCGCATGCACCGTCACCACCATGCGTTCCCCCACCCGCAGGCGACGCGGCGGCATAGTGACAGTGAGGCCCGGCCACCATGCGCGGCGCGGGCCGCCCGGGAGCAGCGTGCGCTCGAGCTCGCGCCACACGAGCTCGGGCGGCCCGGGCAGGACCCACCGCGACTCGAACGAGTACTCCGCGGGCATGACCGGCAGTCTAGGTGTGCGCTGCCTGCCGAGGCTCAGGAGTGGACGCGCTTGCGCAGCACCTCGATGCGCGCCTGCAGCTGCGCCACGGTCGCGTGCGACACGGCGGGGCCGCCGCAGATCCGGCGGAGCTCGGCGTGAACCAGTCCGTGAGGCTCGCCGGACTGCCGCGCGTACAGCCCGACGAGGCTGTTGAGCAGCTGACGCTGCTCTTTGAGGGTGCGATGCAACGCCTGCGGCGGCGCGGCATGGTCGGGCCCCTCCCCTTGCTCACCCTCGCGCGCGGTGCGCGCCTCGCGCACTTGCCGGTGCCGGCTCTGCCGCGCCTGCCGCTGCATGAGCAGCTCGTGCACGTGTTCGGGCTCGAGCAGTCCGGGCAGCCCCAGGAACTCCTCCTCCTCCGGCGTTCCGGGCACCGCGAGCTGACCGAACTCCTTGCCGTCGAACAGCACACGGTCGAAGTGCGCGAGCGAGCCGAGCGCCTGGTAGGTGAACTCCTCGGTGAGCGCGTCGGAGGCCTTGTCCTCGCGCTCGGCGGCGTCCATGAGGTCTTCTTCGGCGTTCCACTCGTCGTCGCCGGAGTCGCGGTCCAGCGCGTGGTCGCGCTGCCGCTCCATCTCGTTCGCGAGCGCCAGCAGCTGCGGCACGTTCGGCAGGAACACGCTCGCGGTCTCGCCGCGCCGGCGCGCCCGCACGAATCTCCCGATGGCCTGGGCGAAGAAGAGCGGGGTCGAGGCGCTCGTGGCGTACACGCCGACCGCCAGGCGCGGCACGTCGACGCCCTCCGAGACCATGCGCACGGCGACCATCCAGCGGCTCGTCGCATTCGAGAACTCTTCGATGCGGCCCGACGCCTCGGCTTCGTCCGACAGCACCACCGTCGGCGCTTCGCCTGTGATGCCCTGCAGGATCGCGGCGTAGGCGCGCGCGGCGGTCTGGTCGGTCGCGATCACGAGTCCGCCGGCATCCGGAATGTGCTCGCGCACCTCGCTCAGCCGCCGGTCGGCAGACCGCAGCACGGCGGGGATCCAATCGCCCTCCGGATCGAGGGCCGTTCGCCAGGCCTGCGACGTGATGTCCTTCGTGTTGTCCTGGCCGAGATGCGCCTCCATCTCGTCGCCGGTCTTGGTACGCCAGCGCATGTGGCCGGCGTAGACCATGAAGATCACGGGACGCACGACGCCGTCCTCGAGCGCCCGCCCGTAGCCGTAGGCGTAGTCGGTGCGCGAGACCCGGACGCCCTTCTGGTCGGGGTGGTACTCGACGAACGGGATGGGGGCGGTGTCGCTGCGGAACGGGGTTCCCGACAGCAGCAGGCGCCGCGTGGCGCGGCTGTAGGCCTCGCGCAGCGCGTCGCCCCAGCTGAGCGCGTCGCCGCCGTGGTGCACCTCGTCGAGGATCACGAGGGTGCGCGCGTCCATCGTCAGCCGCTGATGGACGGATGCCTTCACGGCGACCTGCGCGTAGGTCACGGCCACACCGTGGTACTGCCGCGCGGGCGCCGCATGCCGGTTGCTGAAGGCGGGATCGAGCCGGATCGACACGCGCGCCGCGGCATCCGCCCACTGCGTCTTGAGGTGCTCGGTAGGCGCGACCACGACGATGCGGTCGATGATGCGGCGTCGCAGCAGCTCGCTCGCCAGCCGCAGGGCGAACGTCGTCTTGCCGGCGCCCGGTGTGGCCGCGGCCAGGAAGTCGCGCGGGCCCCCGCCTTCGCCGTCGGGACCGTCCAGCGAGAAATATAGATCGAGCGCCTCGGCCTGCCACGCGCGCAGCCGCTGCGCCGTGCCCCATGGGGCGCGCTGAGGGTAGGTCGGCGAGAGGTGCTCCGCGGCGAAGCTGCCGAGATGGGGTTCGCCGTGGCGCGCGTCGAGGACGGCTTCGTCGGTCACCGAATGCACACCTCCCCCGTGGACAACGAGTCACCACGATAAACGAACCGGGCGACATGTGGCCCGCGATACCCTGGGCATCGGTCACGAGCCGAGGAAGATGCCGATGCGCAGCAGCGAAGATCACCGCACCCCGTACGTCCCCAACGCCGGGCCGCACCCGTGGCGGCGCTACGTCGCCATCGGCGACTCGTTCACCGAGGGAGTGGGCGACCCTGACCCGACAGCACCGAACGGCCTCCGCGGCTGGGCGGATCGCGTGGCCGAGGTGCTGTCGCAGCAGGTCGAGGATTTCGCCTACGCGAACCTCGCGGTCCGCGGTCGCCTCATCGGCCAGATCGTGGCCCAGCAGGTCGAGCCGGCGCTCGCGCTCAAGCCCGACCTCGTCACCTTCTCCGCGGGAGGCAACGATGTCATCCGCCCCGGTTCGGATCCGGATGCCGTGGCCGAGCTGTTCGAGGACGCCGTGGTGCGCCTGTCCCAGGGCGGCGCCACCGTCGTGGTCTTCACCGGCATCGACACGGCGTTCACGCCCGTCTTCCGAGGCATCCGCGGCAAGGTCGCGATCTACAACGAGAACATCCGTGCGATCGCCGATCGGCACGACTGCATCGTGGCCGACCAGTGGGCGCTCAAGGAGGTGCAGGATATGCGCTTCTTCGACGACGATCGCCTGCACTACAACACGCTCGGGCACCACGAGGTCGCGCGCATGGTGCTGCGCGCGCTGAACGTCCGCAACGACCTGCAGCCGATGCAACCCGACCCGATCCCCTTCCGCACGTGGCGCGAAGCGAGGGCGAACGACCTCGTGTGGGCGCGCGAGTACCTCGTGCCTTGGGTGCTGCGTCGCGTGCGCCACCAGTCGTCGGGCGACACCGCCTCGGCGAAGCGCCCCGATCCGGCACCGGTCAGACTGGCAGCGCCGCCGGGCGTCGACCTCGACGACGTGGCGCCTGCCGAGGACGGTGCCTGAGCCGTGGCGACGCACCTCATCACCGGAGCGGGCTCGGGAATCGGCGCCGCTCTGACCGAGAAGCTCGCCGCCCGGGGCGACGAGCTGTGGCTGCTCGCTCGCGACGCCGGCCGGGCGTCCCAGCTGCGTGAGCGGTTCAGCGGCGCACGGACACTCGTGGGAGACCTCGCCGAGCCCGCACGACTGTCGTGGGCGTTCGGGCATCAGGTGCTGCCGTCCCGGCTGGACTCGGTCATCCATGTCGCGGGCATCGTCGAGCTCGGCCCGGTCGCCGAGACCACGGTCGCCACCTGGCAGCACCAGCTCAACGTGAACGCCATCGCCCCCGCCGAGCTGACCCGGCTGATGCTGCCCGCCCTGCGAGCGGCCCGCGGCCACGTCGTGTTCGTGAACTCCGGCGCCGGCCTGCGGGTGCACCCGGAATGGGGCTCCTACGGCGCGAGCAAGTTCGCCGTGCGCGCCATCGCCGACGCGCTGCGCGCCGAGGAGCGGCCGCACGGGCTCCGCGTGACGACTGTCTACCCCGGTCGCACCGCGACGCCGATGCAGGAGAAGGTGCACCAGCAGGAAGGCGCCTCCTACGACGCCTCGCGCTGGATCGACCCCGCCTCCGTCGCCACCACGATCCTCGCCGCCCTCGACCTGCCTCCAGACGCCGAGCTGACCGAGCTCACGGTGCGCCCGGGCGCCTGACCGCAGGCCGGGCGGGTCAGCGGTGGCCCGCGGGAATCAGCGGGCGCGCAGCTGCCACAGCGCGACAGCGCTCGCCGCGGCGACATTGAGCGAATCCACTCCCCCGGCCATCGGGATCGTGACGACCGTGTCGGCGGTGGCGAGCGCCGCACGACTGAGGCCGTCCCCCTCGGCGCCGAGCAGCAGTGCCACGCGCTCCGGTCTCGTCGCGTCGAAGGCGTCCAGCGGCACGGCGTCGTCGCTGAGGGCGAGCGCGGCCAGATGGAACCCGGCATCGTGAAGCTCGGTGCGCGCCGTGCCCCACTCGGGCAGGCGGGTCCACGGCACCTGGAACACCGTGCCCATGCTCACCCGCACGCTGCGCCGGTAGAGCGGATCGGCGCAGCGCGGGCTCACGAGCACGGCATCCGCACCCAGCCCCGCGGCGGCACGGAAGATGGCGCCGACGTTGGTGTGATCGACGATGTCCTCCAGCACCACGACCAGGCGAGCGTCGCGGACGACGTCGGCCACCGCTGGCAGTTCCGGCCGGTGCATCGAGGCGAGGGCACCCCGATGCACGGCGTAACCGGTGAGGCTTTCGGCGACCTCGGGGGTCACGACGTAGATCGGCACGGCGGGATCCTCGACCAGCATCCGGATCTCGTCCAGCCATTTCTCCTGCACCAGCACCGAACGCGGGCGGTGACCGGCGGCGATGGCCCGGGCGATCACTTTCGCGGACTCCGCGATGTACAGCCCGCCCTCGGGTTCGAGGACTCGCCGCAGCGCGACGTCGGTCAGGTCGCGATAGTCGGCCAGTCGGTCATCCGACGCCGAATCGACCCGCTCGATGCTCACCCGACCACTCTCGCAGAGTCTGTAACCTGCCCGAAAACCACGCGGCCTACACTCGAGGCGAGGGGGTGACGTGTGACCACGACGATCGACACGGATTTCGACGCCGCGACGACGGACGCCCTCGCCTCTGCCGTGGCCGCCCTCGCCGGCCGTCGCGTCGCCGTGCTCACGGGCGCCGGCGTCTCGACCGACTCCGGCATCCCGGATTATCGCGGCAACGGCGCTCCCAGACGCACGCCCATGACGGTGGAGCAGTTCCTCACCAACGAGGCCGCCCGACGTCGCTACTGGGTCGGTAGCCACCTCGGCTGGCGAGCCTTCGCCGCCGCGGAACCCAACGCCGGCCACCGCGCGATCGCCGATCTCGAGGCGGCCGGTATCGCGACCGGGGTCGTCACGCAGAACGTCGACGGGCTGCACGTGCGTGCCGGCAGCCGCCGCGTGGTCGAGCTGCACGGCACGATGCGCCGCGTCTTCTGCATCCATTGCGGACAGGTGTTCGACCGCCGCGATCTCGCGGCGCGCGTCGAGGCCGACAACCCGTGGATCCTCATCCCCGAGAATGTGCCGCTCGGTCCCGACGGCGACGTCCTGCCCGAGAGCACCGACGGCTTCCGCATCCCCGACTGCAGCGTATGCGGAGGGATGCTCAAGCCCGACGTCGTCTTCTTCGGCGAATTCATCCCGGCGGGCAAGTTCCGCGAAGCCGAGCAGCTGGTCCACACCAGCGATGGCCTCGTGATCGCCGGGTCGTCCCTCGTCGTCAACTCCGGCATCCGGCTGCTCGAACGAGCACGGCGCCGCAAGCTGCCGGTCGTCATCGTGAATCGCGGAGCGACCCGGGCCGATGCGCGCGCGACCGTGAAGATCGACGCGGGCACCAGCGAGGTGCTCAGCGCCCTGGCATCCGCCCTCCGCCCGCTCTCGTGACGCCCGCCTCTGGCCATCGCGGGCGCGGGTAGGCTCGAGGAGTGACCGCGCTCATCCTGATCCGCCACGGCGAGACCGACTGGAATCGCGATCGGCGCATCCAGGGCGCGACCGACATCCCCCTCAACGACGCCGGACGCGCGCAGGCCCACGAGGCGGCCACCACGCTGCGTGAGCGCCTCGACCTGGCCGGCGTGACCATCGCCTCCAGCGACCTGTCACGCGCTCGCGAGACGGCGGAGATCATCGCCGCTGACCTGGACCTCGAGGCTCCGCGCACCTACCGCGGTCTGCGCGAGCGATCGTACGGCGAGGCGGAAGGTCTCGACGTCGACGAGTTCCGCCGCCGCTGGGGCGACTGGCACTCCGCCGAAGTGCCCGGTGCAGAACCGTGGCCGCAACTGCGCCGACGCGGCATCGCCGCCCTGGGCCGAGTCGTACGCGATCACCGTCGCGCGACCGCACCGACGGCATCCACTCTCATCGTGGTCAGCCACGGCGCCTTCATCCGCGAGATCATGCGCCACGCCACGGCGGGCGAGCTGCCGCCCGTGGGCGAGCGACTGGCGAACGGATCGGCGCACGACTTCTTCTACGAGCGCGACCACCTGCGGCTCGTCGCGTACGCGGGGCTCGTGGCGTAACGCTGTCAGCGTCCGGCGCGCTCGAGCACGCTCCGCGCGTGGCGGAGCACCGGTTCGTCCACCATGTGCCCGCCGAGCGAGAACACTCCGCGCTCGCCCTCCGCAGCCGTCAGCACCTCGCGCGCCCACGCCACCGACGCGTCGTCGGGGCGATACGCGTCGCGGATGACCGCGACCTGGCTCGGATGGATGCAGGCGGTGGCCGAGAATCCGGATGCCGCAGCATCCGCCGCCTCGGTGGCCAAGCCCTTCACATCGCCGATGTCGAGATGCACCGCGTCGATGGCCGCCTTGCCGCGAGCGCCCGCGGCCAGCAGCACCCGGGAGCGGGCGTAGCGGGCGATGTCGCGGTAGCGTCCGTTCGCCTTGCGGCTGGATGTGCCGCCGAGGCTCGCGACGAGGTCCTCGGCTCCCCACATCAACGCGACGACGTTGTCGAGCGCCGCCAGCCGGTCGGCCTGCGCGACGCCCTTGGCCGTCTCGCACAGCGCGATCACCTCGAACCGCTGATCGATCCTGGCCACCCGCTTGGGCGACTCGGCCTTGGCCAGCATGATCCGGCGGTAGTCGGTCTGCGAGAGCGTTGCCAGATCGGCGGTGAACGCGTCGGAATCGGCGGGATTGACCCGCACGATCACCCGCGCCGGGTCGAGCTCGGACTCGATGAGATGGCCCCGCGCCGCGGTCTTGTCCTTCGGCGCGACGGCGTCTTCGAGGTCGAGGATGACCGCGTCGGCACGATCGAACGCCTTGCGGTACCGCTCGGGACGGTCAGCCGGGCAGAACAGCAGCGCGGGTCCGATGTCGAACGTCATGCCGTCCCCTCTTCTCCGTCCGGCGTGCGCCACATGAGCGCGATGCGGGTCGCGACCGCGACGGTCTCGCCGCGCTGGTTGCGGCCGGTGTGGCGCAGCGTCACGATTCCCTGACCCGGGCGAGAGGCCGAGAGCCGCTTGTCGACGACCTCGGTCTCGGTGTACAGGGTGTCCCCGTGCAGGAGTGGCGCGGGGAACGAGATGTCGGACAGGCCCAGCTGCGCGACGAGCGTTCCTTGCGTGATCTGCGAGACGGACGCCCCCACCATCGTCGCGAGCGTCCACATCGAGTTCATGAGGCGCTCGCCGAACGGCTGCGTCGCCGAGAACGCGGCATCCAGGTGGAGCGCCTGCGTGTTCATCGTGAGCGACGAGAACAGCACATTGTCGGTCTCGGTCGCGGTACGACCGGGACGGTGCTGGTAGCGTGCGCCGATCTCGAGCTCGTCGTAGTACAGGCCTCGCTGCACGATCGCGGGGCGTTGCCCCTCAGTGCTGTCGTCGCTCACCGTCGCCACGCTACCCTCACGCGATCCCGAGCGCCCGGGCGATGACCAGCAGCTGCACCTCGCTCGTGCCCTCGCCGATCTCGAGGATCTTCGAATCCCGATAATGGCGCGCGACGGAGTATTCGTTCATGAAGCCGTTGCCGCCGAACACCTGCGTGGCATCGCGCGCGTTGTCCATCGCCGCGTCGCTCGCGGTGAGCTTCGCGATCGCGGCGGCGGTCTTGAACGGCTTGCCGGCATCGCGCAGCCGGGCGGCGTGATGCCACGCGAGACGCGAGACGTGCACGCGCTGCTTCATGCGGGCGAGCAGGAACTGGATGCCCTGGCGCGTCGAGAGGGCTTCGCCGAACACCGTCCGCTTCGCCGCGTAGTCGACGGCCGCTTCGAGGCATCCCTCGGCGGCGCCGGTCGACAGCGCCGCGATCGCGATCCGACCCTCGTCGAGGATGTGGAGGAAGCTCGCGAAGCCGCGGCCGCGCTCGCCGAGGAGGTTGCCCTCCGGCACCCGCGCGTCCTGGAACGTGAGCGGATGCGTGTCGGAGGCCCGCCACCCGACCTTGTCGTATCCCGGCTCGACCGTGAACCCCGGCGTTCCGTTGGGGACGATGATCGTCGAGATCTCTTTTCGGCCGTCATTCTCACCCGTCACGGCGGTGACGGTGACGAACCGCGTGATCGGAGTGCCCGAGTTGGTGATGAACTGCTTCGAGCCGTTGATCACCCATTCGCCGCCGTCTCCTGAAGCAGCACCGACCAGGCGTGCGGTGGTGCGGGTGGCTCCGGCATCCGACCCCGCCTCGGGCTCGGTCAGGCCGAAGCCCGCGAGCGCGCGCCCGGCGAGCAGATCCGGCAGCAGCTCCTGCTTCTGCTGCTCGGTGCCGAAGCGGAAGACCGGCATGGCACCCAGGCTCACGCCCGCCTCCAGCGTGATCGCGATCGACTGGTCGACCCGGCCGAGCGCCTCGATCGCCAGGCACAGCGCGAAGTAGTCGCCGCCCTGGCCGCCGTACTCCTCGGGGAAGGGCAGGCCGAACAGGCCGAGCTCGCCCATCTGCGCCACCACGTCCATCGGCAGCGCATGGGTGCGGTCGGCCTCGTACGAGCGCGGCGCGACGACTTCGTCGGCGAACGCGCGCACCATCCCGGCGAGCTCGCGCTCGTCGTCGTTCAGGTCGTATTCGTCCATGATTCTCCTCAGGGGTCAGGAGGTGGGGGCGGATGCCTCGTGGGCGGTGTCCGCGGGGGCATGGTCGGCGGGATCGTGGTCGGCGGGATCGGACCCCGCGGCTGGTGCGACGTGTGCGAGCACCTGGTCGCGGCGCACCTGGTCGCCCGGCGCGACGTCGAGGCGGACGATGCCGTCGTGCGGGGCGAGCACGGGGTGCTCCATCTTCATCGCCTCGATCGTGACCACGCGGTCGCCGGCCGCGACCCGGTCGCCGTCGGCGACATGCACGGCGACGACGGCGCCCGGCATCGGTGCGCGCAGCTCGGGGTGGGTGGAGGCCGCGGCGCGCTCTCGTGCCGCGAGCCGGCGGTGCATGGCCTCGCGCCGCGTGAGCGGGCGCAGCCGGTGCGTCGCGCCATCGGCGTGCACCCAGACGGCTCCCTCGGCGTCGACGCCGGTGACCGCGCCGTCAGGCATGGCTCGTCCGATCACACCGGCGTGGGAACGGCGGGAGCCCATCGACACGACGGCGCCGTCGTCATCGAATGCGGCGGCGGAGACGAGGGCACCGGCATCCGTCTCGAAGAGGCGCTCCGGACGCGCAGCGGCGGCGCCCAGTCGCCAGCCCGGCAGCGAGCTCCACGCGGCACCGGCGCGCGGCGCTCGTGTGCTCTCGCCGAAACCGGCCGTGTCGCGCGCGGGTGACATGCGGTCGCGCCGAGACGCCATGCCGTCGACGGATGCCGCAGCCGCGAGTGCCCTCTCGCTCGGTGCGGGCGCCTCGAACGGCGGCAGCCGGTCGATGAGACCCGTGTCGAGCTCACCGGTCCGCACCGCGGGGTCGGCGAGGAGGGCGCGCAGGAACGCGATGTTGGACTCGACCCCCAGCAGGACGGTGCCCGCGAGCGCGGCATCCAGCTGGTCCAGTGCCTGCTCGCGATCGGGGCCGTGCGCGATCACCTTCGCGATCATCGGGTCGTAGTCGCTCGTCACGACGGATCCCGTCTCGACCGCGGAGTCCGTTCGCGCCTGCGGCCCGGCGCGCCACGCCAGCACCTCCCCCGCCGCGGGCAGGAACCCGCGCTCCGGAGTCTCGGCGTACACCCGAGCCTCGATGGCGTGCCCTTCGAGCCGTACCTGCTCCTGCGTGAACCGCAGCTCCCGTCCGGCGGCGATGCGAAGCTGCTCCTCGACGAGGTCGACGCTCTCTGTTGCGATGCGCGCCACCAGCTCCGTCACCGGGTGCTCGACCTGCAGGCGCGTATTCATCTCGATGAAGAAGAACTCGTCCGGGCGGTCGGCGGCGACGAGGAACTCCACCGTGCCCGCGCCGCGATAGTCGACGGATGCCGCGGCCGCACACGCGGCCGCGCCCAGTCGCTCACGCGTGGCGGCGTCGATGACGGGCGAAGGTGCCTCCTCGATCACCTTCTGGTGGCGGCGCTGCAGCGTGCACTCGCGCTCGCCGAGGTGCACGACGTGACCGTGGCCGTCGGCGAGCACCTGCACCTCGATGTGGCGCGGGCGCTCGATCAGTCGCTCCAGCAGCAGCGCGTCATCGCCGAAGGCCGCCGCGGCCACGCGCCGGGCCGTCGCGAGGGCATCCGGCAGCTCCGCGGCGCTGCGTACGACCTGCATGCCCTTGCCTCCGCCACCCGCCGAGGGCTTGACCAGCAGCGGGAATCCCGTGTCGTCGGCGGCGACCGCGATCTCGCGGTCGGTCATCCCTATCGCACTGAACCCCGGCACCGTGGGCACATCGTGCGCTGCGACATGATCCTTGGCGCGGATCTTGTCGCCCATGATCTCGAGGGCACGCTCCCCCGGTCCGATGAAGACGATGCCGGCGTCGGCGCACGCGCGTGCGAACACCACGTTCTCCGAGAGGAATCCGTATCCCGGATGCACCGCGTCGGCGCCGCTCTCGCGCGCCGCGGCGACGACCGCGTCGACGTCCAGATACGAGGCTGCCGCAGAGGCGGGCCCGATGCGCACCGCGACGTCGGCTTCGCGCACGTGAGGAGCGCCGACGTCGGCGTCGCTGTAGACGGCGACGGAACGGATGCCGAGGCGACGGAGCGTACGGATCACCCGCCGCGCGATCTCTCCGCGGTTGGCGACGAGGACCGTGTCGAAAGGCCGGTCCGGGTGGGCAAGATCTGACATGGGCATCACATCCGGAAGAGGCCGAAGCGGGGCTCGGGAAGCGGCGTGCGCGACACGACATCGAGCGCGAGCCCGAGCAGATCGCGGGTGTCCAGCGGATCGATGACGCCGTCGTCCCACAGGCGCGCGGTCGCGTAGTAGGGGTTGCCCTGCTCCTCGTACTGTGCGCGGATCGGCTCCTCGAAGGCCGCCTGTTCTTCGGACGACCATTCCTCGCCTCGCGCCTCGATCTGATCTCGCTTGACGGTGGACAGGACCGAGGCGGCCTGCATCCCGCCCATCACCGAGATGCGGCTCGCGGGCCACGTCCACAGGAACCGGGGCGAGTACGCGCGTCCGCACATCGAGTAGTTGCCCGCGCCGAACGATCCGCCGATGACGACAGTGAGCTTGGGCACACGCGTGGTGGCGACCGCCGTAACCATCTTCGCGCCGTCCTTGGCGATGCCGCCGGCTTCGGCATCCCGGCCGACCATGAATCCCGAGATGTTCTGCAGGAAGAGCAGCGGCACGCCTCGCTGGTCGCACAGCTCGATGAAGTGGGCGCCCTTCTGCGCAGACTCGCTGAACAGCACGCCGTTGTTGGCCACGATTCCGATCGGGTGACCGTGCAGCCGAGCGAACCCCGTCACCAGCGTCTCGCCGTATTCGCGCTTGAACTCGTGGAACTCGCTGCCGTCGACGAGCCGCGCGATCACCTCGCGCACGTCGTACGGCTGGTTGACGTCCACCGGCACCACACCATAGAGATCCGAAGGGTCGACGGCGGGCGGCGCGGCCGTCGCGACCTCCCAGGCGGGCGACGCCGGCGGCGGGAAAGTCGCCACGATGTCGCGAACGATCTCAAGCGCGTGCTCGTCGTCCTCCGCGAGGTGGTCGACGACGCCGGAGCGGCGGGCGTGAAGCTCTCCCCCGCCGAGCTCTTCGGCCGTCACCACTTCGCCGATCGCGGCCTTCACCAGAGGCGGGCCGCCCAGGAAGATGGTGCCCTGATCCCGCACGATGACGGTCTCGTCGCTCATCGCGGGCACGTACGCACCGCCGGCCGTGCACGAACCCATGACAGCCGCGATCTGCGGGATGCCGGCTGCGGAGAGGCGCGCCTGGTTGAAGAAGATGCGCCCGAAGTGATCGCGGTCGGGGAACACCTCGTCCTGCTTGGGCAGGAACGCGCCGCCCGAGTCGACGAGGTAGATGCACGGCAGCCGGTTCTCGAACGCGATCTCCTGCGCGCGCAGATGCTTCTTGACCGTCAACGGGAAATACGTGCCGCCCTTGACGGTCGCGTCGTTGCACACCACCATCACCTGCCGGCCGTGCACGAGTCCGATCCCGGCGATGACGCCGGCGGCGGGAGCCTCGCCCCCGTACAGTCCTTCCGCCGCAAGCGGAGCGACCTCGATGAACGGGCTGCCCTCGTCGAGCAGCCGCGTGACGCGGTGCCGGGGCAGCAGCTTGCCGCGCGCGACGTGCCGGTCGCGGGAGGCGGCGGGGCCGCCGAGGGATGCCTCCGCCAGCCGCGCACGCAGCTGCTCGGCGAGCGTCCGCTGCGCCTCGAGAGTGCGCTCGAACGCGTCGCCGCGGACCGCTGCAGTGGTCAGCACGCTCATGTCGTCTTCCTCGCGCATCTCCGTCGACGTCACGATCGGATCACACCTGTTGTCCCGATGCGACTCGATTGGTTAGTGTTCACTAACTGAAGCTTAGGTTAGCGAGCCTTAACTGAAATGACAAGCGTCAAGACAAGTGGAGTGCGCGAATGACAAGCGGTGTCACGGATCGGGAGCGGGCGAAGGCAGATCGTCACGCATCGATCCTCCGCGCAGCAGCGGTGCTGTTCGCCGAGCGTGGCTTCAGCGGAGTGAGCCTGGAAGACATCGGCGGTGCCGTCGGCATCAGCGGTCCGGCTCTGTACCGGCACTTCGCGAACAAGCAGGCGCTCCTCGGCGCGATCCTGATCGAGGTCAGCGAACGATTGCTCGCGGGCGGCCACGCGGTGATCGCCGAGCACACCGGCGCCGGCGAACGGCTCGACGCCCTCATCGCCTTCCACGTCGAGTTCGCGCTGCGCGACGCCGACGTCATCCGCGTGCAGGACCGCGACCTGGCGAGCCTCAGCGACGATGACCGGCACACCGTTCGGCGGCTGCAACGCGAGTACGTCGAGATGTGGATCGGCATTCTCGCGGCACTGCACCCCGAGCGCGAGGGCGACGAACTGCGCGTGCGGGCGCACGCGTGCTTCGGCCTCATCAATTCCACGCCGCACAGCGTGCGAGCGCAGCGCTCGACCTCTGCGGATCGTGATGTGCGCAGCATCCTGCACTCGATGGCGCGCGCCGCGCTCACCGCATGACGCGCGATCCTGCTCTAGTCTGAACGAACCATGTCGGGGGACGGTCACCAGGACGACGCAGACGGGGCGGGTCGCGTCGAACGATCGCAGACGCCGCCATCGCCGCGCGCGGAAGGCGCCGAAGACGGCGACGGCAGCTCTCGCCGGGACTTCCTCAAGCTCGGCGGGCTCGCCGCTGCCGGACTCGTTGTCGGCGGAGGCGTCGGAGCGGCCGCCGGGGCCGCCATCGGGCATACGCTCGGCTACCGCGAGGGCTCCCTCGACATCGGAGCCGTTCCGGCGCGATCCGAGCCCGGATTCGACCACGTCGTGGTGATCATGGGCGAGAACCGCTCGTTCGACAACCTCCTCGGGTGGCTGTACACGCCCGAGACTCTGCCCGAGGGCGAGACCTTCGGGGGCCTGGCCTTCGGCGACTACGCCAACACCGCCCCGACCGGCGAGCGCATCGGCGCTCACACCTACAGCGGCCCGACAGACGAGGTCATGGGGCGGCCGAACCCGGATCCCGGCGAAGAGTACCCGCACGTCAACACGCAGCTGTTCGGCACCGTCGCGCCGGCGGCCAACGCGACCAGCCAGGTGGACGGCATGACGGCACCGTTCAACGCACCGCCGCCAGGCACGAAGCCGACCATGGACGGTTTCGTGCGCGACTACGCCAACAACATCGAACGGCACGGCAAGAAGCCGACGGTCGACGAGTTGGCGCACATCATGGGCGGTTTCTCGCCCGAGCAGCTGCCGGTGCTCTCGACCCTCGCGAAGGGCTTCGCGGTGTTCGACGCGTGGTTCGCCGCCGTTCCGTCGCAGACCTACTGCAACCGGTCGTTCTTCCATGCGTCGACATCGCACGGCTACGTCACGAACAAGCACGGCGGCGGTTACGACAAGTGGCTGGACGCCCCCACCGCCCCGACGATCTTCAACCGGCTCGAAGAAGCCGGGATCCCGTGGAAGATCTACTTCGACGAACAGCAGCTCGTGTCCATGACGGGGATGATGCACGCCCCCGTGCTCGAGGAGCACTGGCGCACGAAGCGTTTCGGCCATATGTCGGAGTTCTTCGAGGATGCCGCGGCGGGCCGACTGCCCGCATACGCGTTCATCGAGCCGCGCATGGTCTACAACCACAACGACTTCCACCCGCCGTTCGGCGTGTTCCGCGAGAGCGACGTCGACGGGAAGCTGGTGCTCGATTCCGCCGTTTCGGACGTGCGCGCAGGCGAGAAGCTCGTCGCCGACGTCTACAACGCGGTGAAGGACAGCGCGACGCCGGACGGCTCGAACGCGATGAACACTCTGCTGCTCATCACGTTCGACGAGCACGGCGGCACGTACGACCACGTGCCGCCGCCCTCGGCGACGCCGCCGGTCGCCGGCGCCGAGCCGGGCGAGATGGGCTTCACGTTCGACCGGCTCGGCGTGCGTGTGCCCGCGATCGCCGTCTCTGCCTACACTCGGGCGGGCACGATCGTTCACGACGAGCTCCACCACGCCGCCGTCATCGCGACGCTGACAAGACTCCACGGCCTGCGACCTCTGACCCGGAGGGATGCCGAGGCGGGCGACCTCTTCTCAGTGGTCAACCTCGACACGCCGCGGGATCCGGCGACCTGGCCGGTCGTGCACCCGATGTACGTCCCGCCCAACCCGCACGAGGATCAGCACATCGACCTCACGCAGGGTGCGCACAAGAGCAAGCCGCTCAGCCCTCCGGGACGAGGACTGCTCGGCCTGCTGCTTGCGCGCTACGGGCCCGCGGGCGCACCCGAGCCGACCACCTACGCGGAGGCGTACGACGTCCTGCAGGCGCACGGGCTCGGGCTGTTCTACCCCAAGATCGACTGACGCGCTTCGTCGTCAGCGCAGCAGCATCGCCCGGCCCGGCTCTCGCAGGATGTCGGCGATTTCCGCAAGGAACCGCGAGCCCTGCTCGCCGTCGACGAGTCGGTGATCGAACGACAGCGCGAGGGTCATGACATCGCGCAGGGCGATCTCGCCACGGTGCTCCCACGGCTGCCGGCGCACGGCCCCGAGCGCCAGGATGCCCGCCTCACCAGGATTGATGATGGGGGTGCCCGCATCGACGCCGAACACGCCGACGTTCGTGATCGAGAAGGTGCCGCCTCGCATGTCGGCGGGAGTCGTCTTGCCGGCCCGCGCGGTCTCGGCGAGTGAACGGATCGCGTCGGCCAGCTCGACCAGCGTGAGCTCGTGCGCGTCGGGGATGTTCGGCACCACGAGGCCGCGGCCGGTCGCCGCGGCGATGCCGAGGTTGACGTAGTGGTGCTCGACGATCTCACCCGCGTCGTCGTCCCATCTCGAGTTCAGCTCGGGGTGCCGCGCGAGCGAGAGGCACACCGCCTTCGCTGCGACCGCGAGGATGCCGATGCGGTGATCCTGGAGCGATCTGTCGGCCTTGAGCGATGCCAGCAGCTCGCTGGTGGCCGTCACGTCCACCGTGAGGAACGTCGTCACGTGCGGTGCGGTGAAGGCACTGCGGACCATCGCCTCGGCCGTGGCACGGCGCACGCCCCTGATCGGTGTGTGGGTGACGCGGTCCTCCGAGAGTTCGGGCCGCGCGGCGGCCGGCGTCGCCACCGCCGATGCGCCGGCGGCACCCACACGGGCGGCGTACGCCTCGACGTCGGCGCGCGTGATGATGCCTGTGGCACCCGTGGCCTCCACGAGCGCGAGGTCGACGCCCAGCTGCTTCGCGAGCTTGCGCACCGGAGGGGTCGAACGGGGCCGCTCGATCGGCCGATCGGCGATATCGCCGAACTGAATGGCGTCGTGCGGAGCAGCCTCGAGCACGGCGGTGTCGGATGCGACGGCCCGTTTACCGGCCGAGCGTGCACGGCGTTTCGGACGGTCGCCGTTGCGCGGCGCCGCGCCGTATCCGACGAGGTTCGGCTCCGCCGCCGTGGTCTCGCCGTCCGGCTGCGTTTGTGCCGACCCCTGCGCGGGCGTTGCCGCGGGCTGGGGCGCCGCTGCCGCCGCCATAGCGGCTTGCGGCGCAGCGGCAGCCGGGGCCGCGGCATCCGCTTCTCCCGTGTCGAAGGAGATGAGCACCGACCCGACAGTGATGACGTCGCCGGCGGCGGCGTGCAGCTTGGTCACGGTGCCGGCGTGCGGGGACGGCAGCTCGACGACGGCCTTCGCCGTCTCGACCTCGGCGATCGTCTGGTTCAACGCCACGGTGTCGCCCTCGGCGACGAGCCATTGCACGAGCTCCGCCTCGGGAAGGCCCTCGCCGAGATCGGGGAGCCTGAAGTCCTGCGCCATGCTCACGCCTCCACAAGCCCGGACAGGCTGTTGGGCCGGTCCATCACGCGGTCGACGGCATCGAGGATGCGGTCGAGGTCGGGCAGGTGGTGCTTCTCGAGCTTCGCGGGCGGGTACGGGATGTCATGTCCTGTCACCCGCTGCGGCGGGGCCTCGAGGTAGTGGAAGCAGCGCTCGGTGACGCTCGCGACGAGCTCGGCGCCCACGCCCGCCTCGCGGGCGGCCTCGTGCGTCACCACGACGCGGCCCGTCTTGCGGACGGATGCCGTCACCGTGCGGTAGTCGACGGGCGACAGCGAGCGAAGATCCACGACCTCGATCGAGACGCCGTCCTCCTCCGCCGCGGTGGCCGCATCGAGCGCGATCGAGACCTGGGACCCGTAGGTGAGGAGCGTCACATCGCTCCCCTCGCGCACGACGCGAGCCAGGCCCATGGGCGCGGCGTCTGCGAGCTGCAGGTCCAGATCGACCTCGCCCTTGGTGTGGTACAGCCGCTTGGGCTCGAAGTAGATCACCGGGTCGTCCGAGGCGATCGCCTGCCGCAGCGCCACATACGCGTCCTGCGGGTTCGACACGGCCACGACCCGCAGCCCCGAGGTGTGGACGAAGTACGCCTCGGGCGACTCGGAGTGATGCTCGGCGGCGCCGACGCCACCGGCCCACGGGATCCGGATCGTGATCGGCATCTTGACGTTGCCGCGCGTGCGGTAGTGCAATTTCGCCACCTGACACACGATCTGGTCGAAGGCGGGATAGACGAAGCCGTCGAACTGGATCTCGACGACCGGACGGTAGCCGCGGAACGCGAGGCCCACGGCGGTGCCGACGATCCCCGCCTCAGCGAGAGGAGTGTCGATCACCCGCTGGGCGCCGAACTGATCGAGCAGGCCGTCGGTGACGCGGAACACGCCCCCGAGCTTGCCGATGTCCTCGCCCATCATGAGCACCTTGGGGTCGTCGGCCATGGCGCGACGGAGGCCCTCGTTGATGGCCTTCGCCATCGTGAGCTGAGTCATCGTCCGACCCCCTGGTCCGCCGTGATCGACTCGGCGTCCGCAAAGCCTCCGAGGTACGCCGAGAACCAGGCGCGCTGCTCTTCCAGCCCCGAATGCGGCTCGGCGTACACGTCGTCCAGCACCGTGATCGGGTCGCGTGTGACGGCGGTCATGGCGGCCTCGCGCACTTCGGCAGCGAGGGCGTCCGCGTCAGCGGCGACGCCTGCGGCGAACTCGTCGTCGAACTCCCCCATCGAACGCAGCAGCGCCTCGACGCGCGCGATCGGATCGCGCCGTCGCCAGCTCTCGACCTCGTCTTTGTCGCGGTAGCGCGTCGGGTCGTCCGAGGTGGTGTGCGGACCCATGCGGTAGGTCACCGCTTCGATGAAGACGGGGCCCGCGCCGCGTCGGGCGTGGTCGAGCGCCCAGCGCATCGCCGCGAGGCACGCCAGCACGTCGTTGCCGTCGACGCGCAGGCTCGGGATCCCGAAGCCGGGCGCACGGCCGGCGATCGGGAACTTCGCCTGCACGCTCACGGGCTCCGAGATCGCCCAGTGGTTGTTGGTGCACACGAACACGACGGGGGCGCCGAACGAGGACGCGAAGACCATCGCCTCGTTGACGTCGCCCTGGCTGGACGCACCGTCCCCGAAGTAGGCGACGGATGCCTCATCGGTGCCGTCGCGCTGGATGCCCATCGCGTACCCGACGGCGTGGAGCGTCTGCGCGCCGATGATGATCTGCTGCGTCGCGGCGTTCAGCTCGTACGGATCGTAGGTGGAGTGCTCTTCACCGCGCCAGGCCAGCACATAGTCGGCGGGCTTGGCGCCCCGCGCGTAGACCACACCGGTCTCGCGGTAGCTCGGGAATGCGAAGTCGTCGGCGCGCATCGCGCGAGCCGTGCCGATCTGGGTGGCTTCCTGCCCCTGACACGGCGGCCACAGTGCGAGCTGGCCCTGACGCTGGAGGGCCACTCCCTCGGTGTCGATGCGGCGCACGAGCACCATGTCGCGATACAGGTCGCGCAGCGCGGCGGCGTCGACGTCCGTCACCCAGCGGTCGAGTTCGGGATCGGCGAGGCGTCTGCCATCGGGCGTCAGCAGGCGCGCGACATCGTCGATGTCGGTGGCGAGGTCGGCTGTCGGAGTCAGGGTGTGCGTCATCGTCATCACTCCTCGTGCGAGGCTCCCTCGTGAGGAGCCGCGTGGTGTGCCCGGCGTCGTCACCGGTTAGCCCGAGAGTACGTCGGCGTCGCACATGGCTCAAGCATTCGCCACGTCTTTGAGCATGTTGACAACTAATGACCCCCTGAGCCGTGCTAACGTTTCGCACTATGGGTGCTCTCGATCACGTCGACCTGGAGCTGCTGGCAGCGCTCTCCGCCGACCCGCGTGCGACCGTCGTCGCGCTCGCCGAGCGTCTGGGACTGTCGCGCAACACAGTCCAGGCGCGCATGGCCCGCCTCGAGCGCTCCGGCGTGTTCTTGTCGTATGAGCGAGCCATCTCGTCCGCTTCCCTCGGCTTCCCGATCGAGGCGTTCATCAGTGTCATCGTGCGGCAGGCCGAGCTTCCGCGCATCGCCGACGAGCTCGCCCGTGTACCCGAGGTCGTTCAGGCGCACGGGCTGTCGGGCCAGGTCGATCTGCTGGTGCGCGTGGCATGCCGCGACACACAGCACCTGTTCGACACCGATGCCCGCATCCTCGCGATCGAGGGCGTCGAACGCACCGAAACCTCGCTCGTGATGGGTGAGGTCATCCCCCACCGGGTCACACCGCTCATGGAGCTCGCACGCCGCGAGCCGTAGCCGCCCGCTCGGGCAGGGGACGCGCCCGCTCGGGAAGGGGGACGCGCCCGCTCGGGCAGGGGGACGCGCCCGCTAGGGCAGGGGGACGGATGCCGCGGCCGGCGCAGCCGGAGGCGAACGCAGATCGTCGACCTTGACCAGGACGACTCCCGCGAGGATCAACGCGCCGCCGACGAACTGTATGGGCGCCGGCACCTCGGCGAGGAACACCCAGGCGAAGCCCAGCGCGAACAGGACCTCCGACAGCCCGACGAACGACGCGACGCGCGAGCCGATGCGCGGCACCGCCATCACCCCGAGCGCATAGCCCAGCGTCGTCGCGATCGCCGCGACCCACAGCAACGGCACCCACCACGGCATCGCCGTGCCCGCCAGCACGACGCTGACGTCGGGCGCGTGGAACGGCATCACGCCTACGAGGCTCAGCACTCCGATGACGGCCGTGCCGGTGAGCAGTCCGCTCGCGGCGAGGGCGAGGGGCGGCAGATCGTCGCCGGCACGCTCCGAGATCAAGAAGTACGCGCACACGCACACCGCCGCGGCCAGCGCGAACAGCGTGCCGAGCAGGTCGAACGATGCGCCGGAGATGTCGACGACCAGCACCAGCCCCGCGATCGCGACCGCCGATCCGCCCAGCACGAGGGCCGAGGGGGCCCGTCGCGTCCGCAACCATACGAACCCCACGAGCATGACCGGCGCGAGGTACTGGATCAGCAGCGCCACGGCCACGGGCATCCGCTGCATCGCCGAGAAGAAGAAGAGCTGGCACCCGAGCACCGGCATGAGACCGAACGCGACGATCAGGCGCCAGTGCCGGCGGAGGAATCCGCGCTGGCGGCCCATCGCGAGCACGAGTGCGGGCGACAGCACCAGACCGGCGACCCCCATGCGCACGAGCAGAGCCGCGCCCAGCGACCAACCCGCCTCGAGCAGCGGCTTGACGAACGGCCCGCTCGACGAGAACGCGAGAGCGGACGCGACCGCGAGCACGAGCCCCGTGGTGCTCTGCCGCGCCGGCGCGGATGCGCGACCCAGCCCGATGACGGGGAGGGACGCGGTGGAAGCGGTCATGGGCGGCATCCGACTGTCAGGAGTGAACAATGCTTACACTGGTGACAGTAGGGCACGGATAGTCAGGAGTCAACGTGGTCTTCATCCATGACACGGAGCAGAATCTGAGGGCGGCGGCATACCTCGTCAACACGCTCCCCGGCTACGACTCCGGCGACACGCTCACGACGCTCGAGGACTTCGACGCCTACCTCGTGCAGAACCCGTACACCGGGCTGATCCACCGCGACGAGGACGAGCTCGCCGCGCTCCGCGCCATCCGGCCCCGTCTGCGCCGGCTCTGGGAGGTGGACCGCGAACAGGCGGTACCGCTGGTCAACGAGATGCTGCACGACGGAGCGGCGCTCCCCCGCCTCATGAAGCACGACGGCATCGACTGGCACATCCATGCGACCTCCGATGACGCACCGCTCCCGACCCGCGTGCTGGTGGAGGCGGCCATGGCGTTCGTGGACGTGATCCGTGCCGACCAGTACGACCGCATCCGTGTGTGCGCGGCCGACGACTGCGACTCGGTGTACGTCGACTACTCCAAGAACGGCTCCAAGCGGTACTGCGACACCGGCAACTGCGGCAACCGCATGAACGTCAACGCGTACCGGCGTCGGAAGGCTCGAGAAACCGCGTGATCGCCTCGGCCGCGGGAGCCGGCGTCTCGTAGTGGATCAGGTGCCCGACATCGGGGATCTCGACCAGCGTCGCGTCGGGGAACATCGTCGCCAGCCGTCGCTCGGCCTCGATCGGCGTGATGTCGTCGCGCTGCGCGGCCACCAGCAGCGTCGGCTGTGCGATGTGCGGCGCGAACCCGCGCACGTCGTGCGACACCGAGGCGAGGAACGCGTCGTGCAGCACGTCGCGATCGGCGAAGCGCGAGAAGTACGTGTCGTGCTGGTCGTGGATGAATCGACGGATGCCCGGGTCACGGGTCTTGGCCATCGAGATGCTCATCACCCGCACGATGAGGCCGTTTCGCAGCAGGGCATCGCCCACACGCCGGGGAAGCCGGGCGCCCGCCCAGTAGTAGAACACCGCGAGCCGTGTGAGGAGGCCGCGGGGACCCTCGAGAGCGGGAGCGCCGATCGGGTTCACCAGGATCATGCGCGGCGTCTCGAGCCCCCCGGCGACGGCCGCCGAGACCACGATCGAACCGAACGAGTGGCCGAGGATCACAGCCCCGGGCGCGACGGCCGCGGTGAAGGCCCGCAGCCATTGCGCGTAAAGCTCGAGGTCGTGCGTCCTGCCCGGAACGGGTGCGGTCTCGCCGAACCCGGGCAGATCGGGTGAGATGACGCGGATGCCGGGGAGGTGGGCGACCACCGGCTCGAGCCCGTGATGCTCGCCGCGGAAGCCGTGCACGGCGATGATCGTGAGATCGGCGTCGGCGGGTCCGTACACCCAGTAGGCCGTCGCTGCGCCCAGCACCTCCACCTCGCGTCGCTCGACGGGGATGGCGCCGAGCAGCGGGGCGTACGGGTTGGGGGCGGTCACCTGTCGAGTCTACGAGGCAGCCATCGCGGAGCGCCTGCGCGCCGATGTCGGACACCACGCATACCGTGATCGGCATGAAGCCCTCGCCCGCCGATCAGCTGGCGCTGTGGGACGTGCCGGACTGGGTGCGCGTGGTGGGCGTGTTCGACCTCGAGACGACAGGTGTCGACGTGACGACCGATCGCATCGTGACGGCTCACGTCGGCCTGCTCGACGGCTCGGGCTCGGTCATCCGCGCGCGTGATTGGCTCGCCGATCCCGGTGTCGCGATCCCCGAGGGCGCGAGCGCCATCCACGGAATCACAACGACGCACGCGCGGGCGCAGGGCCGGCACGCGCCAGAGGTCGTCGCCGAGGTGGTCGAAGCCGTGCGCGGACTGCTGGAGGCCGGCATCCCGGTCGTCGCCTACAACGCCCCGTTCGACTTCTCGCTCCTCAAGTACGAGGCGATCCGTCACGGCGTCACGCCGATCGTCGACCCCACCCCGGTGATCGATCCGCTCGTGGTCGACAAGGCGTACGACCGATGGCGCCGAGGCAAGCGCACGCTCGAGATCGTGGCGGCGCACTACGCGGTGCGCCTGGAGGCCGCACACGAGGCGGCGGCCGATGCCGTCGCGGCCGGGCGGGTCGCGCAGGCTCTCGCCGAGCGTTTCGCCCCCTGGCTCCCCGGCACCGCCGAAGAGCTGCACACCCGCCAGATCGGCTGGGCACGGGCGCAGGCCGCCAGCCTGACGGACTACTTCATCCAGATCGGCCGGCTCGACCCCGACGAGCGTCTGGACGGCCGCTGGCCGATCCGCTGACGCCGGAGAGACGAGAAAGACCCCGCCCGAAGGGCGGGGTCTTTCATCACGGCGTGATTACTTGGAAGCGCCGCCGAAGTTCTTGAAGCGCTGGTTGAACTTCTCGACGCGACCGGCCGAGTCCATGATGCGCTGCTTGCCCGTGTAGAACGGGTGCGAGGCGGACGAGATCTCGACGTCGATGACGGGGTACTCGACGCCGTCGAGCTCGATCGTCTTGTCACTGGTCACGGTCGAGCGCGTGAGGAACGTGTCGCCCGAGCCGAGGTCGCGGAACACGACGGCCTGGTAGTCGGGGTGGATGTCAGTCTGCATGGTGGTCCTTTGAGGATGGTGCCCTGGATTTTGCCAGAGCGGTCAAAGTCTGCGGTGCGAGCGCACCAAAGGTCGATTCTAACAGCCCTCGACCGAAGCCGGGAATCGCCCGTCTTCAGTGCGCCGCGCGCGCTGCGTAACGGCCGTCCTCCTCCGACAGCCGGATCGGCGCGCCGAACGTGTCGGTGAGGGCCTCGGCCGTCAGGGTGTCGCGAATGGGTCCGGATGCCACGGCCTGCCCGTCCCGCAGCAGCAGCACGTGCGTGAATCCGACGGGGATCTCTTCGACGTGATGCGTGACCATGATCATCGCGGGTGTGGTCGGGGCCTGCGCGTACCCCCCGAGGAGTGCGAGAAGCTCTTCGCGGGCCCCGAGATCCAGGCTGGCGGTGGGCTCGTCCAGGAGCAGCAGCTCGGGGTCGGTCATGACGGCGCGCGCGATCTGCACCCGCTTCTGCTCACCGTCGCTGAGGGTTCCGAAGGTGCGGTCGGCGAGGTGGTCGAGCTTCCACTCCGCGAGCACGCGCAGCGCGCGCCGCTCGTCGATGTCTTCGTAGTCCTCGCGCCAGCGGCCGAGCACCGAGTACGCCGCCGTCAGCACGACGTTGAGGACGGTCTCCTCGGGCGGCACCCGCCGGGCCATCGCCGACGAGGCGAATCCGATCCGCGGCCGCAGCTCGAACACGTCGGTGCGGCCGAGTCGCTCGTCCAGGATGCTCACGGTTCCCGACGTGGGGTGAAGCAGGGTGTCGGCCATCTGCAGCACCGTGGTCTTGCCCGCGCCATTGGGTCCGAGGATCACCCAGCGCTCGTCGTCGCTGACGTTCCAATCGAGGTGATCGACGATGTTCCGGGCGTTCCGGCGGACGACGACGTCGGAGAATTCGAGCACCTGGGGCATGCCGCTAGCCTATCGGCCGACCGCGACCACCTCGTCGTACAGCGCCGCCGTCTGCTCCGCGATCCGCTGCCAGCTGAAGTCGTTCGCGGCCCGCTCCCGCCCGGCTGCACCATAGGCGCGAGCCCGCTCGGGATCGCTCACCACCTCGGTGAGGACGCGTGCCAGATCGTCCACGAAGCGCTCCGGATCGATCGGGGTGCCGGTGCCGTCCTGCACCTGCTCGATCGGCACCAGCCGGCCGGTCACACCGTCGACGACGACTTCCGGGATGCCGCCGGTCGCGGTGCCCACGACGGCGGCGCCGCACGCCATGGCCTCGAGGTTCACGATGCCCAGTGGCTCGTAGACCGACGGGCAGACGAACGTGGTCGCGGCGCTCAGGATCGTGCACAGCTCGTGGCGCGACAGCATCCGATCCAGCCACACGACCCCCTCGCGCGTGCCCTGCAGTCCTCGCACGAGCTCTTCGACCTCCGACATGATCTGCGGAGTGTCGGGAGCGCCCGCGCACAGGATGACCTGTACCCCCGCCGGGAGTCGTTGCGCTGCGCGGAGGAAGTACTGCAGTCCCTTCTGCCGCGTGATGCGCCCGACGAAG
This sequence comes from Microbacterium sp. I2, assembly GCF_051364985.1. Classification (NCBI taxonomy): domain Bacteria; kingdom Bacillati; phylum Actinomycetota; class Actinomycetes; order Micrococcales; family Microbacteriaceae; genus Microbacterium; species Microbacterium sp. I2. Next base: position 147,112 of record NZ_JBLWIH010000012.1, read on the forward strand.
ACGACGGACGGCCGGGACGGATCCACTCCGAGTCGCGAGAGGAGCTCGGGATCCTCGACGGGATGCCACGCGCCCGTGTCGATGCCGTTGTAGATGACGCGCACGCGCTCGGGGTCCAGCGCCGGGTAGCTGCGCAGGATGTCGGCGCGCATGCCCTCGCTGACCGCGACGATCGCGGCGGCGCCCTCGTAGGCGCTCTTCTCGATCCAGCTCGACACGGCGTAGCCCCCGCCGAGCTGCTCGGCCTTCCACGGGCGCAGCGGCTCGAGGCTGTGCGCCGTGACGATGTGAGGGATGCCGTGGAGCAGCGACGCGAGATGGCCCGCGAGGTTGGCGTACCAGGTGTGACTGTGCACCACGTCGGCGCCCGCGACATCCGTCACGATCTCGAGGTCGATGCCGAGCGTCTGAAGCGCCGCGTTGGCCGTGGCGAGTTCGGCCGGGACGTCGTACGAGCTGGTGCCCGGCTCGTCACGATCGGCGCCGAAGGCCCGCACGCGCACGTCGACGAGGGAGCGCAGCGCCTTCACGAGCTCGGCCGCATGCACGCCGGCGCCTCCGTAGATCTCGGGCGGATACTCCTTCGTGACGATGTCGACGCGCATGTGTCGAACGCTAGTACACCGGCAGGAACGCGTCATAGTGTGGTGCCATGCCAGCAGCCCCCAAGGTCTTCGGAATCATCCTCGCCGGCGGAGAGGGCAAGCGGCTGATGCCGCTGACGGCGGATCGGGCCAAGCCTGCGGTCCCTTTCGGCGGCCAGTACCGGCTCATCGACTTCGCGATCTCGAACCTGATCAATTCGGGCCTGCGCCAGATCGTCGTGCTCACGCAGTACAAGTCCCACAGCCTCGACCGCCACATCTCCCAGACGTGGCGCATGTCGGCTCTGCTGGACTCCTACGTCGCCTCGGTCCCCGCGCAGCAGCGGCTCGGCAAGCGCTGGTTCTCCGGCTCGGCCGACGCCATCCTGCAGAGCCTGAACCTGATCAACGACGAGCAGCCCGACATCGTGGTCGTGGGGGGGGGAAGGCACAGG
>NZ_JBLWIH010000013.1:0-127880 GCF_051364985.1 Microbacterium sp. I2
GTGATCGGCGCCGATCACGTGTACCGCATGGACTTCCGGCAGATGCTCGCCGCCCACATCGAATCCGGCGCGCGGGCGACGGTCGCCGGCATCCGTCAGCCCATCTCGCTCGCGAACCAGTTCGGCGTCATCGACGTCGACAAGGACGACCCGGTGAGGATCAACGAGTTCCTCGAGAAGCCGCTCGACGCGACGGGCCTCGCCGACGCTCCCGACCAGGTTCTCGCCTCGATGGGCAACTACATCTTCGACACCGATGCGCTGATCGAGGCCGTCGAGGCCGACGGCGAACTGCCGACGTCCAACCACGACATGGGGGGCGACATCGTCCCGTACTTCGTCGGTCGCGGCGAAGCCGCCGTGTACGACATGAACCGCAACGACGTGCCCGGCTCGACCGATCGCGACCGGTACTACTGGCGTGATGTGGGGACCATCGACTCGTTCTTCGACGCGCATCGCGATCTGATCTCGACGTTGCCCATCTTCAACCTCTACAACACGGACTGGCCCATCCACTCGCAGGCGGTGAACTCCCCGCCGGCGAAGTTCGTGCGCGATTCGGTCGGGCGCATCGGCAACTCCATCGACTCGATCGTCTCGCTCGGGTCGGTGCTGTCGGGCACCCACCTCGAGCGCAGCGTCGTCGGACCGTGGACGCTCGCCGGCGGAGGCTCGACGATCACCGACTCGGTGCTGTTCGACCACGTCCACGTAGGCGCCGGCGCGCGCATCCACCGGGCGATCCTCGACAAGAACGTCGTCCTGGACGAAGGCGCGACGGTCGGAGTGGACCGCGAGCGGGATCTGTCGCGCGGCTACACCGTCACCGACAGCGGGATCACGGTCGTCGGCAAGGGCATCCGCGTCGAACGGTGACCGGCGCAGTTCGTTCCGCCCGATCCGCGCCCGCTAGCGTGTGAGGGTGCCCGCCGCGTTCCGCTTCCTCGTCGTGCTCGACGCCGACTCCACCCTGATCCGCAACGAGGTCATCGAGCTGATCGCCGACGAGGCCGGTCGTGGCCGCGAGGTCGCCGAGGCCACCGAAGCGGCCATGCGGGGCGAGGTCGACTTCGCGACGAGCCTGCGCTCACGCGTCGAGGCGCTCGCCGGCGTGCCGGTCTCGGCGTTCGGGCGCGTGCTCGCGCGTATCGAGCCGACGCCGGGCGTGCGCGAGCTCGTCGCGGCCGTCCATGATCGTGGCGGCGCGGTGGGGGTCGTGTCGGGCGGCTTTCACGAGATCCTCGACACCGTCGCGCCGGACCTCGGCGTCGACATCTGGCGCGCCAATCGCCTCGCGACTGCCGACGGCGCGCTCAGCGGCGTCGTGGAGGGCGCGATCGTGGATGCCGAGGGCAAGGCCGAGACGCTCGGCGAGTGGGCGGCACTGCACGGCGTGCCGCTGCACCGGACGATCGCGATCGGCGACGGCGCGAACGACCTGCTGATGATGGCGGCCGCGGGGCTCGGAATCGGCTTCAACGCCAAGCCGGCGGTGCGGGCCCGAGCAGACATCGTGATCGGGCCGGTCGACCTGCGCGAGGTCATCCCGCTCCTCCCCTGACCCGTGTCGGAAGGCGGCGCTACGGTCGAGGCATGCACATCATCCTCGTCCCCGGACTCTGGCTCGACGCTGCGACATGGGGTGAGGTGACGCCTGCCCTCGAGGCCGCCGGTCACCGCACCCATCCCCTGACGATGCCGGGAGTCGGCGCTCCGGCGGCACAGTCGAGCGGCATCGGCATGGCCGACTGGGTCGCCTCGGTCGTCGCCGAGATCGACGCACTCGACGGCCCTGTCGTGCTCGTCGGTCATTCGGGCGGAGGCAACGTCGTGTACGGAGCGCTCGATGCCCGTCCCGACCACGTCGCGCACGTCGTGTTCCTCGACACTTTCCCCCCGACACCCGGCAGCTCGATCTGGGATTTCCCGGTCGTCGACGGCGTCGTCCCGTTCCCCGGCTGGGATTCCTTCGACGAGGGCGAGGTCGCCGACCTCGACCCGCAGACACGGGCGGATGCCGCGGCCCGCGCGCAATCTGTGCCCGAACGCGTGCCCACCGACCCCCTCAGGCTCTCGGATGAGCGTCGCCGTGCGGTGCCCATGACGATGATCACCAGCACGATGCCGGCGGACGACATCCGTGCGATTATCGGCGAGGCGCCGGCCTGGGCCGCCGAGATGGCCGCCATCGAGAAGCTCGACATCGTGCAGCTCAACGGACCCGACGACGCGACGGGACACTGGCCGCAGTTCTCCCGGCCGGGCGCCGTCGCCGAGGCGATCCTGCACGCGATCGACTGACTCCGCAGCCGACGGAGGCGCGCCGGCTCAGTGCCCCATGCCGAGGCCGCCGTCGACGGGGATGACGGCACCCGAGATGTACGCGGCGTCGTCCGACGCGATCCACGCGACGACTCCGGCGACCTCGTCGGCCGTCGCGAAGCGTCCGGAGGGAATGCTCTTCTTGTACTCCGCCTGGGTGTCTTCGGGCAGTTCCGCGGTCATGTCGGTCTCGATGAAACCCGGAGCGACGACATTGGCGGTGATCCCGCGGGCGCCGAGTTCGCGAGTGAGCGAACGGGCGAAGCCGACGAGCGCGCTCTTGGACGCGGCGTAATTGATCTGCCCCGCGGAGCCGTAGAGCCCCACCACGCTCGAGATCAGGACGACACGACCCCAGCGGGCTCGGAGCATCCCCTTGGACGCGCGCTTGACGACGCGGAACGCTCCCCCGAGATTGGTCGCGACGACCGAGTCGAAATCGTCCTCGGTCATCCGCAGCAGCAGGGTGTCCTTCGTGATGCCGGCGTTCGCGACGACGATCTCCACCGGGCCGAGGGTGTTCTCCACCTCGGTGAACGCGGCGTCCACGGCCGCGGCATCCGTCACATCTGCACGCACCGTCAGCGTGCCCTCGGGTCCCTCGCCGGAACGTGCAGTGACCGCGACGCGATAACCGAGCGCGACGAAGCGGTCCGCGATGGCACGGCCGATACCGCGATTTCCGCCGGTGACGAGGACGACGCGATCACTGGACATGCTGTGGCTCCCGGGGGTGTGACGGACCGCACCAGCCTACCGGCGTCGCCCACCGTGCCCTGGCCGCGTCCGCGGCGCAATTGACACTGGACGGCATGCGCTGAAACGCTGGAGGCGACTTCGACGAAAGGTGCGACCCCGTGAGCGACAACACCCCCGATGCACCCGTGCCCGGGCCGGCCGGCCAGCCCACTCCCCCGTCTTCGCCCGCGGGGCAGGGCGCCTACCCGCCTCCCCCCGGGCAGGGCGCGTATCCGCAGCAGGGTGCCTATCCGCCCCCGTCACAGGGCGCGTACCCGCCGCCCGCGCAGGGCGGTCAGCCGCCCGCGTACGGTGCACCTGCGTACGGCACGCCGCCGTACGGCGCCGCCCCGGCATACGGTTACGGAGCACAGCCGAAGACGAATGCGCTGTCGATCGTCTCGCTCATCGCCTCGATCGTCGGCTTCATCGGGATCCTCCCGATCATCGGATCGATCGGCGGCGTCATCACCGGCCACATCTCGCTGAACCAGCTCAAGACGAGCGGTGAGAACGGCCGGGGCATGGCGCTGGCAGGAACGATCGTCGGGTACGTCGGACTCGCGTTCTGGATCATCGGTGCGATCGTGCTGTTCTCATTCATCGCGTGGGCGGCCAGCCAGAGCTCGCAATACGGCCACTGACCGCGACCGCGCGGCGCAACCGGCGTACGCTGGAAGCACCGTGAAGAGTTCGAGCCACGCCCCGTCGGCGACATCGCTGCCGCGCGCCCCGCGCGACGAGGCAGGCGCGCGCTCGACGCGGTATCTGCTGATGATGGCGGTGCGCATCGCGTGCCTCGTCCTCATGGTCGTGATCACCCCGTACGGCTGGTACACGTGGGTCTTCGGCGCCGGGGCGATCTTCCTCCCGTACATCGCGGTGGTCTCGGCCAACGTGGGCCAGGAAGCGCGGCGCAACCGTCGCGAGGACCCCGAGCCTTCGCTGCCGGCCGTGCCGACGTCATCCCTGCCGTCCGGGGGCGATCGCGTGATCCGTGTCGAGGAGTCGCGTCCCCACGCACCCGAGCAGCCGGACCGGAACGCATGAGCGCAGCACCTCGCGAGCCCGTCGTCGACGCGACCTGCTCGCGAGCAGGCTGCCGCGCTCCGGCGTCGTGGCGCATCGACTGGCGCAATCCGCGCATCCATACGGCGGACCGCACCAAGACCTGGGTCGCGTGCGACGAGCACCGTGACTATCTCCGCGACTTCCTCGCCGCACGCGACTTCCCGGTGTCGGTGGCGCCCCTCGCTCCCGCACCTGCGAAAACACCAGTCGGTGACGGCGACACGCCGGAGACGGATGCATCGGATCGGCGTGTCGCGTCACCGACTGGTGTTTTCGCACGGGGCTCGGAGCCCGCGGGGCGACCAGAAACCGAGGCGTCGCCATGAGCGCCCGCCGCGAGGTCAGCATGCAGCGCCTGCCGCGCGCCGGCCGCTGGACCATCTACATCGGCCTCGCCGTCGTGTTCGCGATCGCGTGCGCGTTCCTGTCCAACTGGCAGTTCTCCCGCAACGAGGAGCGCAGCGCCCAGCTCGCTCTCGTCGCGCAGAACTACGACGCCGCACCTGTGCCGCTCGCCGAGCTCGTCGCGGCGGGCGACTCACTCGATCCGCAGGACGAGTGGCGTCCGGTGACGCTGACGGGACGCTATGTGAGCGACGACCAGCTGCTGGTGCGCAACCGGCCTCACGGCGGCACCTCCGCCTTCGAAGTGCTGGTGCCGTTCCGGCTGGGCGACGGCCGCGTGCTGCTCGTGGACCGCGGCTGGGTCCCGCCGGGTGGGGACCAGCCCGAACCCGACGCCGTCCCCGCCCCGCCTTCTGGCGAGGTCACCGTGGTCGTGCGGCTTCGACCGGGCGAGCCGATCCCTGCTTCCGGACGCTCGGCGCCGGACGGCCAGGTTCCCACGATCAACCTGTCGCTGGCCGCCGACGCCGTCTCGTCCGCCACGGGCGACGCGATGGAGCTCAGCGCCTACGGCGTGATCGTGTCGGAGGATCCCGCGGCTGAGAACACGCCGAACCCACTCGAGTCCCCCTCGGAGGACCCAGGACCGCATCTGTCGTACGCGATCCAGTGGATCCTGTTCGCCGCGATGGGCTTCATCTTCATCGGGTACGTCATCCGCACCGAACGTCGCCACCGGCGGGAGGATGCCGAGGACGCGGCCGATCAGCGGCCCGACGCCACGGGTGCCGGATCGCCTCGCCGCCGGGATCGCGACGCCGAGGACGAGGACGCGCTCCTGGACGCCGCCGGACGCTGACGCCCCGTCTATGCGAGGCTGATGAGGTCCGCGTAGTCGCGACCCCAGATGTCTTCCACGCCGTCGGGAAGGATGAGGACGCGCTCGGGGTTGAGCGCTTCGACGGCGCCCTCGTCATGCGAGACCAGCACGACCGCGCCCTCGTAGTGCGAGAGCGCCCCGAGGATCTCCTCTCGCGAGGCGGGGTCGAGGTTGTTCGTCGGCTCGTCGAGCAGCAGCATATTGGCGCTCGAGACGACGAGCGTCGCCAGCGAGAGCCGTGTCTTCTCGCCGCCGGAGAGCACGCCCGCGGGCTTGAGCACGTCGTCGCCGGTGAACAGGAACGAGCCGAGCACCTTGCGGGCCTCGGTCGCCGTGATGTCGGGGGCGGCGGACATCATGTTCTCAAGCACCGAACGCGAGACGTCGAGGTTCTCGTGCTCCTGGGCGTAGTAGCCGATCTTGAGACCGTGGCCCGGCTCGATCTGCCCGGTGTCCGGCTTGTCGACTCCCGCCAGGATCCGCAGCAGCGTCGTCTTGCCGGCACCGTTGAGGCCGAGCACCACGACCTTCGACCCGCGATCGATCGCGAGGTCGACGTCGGTGAAGATCTCGAGCGAGCCGTACGACTTCGACAGGCCCGACGCCATCAGCGGAGTCTTGCCGCACGGAGCAGGCTTCGGGAACCGCAGCTTGGCGACGCGATCCTCCTGGCGCACATCGTCCAGACCCGACAGCATCTTCTCGGCGCGCGCCACCATCTGGTGCGCAGCAGCGGCCTTCGAGGCCTTGGCGCCGAACCGCGCCGCCTGCAGCTGCAGGGCCGTCGCCTTCTTCTCGACGTTGACGCGCTCCTTCTTGCGACGCTCTTCGTCGGCAACCCGCTGGCGCAGGTAGTTCTTCCAGTTCATGTTGTAGACGTCGATGACCTGACGGTTCGCGTCGAGGTAGAACACGCGGTTGACGGTCTCGCCGACGAGCTCGACATCGTGGCTGATGACGATCAGTCCGCCCTTGTAGCCCTTGAGGAACTCGCGCAGCCACACGACGCTGTCGGCGTCGAGGTGGTTGGTCGGCTCGTCGAGGATCATCGACTCGGCGTCCGAGAACAGGATGCGGGCGAGCTCGATGCGCCGTCGCTGACCGCCCGAGAGCGTCTTCAGCGGCTGATCGAGGATGCGGTCGGGCAGCGAAAGGTTGTGCGCGATCGAGGCGGCCTCCGCCTCCGCCGCGTAGCCGCCGAGCGCTTCGAACCGCTCGGTGAGGTTCGCGTACTTGCGCATCGCGCGGGCCGCGGTATCCGCGTCGTCGTCGCCCATCGCGAGGGATGCCTCGTGCATGCCGATCGCGATCGTGCCCAGGCCCCGCGCATCCAGGATGCGGGTGCGCGCGAGCATCTCGGGATCGCCCGATCGCGGATCCTGCGGCAGATAGCCCAGCTCGCCGATCCGGTCGACCTTGCCGTCGGACGGCAGAAGATCGCCCGCCAGCACCTGTCGCAGATCCCCGCGATCGCCGAGGGTCGCATCGCCATCCTCGAGGAGTCCACGCCGCTGGCGGCCTCCGCCAACCCGTCGCCGCTGTCGATCGGCTGGGGCATCGACGAGTACTTCTCGGTGCTCGCCGGCGCGCTCGACTGATAGCCCGCCGACCGCTTCCCATCCACACGAGGTCCGAACCGTGAGCGTCCTGCAGACGACGCAGACACCGCTGCCGGATGCCGCTCCCCTGCGGCGTCCGGCGGCGGTGCGGCTGACGTGGCTCCTGGTCGGCATCGCCGTCCTGGCTGCGCTGTGCGTAGCGTCCATCGCGTTCGGCGCGCGCGACGTCTCGCTCGACGACGTCCTCGCAGGCCTTGCCGGCCGGACCGGCGATGTCAGCCAGGCCGCCGTCGTTGCGCGCCTGCCCCGCACGGTGCTGGCGTTGCTGGTCGGCGCCGCGCTGGCGATGGCGGGCACCGCCATGCAGGCGGTCACCCGCAACCCGCTCGCCGATCCGGGCATCCTCGGGATCTCGGGAGGCGCGGCGCTGGCCGTCGTGATCGGCATCGCGTTCTTCGGCATGTCGGGCCCCTACGCCTTCATCGTCGCGGCAGTCGCCGGCGCCGCCGTCGCCGCCATCTTCGTGTACGCCGTGGGCTCGCTCGGTCGCGGCGGCGCGACACCGCTCAAACTGGCGCTGGCCGGCGCGGCGGCCACGGCGGCTTTCATGTCGCTCGTGAGCGCGATCCTCCTCCCCCGCGCCGACATCGCCGAGATGTTCCGGTTCTGGCAGATCGGCGGTGTGGGCGGAGCGACCTGGGACCGGATCGCCGTCGTCGCGCCGGTGCTGGCCGTCGGCGCGATCGTCTGTCTCGCCTGGGCTCGCGGCATGAACTCGCTGGCGCTCGGTGACGACGTCGCGGCCGGGCTCGGCGAGCATGTGTTCCGCACGCGTCTGGTCGCGTTCGGCGGCGCGGTGGTCCTGGCGGGCGCCGCGACCGCGATCGCGGGGCCGATCGCGTTCGTCGGCCTCATCGTGCCGCACATGTGCCGGCTGCTCGTCGGCACGGATCACCGCTGGCTTCTGCCGTTCTCGGCGATCGCCGGCGCCGGACTCCTCGTGGCGGCCGACATCGTGGGCCGCGTGATCGCGCGGCCGGAGGAGATCGAAGTGGGCATCATCACGGCTCTGATCGGCGCCCCGTTCTTCATCTGGATCGTCCGCCGCCAGAAGGTCCGGGAACTGTGAGCACGCTCCTCGACGCAGGTACCCCCGCTTCCGCGAGGCTCAGTGAACGCACCGCGGCCGTCATCGCCGGCCGCCGTCGCCGTGAGCGGCGACGCGCCGCGGTCACCGTGATGCTGACGATCGCGATCCTCGGCGTCTTCGTGGTCTCTCTCATGGTCGGCAAGTCGTTCTACGGACTCGACGAGGTCGCACGTGTGATCCTGGGCGAGACCGTCCCGGGTGCGTCGTTCACGGTCGGCGAGCTGCGTCTGCCGCGTGCGAGCCTCGCGGTGCTCGCGGGCTTCGCCTTCGGCGTCGCCGGTGTGACCTTCCAGACGATGCTGCGCAATCCGCTCGCATCGCCCGACATCATCGGCATCACGTCCGGGGCGAGCGCCGCGGCCGTCTTCGGCATCGTGGTGCTCTCGCTGAGCGAGACGCTCGTCTCGCTGCTTGCCGTGGCAGGAGCGCTCGCGACGGCGTTGGCGATCTACCTGCTGTCGAACAAGGGCGGCTTCGCCGGCACGCGCCTCATCCTCATCGGGATCGGGGTCGCGGCCATGCTCGACGCTGCTGTGACCTACGTCCTTTCCAAGGCGGCCGTGTGGGACCTGCAGTCCGCGATGCGCTGGCTGACGGGCAGCCTGAACGGGGCGACCTGGTCGATCGTGGTGCCCCTGGCTGTCGCGAGTGTCATCCTCGTGCCGATCCTGCTCGCGCAGAGTCGCGGTCTCGGTGTCATGCGCATCGGCGACGACGCCGCGGCCGGGCTGGGCGTGCGGCTGAACGTCACGCGCGTGATCGCGATCGTCGCCGCCGTCACGCTGCTCGCCTTCGCGACCGCCGCAACCGGTCCGATCGCGTTCGTGGCCTTCATGGCCGGGCCGATCGCTGCGCGCATCGTCGGCCCCGGCGGCTCGCTGCTGCTGCCGTCAGGCCTCGTCGGAGCCCTGCTGGTGCTCGTCGCCGATCTGCTGGGGCAGTTCGCCTTCGACAGCCGCTATCCGGTCGGCGTCGTCACAGGCGTCCTCGGCGCTCCGTATCTCATCTACCTCCTCATCAGGACCAACCGCTCCGGAGGCTCGCTATGACCGCATCCCACAGCCTGTCGGCCGAGGCGCTCACGCTCGCCTACGGCGATCGCGTGATCGTCGACGACCTCGAACTGCACGTGCCGCCGGGACGGATCACCGCGATCGTGGGTGCGAACGGATGCGGCAAGTCGACGCTGCTGCGCGCCCTCGCGCGGCTCATCTCACCCAAGGCGGGACAGGTCGTGCTCGACGGCAAGGCGCTGCACGCGCGGCCGTCCAAAGAGGTGGCGCGCACGCTCGGGCTGCTGCCGCAGAGCCCGATGGCGCCCGAGGGCATCGCAGTGGCCGATCTCGTCGGCCGCGGCCGGCATCCGCATCAGAAGCTGCTCGCCCGCTGGAGCCCGCGGGACTACGAGGTGGTGGCGCAGTCGCTCTCAGCCACCGGCACCGACGACCTCGCCGACCGCTCGGTCGACGAACTGTCAGGCGGGCAGCGTCAACGGGTGTGGATCGCAATGGCGCTCGCGCAAGAGACCGACATCCTCCTGCTCGACGAACCGACGACGTTCCTCGACGTCGCGCACCAGGTCGAGGTGCTGGATCTGCTCACCGATCTCAATCGCGACCGCGGCACGACGATCGTCATGGTGCTGCACGACATGAACCTGGCCGCCCGCTACGCCGACCATCTCTTCGCGCTGCGCGCGGGCCGCGTCGTCGCCAGCGGAGCACCCGGTGAGGTCATGACGAGCGAACTGATCCGCGAGGTGTTCGATCTCGACGCGCTCGTCGTTCCCGACCCGGTGTCGGGCGCGCCCATCGTGCTGCCCCGTGGCCGGCACCACGTCGCCGCACCGACTCCCGAGACCGCTCCTGCGTTCGCCGCCGCGCGCGCCGCTTCAGACCAGACAGGAATCACCGATGGCCTCCCCCGCTGACACGAACCGCTTCTTCCGGGCGCGGGTGACCTCGATCACCGACCTCACGCCGAGCTTCCGCCGGTTCACCTTCGGTGGCGACGACCTCGTCGAGTACGGCGACACCGGCTTCGACCAGCGCATCAAGATCGTGTTCCCGACACGCTCCATCGGTCTGGACGCCATGCCCACCGGCGCGGACTGGTACGCACGCTGGCGCGATCTGCCCGAGGACCAGCGTCCGCCGTTCCGCACCTACACGACGCGCTACGTGCGCAACGAGCGGCGCGAGGTCGACATCGACATGGTCGCGCACGACGTGCTGGGGCCGGCTTCGGACTGGATCGCGCGTGCGCAGGTCGGCGACGAAGTGCTGATCTTCGCCCCCACGACCGCGCACACCGGCGTCAGCTACGGCATCGACTTCGTCCCGCCGGCCCGCGTCGACAGCATCCTCCTCGCCGGCGACGAGACGGCGGCTCCCGCGATCGCCGCGATCCTCGAGCAGCTGCCCGCCGACGCGACAGGCGTGGTCGCTCTGGAGGTGCCGCACGCCGCCGACGTCGCCTACCTGCCGCACCACCCGGGCTTCGAGTACCGAGTGGGCGCCCGCGACAGCGCAGATCGGCACGCGCACCTGGTGTCGTCGGTGACGGATGCCGCGACCGACCTCGCTCCGTCGGGTCAGGGCGGTGACGTCGAAGAGGTCGACATCGACACCGACATCCTGTGGGAGGTGCCGCGCACCGCGAAGGGCGGAGCGGCGCTGAAGAGCGCACGCCTGTATGCGTGGCTTGCCGGTGAAGCGGGAGCGATCAAGGCGCTGCGGCGCCACCTCGTCGCCGAGCGCGGGGTGGACCGCCGCGCGGTGGCGTTCATGGGCTACTGGCGGGTCGGCCGCGCCGAGAACTGACGTTCCGCTCTACCGCTCCTCATCGGCGCGACCCATGCGCAGACCCGGGATGAGCGCCGCGAGGGCCAGCAGGCCCGCGATGGCGAACACGGCCGGGAATCCGGCATCCGTTCCCACAAGCGCCGTGAAGACGAGCCCGAGCATCGCGATCGCCGACGCCGCGCCGATCGAGTCCGAGATCGACAGCGCCGACGAGTTGAATCCCTGATTCTGCGGTGTCGAGTAGGCGAGAGTGAGCACCGTCAGGCGTGGATACATCAGCCCCATACCGGCGCCGGCGAACGCCCACCCACCGATCAGCACAGCGGGATGCAGGTGCCCGACCGCGGTCACGGCCGCGATCACCAGCGATGTCACGAGCAGTGAGCTTCCGATCACCGTGATACGGACATTGCCGAGGCGCTCGCCGAAGCGCCCCTGCACGTCCGCGGCGGCCGCCCAGGCCAGCGCGGCGGCGGTCAGGCCCAGGCCCGCCCACGTGGGCGAGAAACCGTACTCGTCGATCAGCAGGTACGGCACGTAGATCTCGGCGCCGAACAGCGCCCCCGCGATGAGGCCGCGCATCAGGACCACGCTGGGCAGGCCGCGGGCGGCGACGAGCGTGCCGCGCGGCAGCAACGGCCGGGAGGCCAGCCCGATGACGACGACGGATGCCACGACCGCGGCCCATGCCCAGGTTCCGAGCTCACCTGCCAGACTCAAGCCCAATGCCCCTGCGGCCACGGCGATCGCGCACACCAGGCGCGGCCACACGCGGCCCGATGCCGGGTCGTCGGTGGACAGAGGCCGACCGTGCAGACGCGCGACGACGAGCGCGAACGCCACGACGGTCAGCCCCGCGACGCCGAGGAAGACCCACCGCCAATGCAGGAACTCCGTGACGGCACCGGCGAGGAACGGTCCGATGAGCGAGGGCACGACCCATGCTGCCGAGAAGGCCGCGAAGACGCGCCCGTGCAGCGCGGGCGGATACACCCGCGCGACCACGACGTACAGCGCGACGGTCTGGCCGCCCGTCCCCAGACCCTGCACCAGCCGGCCGAGGACGAGCAGCGGCATCGTGGGCGCGAGCCCGGCGAGCAGCAGGCCCACGACGAACAGCACGACGGCCGTGGTGAGCGGGGCGAGGACGCCGCCACGGTCGCACCACGAACCCACGGCGACCATGCCGATCACGCTGGTCGCGAGGGTCCCGGCGAAGGCGACCGCGTAGAGCCGGTCGCCGTCGAGATCGGCGCTGACGACAGGCATCACCGTGGTCACCGCGAGCGACTGGATCGCCGCGAGGAAGATGAGGGCGACGGCGCCGACGGTCACCCAGACGAAGCGCGACTGCCAGATACTCGCCGGGTCTGAATGGCTCACAGCCGGCGATGTCATCAGCCCAGGCTAGCCGTCGCCGATCACCCCGAACGCCCGGAACGTGCCCGTCATCGCGAGATCTGCGCGATACGCTGCACGGCTTCGCGCAGGACCTCGGGCGAGCAGCCGAAGTTGATGCGGACGTGCCCGCGCCCTTCTTCTCCGAAGAGCGGCCCGAGGTGCAGCGCGACGCGGGCATCGCGGAGGACCTTCACGGCGGGGTTGTCGCCCCAGCCGAGCTCGGACAGATCGACCCACGCCAGGAAGCCGGCGTCCGGAATCCGGTATCTCGCGGCGGGGAGGTGCACCGCCAGCAGCTCCGCAAGCAATACCCGGTTCGCATCGAGCGCCGCGAGCTGCGCGTCGAGCCACTCGTCGCTCTCAGGCGAGAAGGCGGCGACAGCGGCGATGGCGCCGAACAGCCCGGTGCGCCACTCAACCTCCGCCGGCAAGGCGCGCACCGCGGCGCTGGTCTCGTCGTCGGCGGTGACCATCAGGGCGCATTTGAGGCCGGCGAGGTTGAACGCCTTGCTGGCGCTGACAACGGCGTATCCGACGCGCGCCGCGACGGACGAGGCATCCAGGAACGGCGTGAAGGTGGCGTCCCGATGCGTGAGCGGGGCGTGGATCTCGTCGCTGATCACGACCGCACCGAAGCGGGCGGCGAGATCGGCGAGGGCGGCGAGGATCTCGCGTGAGTGCACGGTACCCGTCGGGTTGTGCGGGTTGCACAGCAGGATCGCGCGCGCGCCGCCGGCGAAGGCGGCTTCGATGCCCACCAGGTCGAGCTCCCACGCGGTGCCGGTATCGCGCAGCGGGACGCGCTCCACGACGGCGCCGGCCTCGGGGACACACTCGAAGAAGGGCGGGTACACCGGGGTCGTCACGATCACCCGATCCCCCGGCTCGGTGACCCGGCGAAGGATCTCGACGACTCCCATCATCACGTCGCAGGTGGTGCGCACCCGTGCAGGGTCGACCGCCCACCCGTAGCGTCGCTGCGCGAACCCGGTGAACGCGGCGGCGATCCCGGGGTCGGGCGGGGTGTAGCCCGTGTCACCGAGTGCGACGGCGCGGCTCAGCGCCGCCGTGATGGCCGGTGCCGGCGCGAAGTCGGTCTCGGCGACGAACAGCGGCAGGACGTCGTCGCCGTACGTGCGCCATTTGGTGCTGGAACGCTGTCGCAGCTGATCGAGGGGAAGTGCCTGCAAGGGGGTGACGCTCACCGTTCGACCCTATCGAGCGCCCGGGACGCGGGACCCTTCTGCGTCACTGTGTGAAGGTGCCCAGCCCGTGCTGATCGAAGTACTCGAGGACGAGGGTGGAGCCGTCGAAGGTCGCCGTCGAGATGCTGCCCGCCGTCCCGTTCTCCCCCGTGAGGCGGAACACGAACTCGTCACCCGACCAGTGCTCGAGCAGCCAGCGGCCGGTGGGTCCGACGGCGAGTTCGAGCTCGCCGTCGACGACGCTCACCGTCGCCGGGCCGAAGTAGTCGTTCCCGTAGGTGCCGGCGTAGGACGCGAGATCCGCGGCGGGCGCCGCGTCCACCGGTGGGTCCTCCCCCACCAGCTCGCCGAACGGGGCCATCTGCCGCTCGAACACCGACGTATACAGGGCCAGCCAATCGCGGCGCTCTGCACCGAACTGCGCGATGTCGGCGAACCGAGCCGCGATCGCCTCGGGCACGCCGTTCGCGCTGGCGTTGGAGAGCACGACGATGCCCAGACCGGCACCCGGCAGCATCTTCACGATCGTGCCCGCACCCAGTGCGAACGCTCCGGAGTGGTTCACGTCGACCAGTCCGCCGATCGTCGTACCCACGTTGAAGCCGTAGCCGTACGTGCTGGCGCGTCCGCCGAAGGCGCTCGGCGGTCCCGTGATCATCTGCGGCGACATCGCCGGCAGCAGAGACGCGGGCTCGACGAACGTCTGGCCGTCGTGCTCCCCTGCTGCCAGCAGCATGGTCATCCAGGCCGTCATGTCCGTCACATTGGAGCTCGCGCCACCGGCCGGTGACTGCGCGTCGGGCTGGCGCGGCTCCGGCGTGACGATCCACTCGCCGTCGTCCTGGATGTGTCCGACCGCCCGGTTCTCGCGTGCCTCCAGCTCGGCGAAGCGCGAACTCGTCGAGGTCATCCCGAGGGGCTCATAGAGCAGCCGCTCCGACAGCGCCGCCCAGTCCTCGCGGGCGGCACGCGCAACGGACTCACCGGCGGCGGTGATGTCGAAGTTCCCGTAATGGTAGACGGCACGGAACGGCTCGAGCGGGATCAGGCGCAGCCGTTCCAGGATCGCTGCGCGGTCGTAGCCGATGTCCTCCAGCTCGTCCCCGGCATGCTCGTAGAGCCCCGATCGGTGGGCGAACATGTCCGCGATCGTCACGTGTGAACCCGCGTACGGGTCCGACAGCGTGAAACCTTCGAGATGCTCGGACACGGGCGTGTTCCACGTCACCAGGCCCTCATCGATCGCCCGGGCGACGACCGTCGCCGAGAGGGACTTCGAGACGGACGCCAGTGCGAAGACGGTGTCGGGATCGACAGGCTCGCCGCTGTCGACGTTGCGGATGCCGAACCCCTCGGCGAAGAGCAGCTCGCCCTGATAGACCACGCCCACGGCGATCCCGGGGGTGCCGGTCGCGTCCATCGCGGTGGCGACGGATGCCTCCAGATCGGCGATCGCGGCGTCGACACCATCCGGCGTCACGGTCGCAAGCGCGTCGGCGCTCGGGTCCTCGCTCACCGCCGGCGCGGTCGATGGCGACGGTACAGCCGCTACCGGCGCGCCGAAGCTGCACCCGCTCAGCGTCGCGAGGGCCGCGACGCCCCCGATGGCAGCAAAGATGAAGCGTCCCCCGCGAATGCGCATGGGCCGAGTGTGGCAGTCTCCGGCCGGCAACGCGAGGGACCCAGGTCCCGGACCAGGTCCTGCGGGCGGTTCAGATGGCGAAGCCGAGAGCCCGCATCATGTCGCGACCGTCGTCGGTGATCCGCTCCGGGCCCCACGGCGGCATCCACACCCAGTTGATGCGGAACCTCTCCACGACCTCGTCGAGAGCCTGCGCCGTCTGCTCCTCCAACACGTCCGTCAGCGGGCATCCCGCGGATGTCAGCGTCATGTGGATGACCAGGGCGTCGTTCTCGTCGTCCCACGCCAGGTCGTAGATGAGCCCGAGGTCCACGACATTGATCCCCAGTTCGGGGTCCATGACGTCCTTGAGCGCCTCGGTGACCTCGTCGAACTTCTCGGGCGTGAGCGTTGCGGTCATATAACGATCCTACGCTTCAGTGGCGACGGGAGCCTCGGCAGGCTCCTCTGCGCCGGGCGGGAGGAAACGGTCGTAGCCCTCGTCCTCGAGTCGATCCGCGAGCTCGGGGCCGCCCTCCTCGACGATGCGGCCGCCGACGATGACGTGGACGAAGTCGGGGTGGATGTACCGCAGGATCCGCGTGTAGTGCGTGATGAGCAGCACGCCGAGGTCGCTCTCCGCCTTGGCGCGGTTGACGCCCTCCGACACGATCTTCAGCGCGTCGACGTCGAGGCCGGAGTCGGTCTCGTCCAGGACCGCGATCTGCGGCTTGAGCAGCTCGAGCTGGAGGATCTCGTGGCGCTTCTTCTCGCCACCCGAGAATCCCTCGTTGACGTTGCGCTGCGCGAACTTCGGGTCCATCCGCAGGGCCTTCATCGACGCCTTGACATCCTTGGTCCACGTCCGGATCGAGGGAGCCTCGCCCTCGATGGCGGTCTTGGCCGTGCGGAGGAAGTTGGTGACTGTCACGCCGGGGATCTCGACGGGGTACTGCATTGCCAGGAACAGGCCTGCGCGGGCACGCTCATCGACGGTCATCGCGAGCACGTCCTCGCCGTCGAGCGAGATCGACCCGCCCGTGACGGTGTACTTCGGGTGACCGGCGATCGTATAAGCGAGCGTGGACTTTCCTGAGCCGTTGGGGCCCATGATGGCGTGCGTTTCGCCGGTGCGGATCGTCAGGGTGACGCCGTTGAGGATGGGCGTGGTTCCGGCATCCGTCTCGACCGTCACGTGGAGGTCGCGGATCTCGAGGACAGACATGTTCGTTACCTTCTTCAGTTCGCTTCGAGCGTGACGGCCGGGTCGATGAGCACATCGTCGCCGTCGATCGTGACCGCGAACACCGGGACCGGTTCGTACGCGGGGAGGTTGAGGGGCTTGCCGGTGCGCAGCGAGAACGCCGAGCCGTGGGCCCAGCATTCCAGCGACTCGCCGTCGACGAAGCCCTCGGACAGTGAGATGTCGCCGTGCGTGCAGGTATCGCCGATCGCGTGCACCTCGCCGTTGGAATCAAGGACGACGGCCATCGCGACGCCGTCGATCTCGACGCGGCGGGCTTCGTCCTGCACGAGTTCGCTGAGCCCGCACACGCGCTGCGCCGTCATCGAGCGGCCTCCGCGGCCGCGAGCCCCTGGGCGAGCTCCGTCTCGATCGCGGCGAACAACTCGGACTCGAGATCCGCCACACCGATCTTCTGCACGATCTCGGCGAGGAAGCCGAGCACGACGAGGCGGCGGGCCTCGTCCTCGCGGATGCCGCGCGCCTGCAGGTAGAAGAGCTGCTCATCGTCGAAGCGCCCGGTGGCGCTCGCGTGCCCCGCTCCGCGGATGTCACCGGTCTCGATCTCGAGGTTCGGGATCGACTCGGCGCGCGCGCCATCGGTCAGCACGAGGTTCCTGTTCGCCTCATACGAGTCGGTGCCGACGGCATCCGGTCCGATGAGCACGTCGCCGATCCACACGCTGCGTGCACCCTCACCCTGCAGCGCGCCCTTGTACAGCACATCGCCGGTGGTCTCGGCGCCCTTGTGGTGCAGGTATACCTGGCTCTCGAGATGCTGCCCCGAATCGGAGTAGCTGAGGCCGTACAGTTCGCCGCGCGAGCCGGTGCCGGCAAGCTCGACGCTCGGGTTCACACGCACCACGCCGCCGCCGAAGCTGACGACGATGTGCCGCAGCGTCGCATCGCGCTCGACACGCGCCTGATGGGCGGCCAGGTGCACGGCGTCGTCTTCCCACTGCTGCACGGTGACCAGCTCGAGATGCGCGCCCTCGCGGACGATGACCTCGACGTTCTGGGCGAACTGCGCAGAGCCGGTGTGGCGGAGAACGACCTGAGCACGGCTGTGCCGGGATGCCTCGATGACCAGATGCGCGTGGGCCGCGAGCTCCGAGCCGGCACCGCTGAACTCCACGACGACCGGATCATCGAGCTCGGCCTCGACGGGGATCGAGAGGTACACCGCTTCGGCGGACCGGCTCCACGCCACCGCGGCCGGAAGATCCTCGGGCACGAACACCTCGCCGCGGGGCGCGGTGCCGGTCGCGAGCCCTGCGGCTGCGAGCGGACCGCCGACGGCGATCGAGATCGCACCTTCGTCGCCGGCGGCGTCCGTCAGCAGACGTGACAGGCGCGCGACGGGGGTGTGCTTCCAGTTCACCTCCCGCCCGGTGGGCGTCTCGAAGGCAGCGGGGTCGTAGGACCGCAAGCGCTCGGATCGGGTCTGCACCGGCACGAAGGCACCGGCACCGTCGGTGTGGCCCTTCGCGCCGGGGATGGTCGCGGGGGCCTGCGTCACGGAGCTCACTAGCCGACGGATCCTTCCATGCCCATCTCGATGAGCTTGTTGAGTTCGAGCGCGTACTCCATGGGCAGCTCGCGCGCGATGGGCTCGATGAACCCGCGCACGATCATCGCCATCGCCTCGTCTTCGGGCATGCCGCGGCTCATGAGGTAGAAGAGCTGCTCTTCGCTGACCTTCGAAACCGTCGCCTCATGGCCGAGCTGCACATCGTCGACGCGGATGTCGATCGCCGGGTACGTGTCGGAGCGCGAGATCGTGTCGACCAGGAGGGCATCGCAGCGCACCGTGTTGGCCGAGTGGTGCGCGTTGGCGTCGACGCGGACCTCGCCGCGGTAGCCTGCGCGGCCGCCGCCGCGGGCGATGGACTTCGACACGATCGACGACTGCGTGTAGGGCGCCATGTGGACCATCTTGGCGCCGGCGTCCTGGTGCTGACCCGGTCCCGCGAAGGCCACCGACAGCGTCTCGCCCTTGGCGTGCTCGCCCATCAGGAAGATCGACGGGTACTTCATCGTGACCTTCGAGCCGATGTTGCCGTCGATCCACTCCATCGTCGCGCCCTCGTGGGCGACGGCGCGCTTGGTGACGAGGTTGTAGACGTTGTTCGACCAGTTCTGGATCGTCGTGTAGCGGACGCGCGCGTTCTTCTTGACGATGATCTCGACCACGGCCGAGTGCAGCGAGTCGCTCTTGTAGATGGGGGCGGTGCAGCCTTCGATGTAGTGCACGTAGGAGCCCTCGTCGGCGATGATCAGCGTCCGCTCGAACTGGCCCATGTTCTCGGTGTTGATGCGGAAGTACGCCTGCAGCGGGATCTCGACGTGCACGCCCGGGGGCACGTAGACGAACGACCCGCCCGACCACACGGCGGTGTTCAGCGCCGCGAACTTGTTGTCGCCGGCGGGGATGACGGTGCCGAAGTACTCCTCGAAGAACTCCGGGTGCTCGCGCAGCGCGGTGTCGGTGTCCATGAAGATGACGCCCTGCGCTTCGAGCTGCTCGTTGATCTGGTGGTAGACCACCTCGGACTCGTACTGGGCTGCGACGCCGGCCACGAGGCGCTGGCGCTCCGCCTCCGGGATGCCGAGCTTCTCGTACGTGTTGCGGATCTCTTCGGGAAGCTCTTCCCACGAGCCCGCCTGCTTCTCGGTCGAGCGCACGAAGTACTTGATGTTGTCGAAGTCGATCTCGCTGAGATCCGCGCCCCACGTCGGCATGGGTTTGCGGCCGAAGAGCTGATAGCCCTTGAGCCGGGTCTTCAGCATCCATTCGGGCTCGCTCTTGAGCGCCGAGATGCCGCGCACGACATTCTCGTTGATGCCCCGCTGCGCGACAGCGCCCGCGGCATCCGTGTCATGCCACCCGAATTCGTAGACACCCAGGCCATCCAGCTCGGGGCGGTCGATCAGCACATCAGACATCGTCTTGTTCTCCTCCGGGTCCAGCGGTGTCATCCGCCCCGGCATCCCGCTCCTCTGGTGGAGATTCCGGAGGAGGATGCCGCTTCCTGGGCCCTCTCAGTGGCGCCGGCCATCGCGCCTAGACTGTCGGTGGTGCGATGCGCATCATCCACATGGTTGGATGCGCGCGCCACCGACCCCTCGATTCTACAGGTTCCACCCTGCCGCGGACGCGCCCGTGTCCTCTCCACAGAGGCCGCGCCGCGTCCGGACGGCGGATGCCGCGCCGGATTCGCCGCGCCGGCGTGGAACGGCCTCAGGAGGCGACCACCCCCATGTCGACGGATCAGGCGACCCGAATGCCCACGACGAAGCCTCACGGCGTATGGCAGCGCGCATGGGAGTGGCTGCCCGACCGTGTCGACCGGCGCGTCATCGTGGCGGCGTGGGCGACGCTCGTCGTGCAGATCGGCATCGTCGGCACCGGCGGACTGGTCAGGCTCACCGGTTCCGGGCTCGGCTGCCCCACCTGGCCGCAGTGCACCGAGGGCTCGCTCGTGCCCACCGAAGAGATGGGCATTCACGGCGTCATCGAGTTCGGCAACCGGCTGCTCACGTTCGTGCTCGTCGTAGTGGCCATCGTGATGTTCCTCTTCGTCGTGCGCATGCGCCGGCAGCGCGGCGACCTGTTCTGGCTGAGCCTCGCGATCGGTCTCTATGTGCCGCTGCAGGCCATCATCGGCGGGATCACCGTTCTCACCAACCTCAACCCCTACGTCGTCGGGCTCCACTACTTCGCGTCGGTCGTGCTCGTCGCCCTTGCCGCCGTGCTCGTCGCGCGCGTGTACTCGACGCCGGGACCCCGCATCCTCGCCGTTCCCCGCTGGTACGCCGCCACCACGCATCTGACGAGCGCGTTCGTGCTGGTGACCGTGGTCGTCGGCATCCTGGTGACCGGCTCCGGGCCGCATGCCGGCGACGGCGGCGCCGCGCGGAACGGGTTGAATCCGGAGTTCATGCAGCACGTCCACTCGTGGCCGGCATACATCACGCTGGCGCTCACACTGGTACTGGTGGCCGGCTCGTGGCGCACTCCCCCGGCACTGCGCCTGCGCCTGTGGACCCTGCTCCTGCTGGCCGTCGAGCTCGCGCAGACCGGCGTCGGACTGTGGCAGGCCCGGACCGGGCTGCCGATCTGGCTCGTCAACATCCACATGGTGCTCGCGGTCATGCTCGTGGCCGCCATGACCGCCGTCGTCGTGAACCTCAAGGCGCCCGACCGAGCCGCGGTCAACGCCCGCTGACGACCGGCGGCGCACAGGCGATCCATAGGGTTCGCATCGCTCCTGCACGGGGTGGCTTGCGAGGGTGTGGGGATGCCGCGGCCGCCCGGGCCGCGCACCCGAGGAGTGATCCACGCATGTCCACGCGACCCCATCTCGTACGCAGCGTCCCGTTCTGGGGCCTCGTCGTCGTCTCTCTCGCGACCGCCGCCGGCGGCGCGTACCTCCTGAGCGACCGGCTCGGCAGCATGACGACGGTGCTCACCGCGGGGACGGCGACCCCCGTCGACGTGTACGTCGGTCAGTCCATGGCCGTCGCGGGCGCCATCGTGCTCGGAGCCGGCATCATCGGACTGCTGCTCGCCCTCGCCATCGCCGCACTGTCGACCCTCCGCCCGCGCGCGGAGGTCGAGCCCACGAAGTCCCTCGAAGCGGACGAAGACGCCGAGCCTACGGAGCAGCCCGCAGGCCACGGCTACGACCGTGGCCTCGGCTACACCGAGGCGGTCGAGACGGTCCCCGCTGAGGTTCCCGTACCCACGCGCTGACCGCGCTCGTCCACGAGGCACCACGCATGAGCGTGGTGCCTCGTGGTGTGCGTGCCTACCGCGTCGAGGCGGGCGGGTCAGCCGCAGCCGGGACCTTGGGGGTCTTCCTCACACGTGCGGTCGACGAGGGCGGTACGCACCTCGACGACCTCCACCGGATACGCGCCCGACGACGCGGTCACGACGCCGTCGACGGGAATCCATCCCGTGCCGAAGTCGACGGATGCCGCGAACTCCACCGCGACCGACGCGCTGTAGATTCCTCGTTCGCGATAGACGTGCGTGGTGTCGGTCGGCGAGAACTGCGCCGCGCCCACCTGTGCCCAGGTCGCTCCCCCGGTCGCGCTCCGCGCCGAGGTGCCGTCGCCGTACGAGAAGACGAATGCCGTCGGGGTGAAGCGCACCGTGACGGGGTACCCGAGCAGCACGCCAGGGATCGCCTGCTCGGATGCCGCGGCGACGAAGTTCGTCGGCATCCCGACCACTCCGAAACCGGCCGGCTCCCCCGTCAGCGCGGGGGTGACCGGGCGGAAGGACTCGAGATCGGCGAGCGTGACGGCCGGAAGGCCCGCGTCCTCGATCGACTCCACCGGCAGCGCCGGACGCTCGCAGAGTCCTCCTGGGGCGTCGCACGGCCTCGGGTTCGTGGGCTCGATCGGCATCGTCGGCACCGGCACCCGCTCTCCAAGTGATCCGCTGGCGCGGTCGCTGTCCGAGCCGGCCTCGATGTGCTCCCCACTCACGACGACTGAATCGCCCGTGTTCACGATCTCTGGGCACCCCGTGGTGAGCGCCTGCGCCGCGCCACAGTCCGGGGCATCCATGCCCACCAGTGCACTAACCGCCAGAGCGATGGCGATACCTAGCATTGGCCCACCGCGGCAACTTCGCTTCGCTCGATCACCAACGCGTCCCCGGCTGTAGTCAGTTGTACCGTCAGCCGTGTGAAATCCGGGCGTTCGGGGGGTGTGACATCCTCACCGGATGAGCTCAGAATTCGTACCTGCGTGGCATTGAGGCAGACCTCTATCGCTACATCTCCCCGCTCCGGATCTGCCGAGGTTGGATCAACCCGGTCAACGAGACCATCGCCAACCGCACGCAGCCCCTGCGCTTCCAACTCGCGCTCTAAGGCGAGATCATTTTCAAGCGCCTCGCCGATCAGGAATGTGTATGGATCCGGCACGGACAGTGGGTCCTCACGTCGCGCGTTCAGTGCGCCTATGTACGCCCTGTACGTCTCCTCCGCCGCGGCGAACGCCTCTTCCTCGCTCGCGAACGCGGCGGTGGGCGTGGGGGTCGGCTCCGGGGTCGTGCCGAGGCATCCGCTCAAGGCCATGCACGCCGCCATCACACCTGCCAACGCCAGCACCGAACGACGAATCACCCGTCCACGGTAACGTCGCGTCGCGACCGCGGCGGAGTTATCCACAGCCTCCGCGTCAGAAGGGCAGCAGCGGGTCGACAGCGATCGCCACGAAGATGAGCGTGAGGTACGTGATCGACGCGTGGAAGACGCGCATCGGCCGCGGCTCGGTGCCGCGCACGGCGCGGTTGTACAGCCGGTGCGACTCGTAGATGAACCAGCCGCCGAAGACGATCGCCGAGACCGAGTACACCAGGCCCATGCCCGCCACGGGAATGAGCAGCAGCGAGCAGACGACGGTCGCCCACGCGTAGAGGATGACCTGCAGCCCCACCTGTGATCCGTTGCGCGTCGCGCCGAGCATCGGCACGTTCACCTCTTCGTACTGCTCCTTGTACTTCATCGACAACGGCCAGTAGTGCGGCGGCGTCCACAGGAACACGAGTGCGAAGAGGATGACGGGCGGCCACGCGAGCGATCCCGTGACGGCGGTCCAGCCGATCAACACCGGGAAGCAGCCGGCGATGCCGCCCCACACGATGTTCTGCTCGGTGCGGCGCTTGAGGATCATCGTGTAGATCACGACGTAGAAGAAGATGGCGCTCGCCGAGAGCGTCGCCGCCAGCCAGTTGGTGGTGAGCCACAGCCAGGCGGTCGATCCCACGGCCAGCGACCACGCGAAGATGAGCGCGCCCCTCGGCGAAACCTCGCCGGTCACGAGCGGCCGGTTGACGGTGCGCTGCATGTGCGCGTCGATGTCGCGGTCGAGATACATGTTGAACGCGGCCGCCGAGCCCGCGCTCGCGGTGCCGCCGATCACGGTGGCGACCACGAGCCAGGCATTCGGGAACCCGCCCTGGGCGAGGATCATCACGGGAACGGTGGTGACCAGCAGCAGCTCGAGCACGCGCGGCTTCATCAGCGCGACGTAGGCGCGGACCGTTCTGCCGAAGCTCCGAGGGGACCGGTGAGTGGATGACTCGACCCCGGCCGTCTTGGTGATGTCCATCGCCCCCGCAATCGCCGTATGCAGAACTTTCCCAAGTCTATGGCATCGACCCCTCCGGCCCTGCCGCGGGCCGGCGTCACGGATCACAACCGCCTGCGCTCCCGAGTGAGCAGAACGTGACCGCCCCGACACGGCGGCGACACGGAACGCGGGGGCCGGTTCGCAAGACTGCGTCATACGAAGGCTCGCATGGCCTGGGCGGCACCCCGCTTCGCTATGCTGAGACCACACGCGCGCCCGCCGCCGATTCCCCCTTATCCATCCGGACAAGGGCCCGCGGACCGGCCCCCTCTCTGCGGGCGCACCTCCTCGAGAAAGGCGGCCCGGTGTCGGTTCTGCGTTGGGATGAGATCGATCGGCGCGCGGTGGACACCGCTCGTGTGTTGGCTGCGGATGCCGTGGAGAAGGTGGGCAACGGCCACCCCGGCACCGCGATGAGCCTGGCGCCGGCGGCGTACCTGTTGTACCAGAGGGTGCTGCGTCACGACCCGGCGGACACGCACTGGCTGGGACGCGACCGGTTCATCCTGTCGGCGGGCCACTCGTCGCTGACGCAGTACGTGCAGCTGTACCTGGGGGGTTTCGGCCTGGAGCTGGACGACCTGAAGGCGCTGCGCACGTGGGGTTCGAAGACGCCCGGCCACCCCGAGTACGGACACACCGAGGGTGTGGAGATCACGACCGGTCCGCTGGGCCAGGGTCTGGCATCGGCTGTCGGGTTCGCTTATGCGGCCCGATATGAGCGCGGCCTGTTCGATCCGGAGGCCGCGGCGGGCACGTCACCGTTCGACCACTTCGTGTACGCGATCGCCGGCGACGGGGACCTGCAGGAGGGTGTCACGAGCGAGGCGTCGAGCCTCGCCGGCCACCAGCAGCTGGGCAACCTCATCGCGATCTACGACTCCAACCAGATCTCGATCGAGGACGACACCAACGTCGCGTTCACCGAGGACGTGCAGAAGCGGTACGAGTCCTACGGCTGGCACGTGCAGGTCGTGGACTGGAAGCGCACCGGCGAGTACGTCGAGGACGTAGCCGAGCTCTACGAGGCGCTCGAGGCGGCGAAGGGCGAGACAGGCAAGCCGTCGCTGATCATCCTGCGCACCATCATCGGCTGGCCCTCGCCCGGCAAGCAGAACACCGGCAAGATCCACGGCTCCGCGCTGGGCGCCGACGAACTCGCCGCGACGAAGAAGGTGCTCGGCTTCGACCCCGAGCAGTCGTTCGTCGTCGCGGACGACGTGCTCGCGCACACGCGGTCGCTGAAGGAGCGCGCCGCCGAGGCGCGCGCCGAGTGGCAGACCGCGTTCGACGCGTGGGCTGATGCGAACCCCGAGCGCAAGGCGCTGCTGGACCGCCTGGAGGCCGGCGAGCTGCCCCAGGACGTGGCATCCGCTCTGCCGTCCTTCGAGGCCGGCAAGGACGTCTCGACGCGCGCGGCATCGGGCCTCGTCATCAACGCGCTGGCCGCGAAGCTGCCGGAGCTGTGGGGCGGATCGGCCGACCTGGCCGAGTCGAACCTCACCACCATCAAGGACGCGAAGTCGTTCATCCCGTCGGAGTGGTCGACCCACGAGTGGTCGGGCGATCCGTACGGGAGGGTGCTGCACTTCGGAATCCGCGAGCACGCGATGGGCGCGATCGTCAACGGCATCAAGCTGCACGGTCCGACCCGTCCCTTCGGCGGCACGTTCCTGATCTTCAGCGACTACATGCGCCCGTCGGTGCGTCTGGCCGCGCTCATGGACATCCCGTCGATCTTCGTGTGGACGCACGACTCCGTCGCGCTCGGCGAGGACGGCCCGACCCATCAGCCTGTCGAGCAGCTCGCGACGCTTCGCGCCATCCCCAACTTCACGGTGGTGCGTCCGGCGGATGCCAACGAGACGGCAGCCGCGTGGCTCGAGATCCTCCGCCGCCAGGGCGGACCGTCGGGCATCGCGCTGACCCGCCAGAACATCCCGGTGTTCGAGCGGGGCGACGGCGAGGCATCCGGTGACGTCTTCGCCTCGGCCGACAACGTCGCCAAGGGCGCGTACATCCTCGCCGAAGCGCCGAACGGCACGCCCGACGTGATCCTCATCGCCACCGGCTCCGAGGTGCAGCTGGCCGTCGCGGCCCGCGAGACCCTCGCGGCCGAAGGCGTGAACGCCCGCGTGGTGTCGGCTCCGTCCCTCGAGTGGTTTGCCGAGCAGGACGACGCGTACCGCGAGCAGGTCCTGCCCGCAGGGGTCAAGGCGCGTGTGTCGGTCGAGGCCGGCTCGGCGCTCACGTGGCGCGGAATCGTCGGCGACGCCGGCCGCTCCGTCGCGATCGACCACTTCGGCGCGTCGGCCGACTACAAGACCCTGTTCCAGAAGTTCGGCATCACCGCCGACGCCGTCGTCGCGGCGGCCCACGAGACCATCGGTGCCGCGACAGCGGCGGCCGAGTAATCCGAGGAGAACGCAATGAGCACCCCCACTGAGAAGCTGGTCGCCGAGGGCGTGAGCATCTGGCTCGACGATCTGTCGCGCGAGCGCATCACCACGGGCAACCTGACCGAGCTCATCTCGACGCGCAACGTCAGCGGCGTGACGACGAACCCGACGATCTTCCAGGCCGCCATCGGGGGCGGCGGGCACGCATACGCCGAGCAGATCACGGCGCTCGCCGCCGCGGGCGCATCCGTGGACGACGCGATCTTCGCCGCCACCACCGATGACGTGCGCGACGCCGCCGACATCTTCCGCCCCGTGTACGACGCGACCGGGGGCGTCGACGGCCGCGTGTCGATCGAGGTCTCCCCCGACCTCGCGCACGACACCGACGGCACCATCGCCCAGGCCAAGGAGCTGTGGGCCAAGGTCGGCCGGCCGAACGTGCACATCAAGATCCCGGCGACGAAGGCCGGTCTGCCGGCGATCACGGCGACGCTTGCCGAGGGGATCTCGGTCAACGTCACTCTGATCTTCAGCCTCGAGCGCTACTCCGAGGTCATCGACGCGTTCCTGTCGGGCATCGAGCAGGCGCAGGCGAACGGCCACGACATCTCCCAGATCCACTCGGTCGCGTCGTTCTTCGTGTCGCGCGTGGACACCGAGGTCGACAAGCGCCTCGTGGCCATCGGCACCGACGAGGCCACGGCGCTCAAGTCGCTCGCCGGCGTCGCCAACGCCCGCCTGGCCTACGAGCTGTTCGAGAAGGAGTTCGCCACCGACCGCGCGAAGGCGCTGACGGATGCCGGAGCCCACGTGCAGCGCCCGCTGTGGGCCTCGACCGGCGTCAAGGACCCGTCGCTTCCCGACACGCTCTACGTGACCGAGCTCATCGCACCCGGCACGGTCAACACCATGCCCGAGAAGACGCTCGAGGCCACCTTCGATCACGGCAGCATCGCGGGCGACGCCGTGACGGGCACGTACGAGGCGGCGCACGAGGTCTTCGCACGCCTCGCCGCGGTGGGCGTGGACTTCGACGACGTGACCCAGGTGCTCGAGGACGAGGGCGTCGACAAGTTCATCGCCTCGTGGCACGACCTCCAGGCAACGGTCAAGACGGCGCTCGAGGGCGCCGTCGAGGCCGCCCGATGAGCTTCGACATCCATCTCAGCGGGCACGTCAAGTCGCTCGTCGAGGCGACGCTCCCGGGGCTGGTCGACAGCCTCGTGGCGTCGGGGATCACGGCGGGCGATGCGAGCCTGTGGGGCGCGGCCGCAGAGGACGAGGCGTCCAAACGCCTGGGCTGGGTCGAGGCCGTCAGCGTCTCGCGTCCACTCGTCGCCGAGATCGAGGCGCTGCGCGCCCAGCTCCGCGCGAAGGGCGTGACGCGTGTGGTGCTCGCCGGCATGGGCGGCTCGTCGCTCGCGCCGGAGGTCATCGCGCAGACGGCCGGCGTGCCCCTGGTGATCCTCGACTCGACCGCGCCCGGGCAGGTGCTCGCCGCGCTCGACGGTGATGCCGAGGCCGGCGACCTCACCCGCACCGTGCTGGTCGTCTCGTCCAAGTCCGGATCCACCGTCGAGACGGATTCGGCCAAGCGGGCCTTCGAAGCCGCCTTCCGGGATCTCGGCATCGACCCCCGCGAGCGGATCGTCGTTGTCACCGACCCGGGCTCCCCGCTCGATCAGGCGGCGCGCGCCGACGGCTACACCGTCTTCAACGCCGACCCGACCGTCGGCGGCCGCTACTCGGCGCTGACCGCCTTCGGCCTCGTGCCCACGGGGCTCGCCGGTGTCGACATCGCCGAGCTCCTCGACGAGGCCGAGGCCTCTCTCCTCGAGGTCGCGATCGACAGCCCCGACAACCCGGCCCTCGTGCTGGCCGCGGCGATCGCCGGGGGCAACGGCACCGACCCCGCCCAGGACGGCAATCGAGCACAGGCTCGTCGCGACAAGCTGGGCCTGGTCACCGACGGCACCCACATCGTGGGCCTGCCGGACTGGATCGAGCAGCTCGTCGCGGAGTCGACCGGAAAGCAGGGCACCGGCATCCTTCCCGTCGTCCTGCTCCCGGTCTCGCCCGAGCTCGAGAGCCGGCCCGCCGATCTCCAGGTCGTGCGGCTCGTCGACGAGGCGAAGGAGTTCCATCTCTTCGAGCACCACGAGGGCGAGGTGCTGGTCAGCGGATCGCTCGGCGCCCAGTTCGTCGTGTGGGAGTACGCCACGGCGATCGCCGGACGGATGCTGGGGATCAACCCCTTCGATCAGCCCGACGTGGAATCCGCCAAGGTGGCCGCCCGCGGCCTCCTCGACGCGCGGCCCGCGCCGACGCCGCCGGCGTTCACCGTCGAAGGCGTCGAGGTGCGCGTGTCGGACCCCGACCTCGCGGCATCCGGAACCGTCGCCGGTGTCCTCGACGCGTTGTGGGCGCGACTGCCCGAGGACGGCTATGTCGCCCTCCAGGCCTATGTGAACCGGCTCGAGCTGCCGCAGCTGGCAGGGTTGCGCGAACTCGTCGCCGCCGACTCGGGCCGCCCGACCACGTTCGGCTGGGGCCCGCGCTTCCTGCACTCGACCGGCCAGTACCACAAGGGCGGGCCGGCCAACGGCGTGTTCCTTCAGATCCTCGAGCAGACCGATGTCGACCTCGAGATCCCCGAGCGACCGTTCACGTTCGGCCAGCTGATCCAGGCGCAGGCCGCGGGCGACGCGAGTGTGCTGTCCGAGGGCCACGGCCGCCCGGTCGTCACACTCACCCTCACCGACCCCCAGATCGAAGTGCTCTCGCTCTTCGAAGCGGCCCAGTAGGAGCTCTCCGCCCCATGACCGTCGAGATTTCGCGCGGGCACAACCCGCTGCGCGACCCCGAAGACCGTCGTCTCAACCGCATCGCCGGCCCGAGCGCGCTCGTCATCTTCGGCGTCACGGGAGACCTCTCCCGCAAGAAGCTCATGCCCGCCGTGTACGACCTCGCCAACCGGGGGCTGCTGCCCCCGGGCTTCGCGCTCGTCGGCTTCGCCCGTCGCGACTGGGAGGATCAGGACTTCGCAAAGGTGGTGTACGACGCGGTACGGCAGCACGCCCGCACCGAGTTCCGCGACGAGACGTGGCAGCAGCTGCTCGAAGGCATCCGCTTCGTCTCGGGTGAGTTCGACGACCCCGACGCCTTCCGTCGCCTGCGCGAGACCGTCGACCGCCTCGACACCGAGCGCGGAACGATGGGCAACCACGCGTTCTACTTGTCGATCCCGCCCAAGGCGTTCCCGGTCGTCGCCGAGCAGCTGAAGTCCTCGGGCCTCGTCGACGACACCGCGGATCAGCCCGACCGTTGGCGGCGAGTGGTCATCGAGAAGCCGTTCGGCCACGATCAGGAGTCCGCCGCCGCCCTCAACGACGTGCTGCGCTCGGCGTTCCCCGCCGACTCGATCTTCCGCATCGACCACTACCTCGGCAAGGAGACGGTCCAGAACATCCTGGCGCTGCGCTTCGCGAACGAGCTGTACGAGCCGATCTGGAACCGCAACTACGTCGATCACGTGCAGATTACGATGGCGGAGGACATCGGCGTGGGGGGCCGTGCCGGCTACTACGACGGCGTCGGCGCCGCGCGTGACGTCATTCAGAACCACCTGCTGCAGCTCATGGCGCTCACCGCCATGGAAGAACCCATCTCGTTCGACGCGAAGGACCTGCGCGCCGAGAAGGAGAAGGTTCTCGCCGCGGTGACCCCCCCCGACGACCTCGCCCGTTCTACGGCGCGTGGACAGTATGCGGGCGGCTGGCAGGGCGGCGAGAAGGTTCTGGGCTTCCTCGAGGAGGACGGCATGAACCCGCACTCCACGACCGAGACCTACGCCGCAGTCACGCTCGAAGTCAACACCCGCCGCTGGGCGGGCGTGCCGTTCTATCTGCGCACCGGCAAGCGTCTGGGCCGTCGCGTGACCGAGATCGCCGTGGTGTTCAAGCGCGCACCCGAGCTGCTCTTCTCGCGCAGCCAGACGTCGGGCCAGGGGCAGAACGCCCTCGTCATCCGCGTGCAGCCCGACGAGGGCGTCACGATCCGGTTCGGCTCGAAGGTGCCCGGCGCGGGCGCGCAGGTGCGCGACGTCACGATGGACTTCGGCTACGGCCACGCCTTCACCGAGGCGAGCCCCGAGGCGTACGAGCGACTGATCCTCGACGTGCTCCTCGGCGACCCGCCCCTCTTCCCGCGCCACGAGGAGGTCGAGCTCTCATGGAAGATCCTCGACCCGATCGAGCGGTTCTGGGACGAGCAGGGCGGACCCGTTGAACAGTACTCGCCCGGGTCATGGGGCCCGGCATCAGCGGACGAGATGCTCGCCCGCGATGGACGCAGCTGGAGGCGCCCGTGATCGTCGATCTTCCCGACACCACCGTCAGCAAGATCTCGCGTGCGCTGGTCAGCGTCCGCGAGGAGGGCGGCGCGGTCGCGCTCGGCCGCGTGCTGACGCTCATCATCCTGACCCGTGAGGGTGCGGTCGAAGAGGTCATCGAGGCCGCCAACGACGCCTCGCGCGAGCACCCGATGCGCGTCATCGTGCTCATGATCGGCGACAGTCTCGACACGGACCCTCGCCTGGACGCGCAGATCCGCGTGGGCGGCGACGCCGGGGCGAGCGAGGTCGTGACGCTCCGCGTGTTCGGCGACGCCGGCAACTCCAACCTCGAGAGCCTCGTCACCGGGCTGCTTCTGCCCGACGCACCCGTGGTGGTGTGGTGGCCCAATCGCACGCCCGAGGACATCTCGAGGACGTCGATCGGAAAGATCGCGCAGCGCCGGATCACGGATGCCGCGACGAAGGCGGATCCCTCCGCATTCGTCGCCGGCCTCGGCGACCAGTATGCGCCGGGCGACACGGATCTCTCGTGGACCCGCCTGACGCGCTGGCGCGAACAGCTCGCGGC
This sequence comes from Microbacterium sp. I2, assembly GCF_051364985.1. Classification (NCBI taxonomy): domain Bacteria; kingdom Bacillati; phylum Actinomycetota; class Actinomycetes; order Micrococcales; family Microbacteriaceae; genus Microbacterium; species Microbacterium sp. I2. The sequence continues at coordinate 30,819 of NZ_JBLWIH010000013.1, forward strand.
GATCCTGGACCAGCCGCCGTACGAGCCCGTGACCGCCGTGCGTGTGCGCGGGGCCTCCGATTCGCCCTCGACGGCGCTGCTCGCCGCATGGCTGCGCCTGACACTGGACGTGCCGGTGGACTGGGCGTACCTCGATCCGGCGGAATGGCCGCACGGCATCAAGTCGGTCGCCCTCGAACGCCCGAGCGGAGAGGTGCTGCTGGAGCGACCCACGCCGGGGCGAGCCACCCTCACCCAGCCCGGTCAGCCCAGTCACGAACTCGCCTTCCCGCGCCGTACACTCCGCGAATGCCTCGCGGAGGAGCTTCGTCGCCTCGACCCGGACGTCCTGTATGGTCGAGTCATCACGGAGGGCTGGGAGCTGCTCGACCCTCCGGCGACGAAGGAGACGCAGGACGCATGACGAGTCGTTCGGGTGAGTGACACGGATGGTTGAGGCCTGGGCCGAGAAGCGGGTCGTCATCAGTCCCGATCCCGCGGCGCTCGCCGACTCCGTCGCTGCCCGGTTCCTCAGCCGCGTCGCCAAGCGGGCGGACGAAGGCAAACTGGCGCACGTCTCGCTGACCGGCGGCACGATGGGTGCCGCCGTCCTTGCGGCGGCGGCCCGCAACCCGCGCATCGAGCGCATCGACTGGTCGCTCGTCCACTTCTGGTGGAGCGACGAGCGCTTCGTGCCTGCCGGTGATGAGGAGCGCAACGAGAAGCAGGCGCGCGGCGTCCTCCTCGACGCCATCGACATGCCGGCGGCGAACATCCACGCGATCCCGGCCGAAGGCGCGGGTGCGGATGCCGAGGCAGCAGCCTCGGCATACGCCGACGAGCTCGCGCGCTACCCCGGCCCCGACGGCGCCTGGCCCGCCTTCGACGTGTGCTTCCTCGGAGTCGGACCCGACGCGCACATCGCGTCACTGTTCCCCGATCGACCCGAGATCCTCGTCACCGACCGCTCGGTCGTGCCGGTTCACGACGCTCCGAAGCCCCCGCCCGAGCGCATCACGATGACCCGACCGGTGATCAACGGCTCGAAGCGCGTGTGGATGGTGGTCTCCGGTGCCGACAAGGCGTCCGCCTTGGGTCTCGCCCTGGCGGGAGCGAGCTATGCGAGTGTGCCGGCGGCCGGCGCCAAGGGTCGCAAGCGCACCGTCTTCTTCGTCGACGAGGCGGCGGCGTCTCAGGTTCCGCCCGATCTCATCGATCGCGAGTATTGAAAGAGCGGATGCCTCGACACGAGGCATCCGCTCTTCACAACGTCACGTGGTTACGGGCGGTCAGCCCTGTCCACGTCGCTCGCGGAGCTGCTTCAGCGCGTCGTCGAGGAGCGCCTCGGCCTCTTCTTCGGTGCGACGCTCCTTCACGTAAGCGAGGTGTGTCTTGTACGGCTCGGTCTTCGCCACGGCAGGGGGGTTCTCTTTGTCGCGACCGGCCGGCAGGCCGGAGTGCGGCGAGTCGATGGTCTCGGGGATCTCCTCCTCGGGAATCCCGGCGGCGAAGTAGCGAACGGTCTCGTTGCCCAGCGCGTCCCAGTACGAGACGGCGATGCGGTCGGCGTGGAAACCGTGGTCCTGCTCCCCCATCGGGCCGGCACCGACACGGGTGCCGCGGATCGCGTTGCCTCCGGTCGCCATCAGAGCGCCTGGAACTTCGTGATAAGGCCCAGCGCGACGATCGCCGCGAACCATGCGAGCGCGAGGACCACTGTGAACCGGTTGAGATTGCGCTCGGCGAGGCCGGATGAGCCGAGAGCCGAGGTCATGCCGCCGCCGAACATGTCGGACAGCCCGCCGCCGCGCCCCTTGTGGAGCAGGATCAGAAGGGTCAGCAGGAGGCTCGTGATGCCCAGGAGCACCTGCAGGACGAATTCGAGGATCTGCACAGATCAACGCCTTTCAGCGTGCCGAGACTGGGCACGCAGTGTCTCAGTATAGGTCAGCTCTCACACGCCGACGTGCTTCTGGTATCGGATGATCGCGGCGAACTCGTCGACCACGAGGCTCGCCCCGCCGACCAGAGCGCCGTCCACGTCGGGCTCGCGCATGAAGCTGGCGATGTTGGCCGCCTTCACCGAGCCGCCGTACAGCACGCGGGTCTTCGCCGCGGCATCCGCTCCCAGCTTCTCGGCGATGACGCCGCGCAGCGTGGCGCAGACATCCTGCGCCTGCTGCGGCGTGGCCGCCTGGCCGGAGCCGATCGCCCACACCGGCTCGTACGCGACGACGATCTCGGCATCTGCCTTCACGCCTGCGAGGGCGGCGGTCAGCTGGGCGACAGGAACTGCGCTTGCACCGAACTTCTGGAGATCTTCGCTCGTCTCGCCGACGCAGATGACCGGAATCAGACCGTGCCGCAGTGCCGCCTTGACCTTGGCCGCCACGACCTCGTCGCTCTCGGCGTGGTACTGCCGCCGCTCGGAGTGGCCGATGATGACGTACCGGTTGTCGAGCTTCGCGAGGAAGGCGCCCGAGACCTCGCCCGTGTACGCCCCGGAGTCATGCGCCGAGAGATCCTGCGCACCGAGTGCGAACGGGATCTTGTCGGCGTCCAGGAGCGTCTGCACCGTGCGCAGGTCGGTGAACGGCGGGAAGACCGCCACCTCGACCGAGCCGTCCTCGTGCTTGGCGTCCTTGAGGGTCCAGTGCAGCTTCTGCACGAACGCGACCGCCTGCAGGTGGTCGAGGTTCATCTTCCAGTTGCCCGCGATGAGCGGGGTGCGCGGCGCTATTGCCATCCGAGGACCTCCAGTCCGGGAAGCTTCTTTCCTTCGAGGAACTCCAGGCTCGCGCCTCCGCCGGTCGAGATGTGACCGAACTCGTCGTCTGCGAAGCCGAGCTGGCGCACCGCGGCGGCGGAGTCGCCGCCTCCGACGACGGACAGCCCGTCGACCTCGGTGAGCGCCTTCGCGACGGCTTTGGTGCCGGCGGCGAAGGGCGCCATCTCGAACACGCCCATCGGGCCGTTCCAGAACACCGTCTTCGAGCCGCGCACCGCGTTCGCGAAGATCACCGCTGTCTCGGGTCCGATGTCGAGCCCGAGACCGGATGCTCCGAACGCGGTGTCTTCGAGTGCCGAGGCAGGTGCGATCACGTGCTCGGCATCGGCCGCGAACGACGCCGCGACGACGGCGTCGACCGGGAGGACGAGTTCGACCCCGAGCTCCTTCGCCTTCGCCATGTACCGGGTGACGGTGTCGAGCTGGTCCTGCTCGAGCAGGCTCGCCCCGACCTTGTGGCCCTGTGCGGCCAGGAACGTGAACATCATGCCGCCGCCGACCAGCAGTCGGTCTACGCGCGGCAGCAGGTGGTCGATGACCCCGAGCTTGTCGCTGACCTTCGAACCGCCCAGCACGACCGTGTAGGGGCGCTCCGGGTTCTCGGTGAGGCGGTCGAGGACATCGACCTCCTTCTCGATGAGCGATCCGGCGGCGGACGGCAGGATCTCGGCGAGGTCGTACACCGACGCCTGCTTGCGGTGCACCACACCGAAGCCGTCCGACACGAGCACGTCCCCGAGCCCGGCGAGCTGCTCGGCGAACGCGCGTCGCGCTGAGTCGTCCTTGGATGTCTCACCCGGGTTGAAGCGGAGGTTCTCGAGCACCGCGACATCGCCGTCCTCGAGGGCTGCGGCGGCCTCGTGGGCCGACTCCCCCACCGTGTCACGGGCGAAGGCGACCGGCTTGCCGAGCAGCTCGGACAGACGCTGGGCGACAGGCGCCAGGCTGTACTTCGGGTCCGGCGCTCCCTCGGGGCGACCGAGGTGCGAGCAGACCAGGACGCGAGCGCCCTGGTTGATGAGGGCGTTGAGCGTGGGGAGCGTGGCCCGCACACGGCCATCGTCCGTGATGACGCCGTCCTTCAGGGGGACGTTGAGGTCAGCACGGACGATGACGCGCTTGCCGGCCAGCGAACCCAGGGTGCTGAGGGTGCGCAGGGCCATGACGGGTTACAGGCGCTCGGCGACGTACTCGGTCAGGTCGACGAGGCGGTTGGAGTAGCCCCACTCGTTGTCGTACCACGCCGACACCTTGACCAGGTTGCCGCTGACGTTGGTGAGCTCCGAGTCGAAGATCGACGAGTGCGGGTTGAGCTGGATGTCGCTGGAGACGATCGGGTCCTCGGTGTACTCGAGGTAGCCGGCCAGACGGCCCTCGGCCGCAGCGGCCTTGTACGCCTCGTTGACCTGCTCGGCAGTGAGGCCCTCGGTCGGCGTGACGATCGTCAGGTCGACGATCGAGCCGGTGGGGACGGGCACCCGGTACGACGAGCCGCTGAGCTTGCCGTTCAGCTCGGGAAGCACGCGGCCGATGGCCTTCGCGGCGCCGGTGGATGCCGGCACGATGTTGATCGCTGCGGCGCGTGCGCGACGCAGGTCGCTGTGCGGGCCGTCCTGGAGGTTCTGGTCGGCCGTGTACGCGTGAGCGGTCATCATGAAGCCGCGCTCGATGCCGAAGGCGTCGTTGAACACCTTCGCGAGGGGCGCGAGGCAGTTCGTGGTGCACGAGGCGTTGGAGATGATGACGTGGTTCTCGGGGTCGTATTCGCCCTCGTTGACACCCATCACGATCGTGACGTCGTCGCCGGTGGCGGGCGCGGAGATCAGGACCTTCTTGGCGCCGCCCGCGATGTGCTTCTTGGCGTCCTCGGCCTTGGTGAAGCGTCCGGTGGACTCGATGACGATGTCGACGCCCAGCTCGCCCCACGGGAGGTTGGCGGGGTCGCGCTCTTCGAAGACCTTGATGGACTTGCCGCCGACCGTGATGGAGTCGCCGTCGTACGAGACCGATTCGCTCAGCGGGCCGCCCACCGAGTCGTAGGTGAGGAGGTGTGCGAGCGTCTTGTTGTCGGTGAGGTCGTTCACCGCCACGATTTCGAGGTCCGCGCCCTGCGCGAGAGCCGCGCGAAGGAAGTTGCGTCCGATTCGGCCGAAGCCGTTGATGCCGATCTTGACAGCCACGGAATTTCTCCTGAGATGTGTCGTGCGCGAGTGCGCGGTTTGGTGCGATTCAGACGGTGGACAACGGCGTCCCGGCGGGCGCACCCGCCGGGACGCTCGCCAGCTATGACAGTACCAGCAGGCCCGACGTCTTCTGCCGGGCGGCGTCGAGGCGCCGGGCCACGTTCTGCCAGTCGACGATGTTCCAGACCGCCTTGACGTAGTCGGCCTTGACATTCAGGTAGTCCAGGTAGAACGCGTGCTCCCACATGTCCAGCTGGAAGACGGGAATCGTGCCCTGGGCCGTGTTGCTCTGCTGGTCGAACAGCTGCTGCACGATGAGCTGCTCGCCGATCGGGTCCCAGCTGAGCACCGCCCAGCCCGAGCCCTGGATTCCGGTCGCGGCTGCGGTGAAGTGCGCCTGGAACTTGTCGAAGCCGCCGAAGAACTCGTCGATCGCGGCACGCAGCTCGCCGTCGGGCTCGCCGCCGCCGTTGGGCGAGAGGTTCGTCCAGAAGATGGAGTGGTTGACGTGACCGCCCAGGTTGAAGGCCAGGTCCTTCTCGAGCTTGTTCACGTTCGCGAGGCTGCCGGTCTCACGCGCCTCCGCCAGCTGCTCGAGAGCCGTGTTGGCACCGGTGACATACGCCTGGTGGTGCTTGCTGTGGTGCAGCTCCATGATCTTGCCGCTGATGTGCGGTTCGAGCGCGGCGTAGTCGTAGGGGAGGTCGGGCAAGGTGTACTTCGCCATGTTCTCTTCTTCCTGTCGGCGCGCGCCGAATTCCTCGGCGCTGCGAGGGTGACGGGTTCATCCTACTGAGCCTCAACGTCCGCGCGCGGGGGTTGCTTCCCTCGATGACGTCGAGTACCCGGATGCCTCGGCTCAGTCTTCGAGACCCGCCGGAACAGCCGCATCCGTGCCCGGCACGCCGTCGGTCTCGGCCTTCTTATCGGCCATCGCGAGCAGGCGGCGGATGCGTCCGGCGACGGCGTCCTTGGTCAGCGGCGGATCCGCGTGGTGGCCGAGCTCGTCCAGGCTCGCGTCGCGGTGTGCAAGGCGCAGCTCGCCTGCTTCGCGAAGGTGCTCGGGCACCTCCTCCCCCAGGATCTCGAGCGCACGCTCGACCCGTGCGCACGCGGCGACGGCGGCCTGGGCCGAGCGCCGCAGGTTCGCGTCGTCGAAGTTGACGAGCCGGTTGACGCCGGCGCGGACTTCTCGCCGCTGGCGCATCTGATCCCAGTCCGACGCGGCGCGGACGGCGCCCATCGCGGCGAGGGCTGCGCGGATCGCCTCGCCCTCGCGGACCACGACGCGCGGCACACCACGAACCTCGCGCGCCTTGCCGGCGATGCCGAGGCGATGCGCGGCGCCGACCAGGGCCATTGCGGCCTCTGACGACGGGCAGGTGATCTCGAGGGCCGCCGACCGGCCCGGCTCGCTCAGCGAGCCGGCAGCGAGGAATGCGCCGCGCCAGATCGCGGCCAGGTCGCCGCGCGACCCGGTCGTCAGCTTGTTGGGCAGCCCGCGCACGGGGCGCCGGCGCTGGTCGAGCAGTCCGGTCTGACGAGCGAGCGTCTCGCCGCCGTCGATCACGCGCACGGCGTAGTGGCTGCCGTTGCGCGCACCGGAGCCCTGAACGTGGACGAGTTCGGGGCGCACGCCGTAGAGCTCCACGAGATCGCGGGCGGTGCGCCGCGCGAGCACGTCGGAATCGACTTCCGCCTCGACGGCGACCCGATTCGCGATCGAGTGCAGTCCCCCGGAGAACCGCAACAGCGAGGTCAGCTCTGCCACGCGGGCCGTCGGGCGCGGGTCGCGCACGGTGATCAGCTCGGCCTTCACGTCAGCAGTGAGCGACACGGGTCTCCTTCGCGGATGGGTCCTGGAACGAAGGACAAGCCTACTCGGCCGGAGTCATTCACGCCCGAGGTCGCGATGCTTCACCCGCACGGCGACTCCCGGCACGCCGGCGAGGCGGTCGGCGAGCTCGCGCGCCATCACGACGGAGCGATGCTTGCCGCCGGTGCACCCGACCGCGACGACCGAGTGGCGCTTGTTCTCACGCTGGTAGCCGGCGAGAACCGGGCGCAGGGCGGCGGCGTACGCCGCGATGAAGTCCTCGGCGCCCTCCTGCGCGAGGACGAACTCGCGCACATCGGCGTCCTCACCCGTGAGCGGACGCAGCCCTTCGTTCCAGAACGGATTGGGCAGGAACCTCATGTCGGCGACGAGGTCGGCATCGGGCGGAAGCCCGTACTTGAACCCGAAGCTCAGGATCGTCAGGGTATGCCGCGCGGCATTCTCCTCGGAGAAGAGGTCGCTCACCTGCGTGGCCAGCTGGTGGATGTTGTACGTGGACGTGTCCATGATGACGTCCGCGCTCTCGCGGACGGCGGTGAGCCGGGCGCGCTCGAGCCGGATGCCGTCGAGGATGGTGCCGTCGCCCTGCAGCGGGTGGGGGCGGCGCACGGCCTCGAAGCGGCGCACGAGCACCTCGTCCGAGGCATCCAGGAACATCAGCCGGATCTGGCGGCGCTCCCGCAGCGCGCGCATCGCCTCGGGAAGGTCAGAGAAGAGGTCTCGCCCGCGCACGTCGACGACCACGGCGACGCGTGGCAGGACGCCCGCCGCGAGCTCGGTGAGATCCAGCAGCGGCTTGAGCATCTGGGGCGGCAGGTTGTCGACCACGTACCAGCCGAGATCCTCCAGAGCGTTGGCGGCGGTCGACCGACCGGCGCCCGACATGCCGGTGACGATCAGCACCTCACCGGCGCTCTTCTGCCCGTTCCCCTGGCGCGAGCCGTCCTCACCCACGTCGCTCTCCGCCGTTCCGTCGCGACCTGTCACCTCGGCCATGACCACCCCCGTCGGTCCCAGCCTATCCGTCAGCCCGAGAGGTGCAGGTGGATCGCCGCGGCGAGCTTGGGGCCGACACCTGGCAGCTGCGCGATCTCGTCCGGAGTGGCCTGCTTGAGCGCGGACACCGATCCGAAGTGACGCAGCAGCGCCTTGATGCGGGCCTCCCCCAGTCCCGGGACCTCCGCGAGCACGCTCTGGATATCGCGGCGACGGCGCTTGCGCTGATGCGTGATGGCGAAGCGGTGCGCTTCGTCACGCAGGCGCTGCAGCAGGTACAGCGCCTCCGACGTGCGCGGCAGGATCACGGGGTATTCCTCTCCCGGCAGCCACACCTCCTCGAGCCGCTTCGCGATGCCGCACAGCGCGACCTCTTCATGCCCTGCGTCGCGCAGGGCCCGCGCGGCGGCCTCGACCTGCGGCTTGCCGCCGTCGACCACGAGCAGCTGCGGGCGGTAGGCGAACCGCGGGCGCTTGCGAGCGGTCACGACCTCGGCATCCGGATCCGTCACGATCTCGGCGTCCGGCGAGACGACGGATGCCGTGCGCTCGGACTCGTCGGGCTCGTTCTCCTCCGGCCTATCCAGGTACGCCAGCCGGCGCATGAGCACCTGGTAGAGCGAGTCGGTGTCGTCCGTCGTCTCGGCGACGCCGAACGAACGGTACTGGTCCTTGCGGGGCAGGCCGTCCTCGAAGACCACCATCGAGGCCACGACGTTCGTGCCGCCCAGGTGCGACACGTCGAAGCACTCGATCCGCAGCGGCGCTTCGGCGAGGTCGAGCGCCTCCTGCAGATCGGTGAGCGCCTGGGTGCGCGCGACGTAGTCGCTGGTGCGCCGGGTCTTGTGCAGCATCAGCGCCTGCTGTGCGTTCAGCCTCGCCGTCTTCATGAGCTCGGCCTTGCGCCCGCGCTGGGCGACCTGGATGGTCACGGACTTGCCCCGCCGCTCCCGCAGCCACGCCTCGAGCTCGGCCGCGTCATCGGGCAGCGAAGGGACGAGGACCTGACGTGGGATGTCCGTGCTCGCCGCGTTGCCGTACGTGCGCTGCAGCACCTGGTCGACGAGGTCACCGCCCGAGATGTCGAGTTCCTTCTCGATCGTCGTGGCCCGGACGCCTCGCACACGACCGCCGCGGATCACGAAGTGCTGCACGGTCGCAGCCAGCTCGTCCTCGGCGATCCCGAACAGGTCGGCGTCGGTGTCTGCGGCGAGCACGAGGGCGCTCTTGTTCAGCACGGCGTCGATCGCCTGCAGCCGGTCGCGATACACCGCCGCCGCTTCGTAGTCCATCGCGGCCGCGGCCTCGCGCATGCGCGCCGACAGCTCCTTGGTGAACCGCTGGTCGCCGCCGGCCATGAAGGCGATGAAGTCCTCCACCATCGCGCGGTGCTCCTCGATGGTCACCTTCATCGAGCAGGGCCCGCCGCAGCGGCCGATCTGTCCCGGAAAGCACGGCCGGCCGCTGGCCATGGCCTTCTTGTACGACGAGTCGCTGCACGTGCGGATCGGGAAGACCTTGATCATCAGGTCGATGGTGTCGTGCACCGCCCATACCTTGGGGTACGGCCCGAAGTACTTCGCCCCCGGGATCCGGCGGTTGCGGGTGACGATCACACGCGGCGCCTCGTCGGCGAGCGTGATCGCCATGAACGGATAGGACTTGTCATCGCGGTAGCGAACGTTGAACGGCGGATCGAACTCCTTGATCCACTGGTACTCCAGCTGCAGCGAGTCGACATCGGTCGCGACGACGGTCCACTCGACCGAGGCCGCGGTGGTCACCATGCGCCGCGTGCGCTCGTGCAGCGTGTGCAGCGGGGCGAAGTAGTTCGACAGCCGCGCGCGCAGATTCTTGGCCTTGCCGACGTACAGCACGCGGCCGTCGCGGTCACGGAAGCGGTAGACGCCGGGATTGGTCGGGATCTCGCCCGGCCGGGGCTTGTACGAGACCGTGGGAACCGATCTGACCATCGGGTCAGCCGGCCTTGCGCGCCTCGACGGCCGATCCGAGCCCGAGGACCTCCGCCAGGAAGGCGCCGGTGTGGCTGCCTTCGACACGGGCGACCTGCTCGGGAGTGCCGATCGCCACGACCTCGCCACCGCCCGCGCCGCCTTCGGGCCCGAGATCGATCACCCAGTCCGAGGACTTGATGACGTCGAGGTTGTGCTCGATGACGATGACCGTGTTGCCCTTCTCGACCAGCCCGTTCAGCACCTCGAGCAGCTTGCGAACGTCCTCGAAGTGCAGTCCGGTCGTGGGCTCGTCCAGCACGTAGATCGACCGGCCGTTCGTGCGGCGCTGCAGCTCGGTGGCGAGCTTGACACGCTGCGCCTCGCCGCCCGAGAGCGTCGTCGCCGACTGCCCGAGACGCACGTACCCGAGCCCGACGTCGACGAGGGTCTTGAGGTAGCGGTGGATGGCCTGGATCGGCTCGAAGAACTCCGCCGCCTCGGCGATCGGCATCTCGAGCACCTCGGCGATGTTCTTGCCCTTGTAGTGAACCGCCAGCGTGTCGCGGTTGTACCGTTTGCCGTGACAGACCTCGCAGTCCACGTACACGTCCGGCAGAAAGTTCATCTCGATCTTGATCGTGCCGTCACCCGAGCACGCCTCGCAGCGTCCGCCCTTGACGTTGAAGCTGAAGCGCCCGGGCAGGTAGCCGCGCACCTTCGCCTCGGTCGTCTCGCTGAACAGCGTGCGAATGCGGTCGAACACGCCGGTGTACGTGGCGGGGTTCGAGCGCGGCGTGCGGCCGATCGGCGCCTGATCGACGTGCACCACCTTGTCGAGGTTGTCCAGACCGGTCACACGCGTGTGCTTGCCGGCCACCCGCCGGGCGCCGTTGAGGCGCGTCGCGAGCACCTGATAGAGGATGCCGTTGACCAGTGAGGATTTGCCCGACCCGCTCACGCCCGTGACCGCGGTCAGAACGCCCAGCGGGAACCCGACCGTGACGTTCTTGAGGTTGTTCTCGCGGGCGCCCACGACCGTGACCTGGCGCGTCTTGTCGATCTTGCGCCGCTTCTTCGGCGTGGGGATCGCGCGCCGGCCGGACAGGTAGTCGCCTGTGATCGAGGAGCGGTCGGCGAGCAGCTCGGCGAGCGGACCGGAATGCACCACATCGCCGCCGTTGACGCCCGCACCGGGCCCGATGTCGACGACCCAGTCGGCGGCGTGGATCGTCTCTTCGTCGTGTTCGACCACGATGAGCGTGTTGCCGAGATCGCGCAGCGCGACCAGGGTCTCGATGAGACGCCGGTTGTCGCGCTGGTGAAGGCCGATGGACGGCTCGTCGAGCACGTACAGCACTCCGGTCAGACCCGATCCGATCTGCGTGGCCAGCCTGATGCGCTGCGCCTCGCCGCCCGAGAGCGTCGCGGCGGCACGGCTGAGGCTCAGGTAGTCCAGCCCCACGCGGATCAGGAAGTCCAGGCGCAGCCGGATCTCGCGCAGTACCTGGGCGGCGATCGTGGCCTCACGCTCGGTGAGGGTCAGCTTGGCGAAGTACTCGCGCGCCCCGCCGAGGCTCAGTCGCGAGGCATCCGCGATGGAATGCCCGTGCACCAGCACCGCCAGCACCTCCGGCTTCAGCCGGTCGCCGTCGCATACCGGGCACGGCACCTCGCGGAGGTACTCCGACCAGCGCTGGCGCTGCGTGTCGGACTCGGCCTGCGTGTACTGCCGCTCGATGTAGGGCACGACGCCCTCGAAGCCCGACGAATAGCGCATCTCGCGTCCGTAGCGGTTCTTCCACCGCACGGTCACCTTGTAGTTCTCGCCGCGCAGCACAGCCTCACGCACGTCGGCGGGGAGCTTCTTCCACGGCGTGTCGAGCGAGAACCCGAGATCGTTCGAGAGTCCCTCGAGCAGCCGTTCGTAGTACTGGAACAGCCCCTTGCCCTGCGTGGTCCACGGGATCAGCACGCCCTCGCGAATGGAGAGGTCCTCGTCGCCGAGCATCAGGTCGACGTCCACCGACATGCGGGTCCCGAGGCCCGAGCACGTCGGGCAGGCGCCGAACGGCGCGTTGAACGAGAAGGTCCGCGGCTCGATCTCGGTCAGCTGCAGCGGGTGCCCGTTGGGACATGCCAGCTTCTCGGAGAACGACTGCCAGGCGGCATCGCCCTCCTCGTCGACGAAGTTGACCTGCATGAGGCCGCCGGCGAGCGAGAGCGCCGTCTCGACCGAGTCGGTGACGCGGTCCAGGATGCCGGGAGCCGCGACCAGCCGGTCGACCACGACGGCGATGTCGTGCTTGTAGCTCTTCTTCAGCGTCGGCGGTTCGGCGAGCTGGATCAGCTCGCCGTCGACGATCGCGCGCGCGTACCCCTTGGCGCCGAGCTCCTTGAAGAGGTCGACGAACTCGCCCTTCTTCTGCGAAACGATCGGGGCGACGATCTGGTACCGCGTGCGCTCGGGAAGCTCGATCAGCTGATCGGCGATCTGCTGCACGGTCTGACGCTGGATGACCGCGCCGCACTCGGGACAGTGCGGCACGCCGATCCGCGCCCACAGCAGGCGCATGTAGTCATGGATCTCGGTGATCGTGCCCACCGTGGACCGCGGGTTGCGGTTGGTCGACTTCTGGTCGATCGAGACGGCAGGGCTCAGTCCTTCGATGAAGTCCACATCGGGCCGGTCGACCTGACCGAGGAACTGGCGGGCATAGGCGCTCAGCGACTCGACGTATCGACGCTGACCCTCGGCGAAGATCGTGTCGAACGCGAGACTGGACTTGCCGGAGCCGGAGAGGCCCGTGAAGACGACGAGAGAATCGCGCGGGATGTCGAGATCGACGTCCTTCAGATTGTGCACGCGGGCACCGCGGACGCTGAGCTTTCCGCTGTTGTTTCCGGCAGCGTTTCCGGGCATGGCGACAGGGACGATGGGCACCCGACAAGTCTAGGCGGGGCCTCCGACACGGGCGCCGGAGACCCCGCCTTCACGGGTTGCTGCCAGGGGCGGCTACCAGACCAGCACGGGCACCGCGTGACTCGCGGACGGCTTGACCGAGTCGCTCCCCGCATACGCTGCCGACAACTGGTGGACGCCCTTGCCGAGCGGCGGCAGCTTGACCTTGACGACGCCGTTGTCGGCCTCGGTGAGGGTCGCCGTGGCGATCACCTGGTCGCCGTCGAGGATCGTGACCTCGCCCACGACCGGCGCTCCGTCCTCGGCGAACACGATCGCGGTGAACTTCACAGCCGACTTCGCCTTCGCGATGATCTTGTTCGCGAAGCCGAAGGTGACGCTGTCAGCCCGCTCGAACACCGGGATCGTGATCTCGACGCTCGTGCCGGTCGCGGTGCTGATCGTCAGCGGCACCTGGGTGGCCGTCCCGGCCGGAGCGTCGCCGGTGATGCCCTCCGGAACAGTCACCGACACCGTCGCCGTTCCGCTGCCGTCGGCATGCGTGCTGGGCAGCGACAGCGAGACCGCTCCTGAGCCCGCAGTAGTGCCACCGATCGCCACGTCGACGGTCGTCACGCGCGGCTCGGTGGTGCTGAAGTCCAGCGACGAGAGAGCGACGTCGAACGTGCTGCCGGCCTCATAGCCCTGTGCACCCGGTGCGGGCAGCGTGGCGCCGACCGATCGCTGCGCGTAATCGGGGGTGGCGGTGCCGATCTCGGCCATGTACGCCACCATCGATTCCAGATCGACCTGGCCGGTGTCGCGCTTGTCGCTGCCCTGCCCGATCGCGGCGAAGTTATCGCCGCCCGAGGCCAGGAACGAGTTCGCGACGACCCGGTACGACATCCCCGGTTCGATGTCGACGCCGTCCAGAGTCATCCGGGTGATGCGGGATCCGGGAGCCGCCGCCGGGTCGTAGACGTACTCGAATCCGGAGGAGATGCCGAGCTTGAGGAACGGCCGCGTCGCACCCGCGGGCTGCCATTGCTGCTCGAGCGCCTGCCGGATCTGGTCGCCGGTCATGGTGAGGGTCACGAGCGTGTTCGCGAAGGACTGCACGGTGGCAGCCTCTTTGTAGGTGAGCACGCCGTCCGGCGCGAACGCCATGTCGGCACGCAGGCCCCCCGGGTTCATGAACGCGATCTGCGTCGCGGGATCGGTGCGCCGCGCCGACCACAGCTGCGCATCCGCGACGAAATTGCCCAGCGTGGACTCTCCGCCGCGATTCTCGGCGCCGCTCGCCTGCTTCGCACGGTTGAAGTCGGCGGTGATGTCGCCGAGCTTGACCGAGCCGGGCCCTTCCGCCGCCGCCACGGCCGAAGCCACCATCGTGGCGATGGGATCGCCTGCCGGCACGGTGTAGCGCGGCACGGTGGCCGTCGCCGGGTTCGCGTCGTGGTCCCACCACATGTCGATGACGGTGTTGTCCATCGACAGCACCTGCTTCGTCTCCGGGTCGACCGTGATCCGCATGTCGCTGAACTTCTCGCCGTACTGGCCGGACGAGATGACCGGCCGCATGCCGGTGTCGCCGGGGTAAGGCACCTCGTGGTTGTAGGCGAGGTGCGTGTGGCCCGAGACGATCGCGTTCACCTTCGGGGTGACATTGTTCACGATCTCGCCGAAGGCCGTCCCCGGATCGGTTGCCGACGCGAGCGAGGTGCCGGGCGCGCCCTCGTGGATCAGCAGCACGAGGACGTCCGCTTCCAGGTTGGTGTCGGTGGCGATCCCGTCGGTGAGACTGTCGGCGACGGCGTTGACGCTCTGCACGATGTCGCGGACTTCGATGTCCTGGATACCGGCGGGGGCGACGAGCGAGGGCAGCTCTTCGGTGACGGCACCGATGAAGCCGACCTTGATGCCCGCCATCTCCTTCACCCACGACTCGGCGAGCCCGGGCTGGCCGGTGGACTTCTCGTAGACGTTGGCGGCGATGTACTCCCAGTCGGCGAGGTCCTGGACGCGTCCGTCGAGGTCGGCCCAGCCCTTGTCGAACTCGTGGTTGCCGGCAGCACTCACTTCGAGACCTGCCTCGTTGAGCGTCTCGATCGTCGGGACGTCGTTCTGGATGAACGACGTGAACGTGGATGCCCCGATCATGTCGCCGGCTGCTGCGAAGACCGTGTTCGGGTTGCCGGCGCGGACCTGATTCACCGCCTGCGCGAGCGCGGCGATGCCACCGGCGGGAGCGGACTGCTCGATCCGCCCATGGAAGTCGTTGACGGTGACGAGGTTGATCTCCACCGGGGTCGCCGCGCCCTGGGCGGCGGGCGCAGCGGCCAGCGCCGTCGCGGCGACGGCACAGACGGCCACGACGGCGCCGAGCGTGCGGCGACGGTGGAGGGATGGGGGTGCGGGACGCTGACCAGATCGCATGGGTGGTGCTTCTCTCTTCGTAGCCGGTGCAGAAGGCGCGTCGGGAGTCCCCCGGGTCGGGTGGGCAGCGTCGCACCGCTTCGACACTAAGAGATCTCCGGGCATTCGCCTAGAGCGAATCCGCGAGACTCAACGGCGCCCGGCGAACGGCGCGAGGGCGTCGCGCAGCGCGATGAGTCCCTGCGCGTCCGCGCCGACGCGTCGCATGACCTGTTCGGGCACATCGAGGGCCTGCTCTCTCAGCGCCGCGCCGCGCGGGGTGAGACCGACGTCCAGAACGCGCTCGTCCTGACCCCGTCGAGCGCGGGTCACAAGGCCCGTGGCCTCGAGCCGCTTCACCAGCGGTGAGACCGTGGCCGGCTCCAGCGCGAGCTCGGCGGCCAGATCGCGCAACGACCGGGGAGATTCCTCCCACAGGGCGAGCATCACGAGGTACTGCGGGTGGGTGAGACCGAGGGGCTCGAGGATCGGCCGGTAGATGCTCACGACATTGCGCGCCGCGGTGACCAGGGCGAAGCACACCTGGTTGTCGAGTTTGAGCAGGTCGTCCGGGGAGGGCGTTGCGACGGTCATCCGTGAATCCTAACGCGCTAATCATTAGTACACTAATGATCATGACCGACTCGAATGACCCCCTCTCCGGCAGGCGACCCCTCCGCGAACGGGTCCGCGAGGCGGGCGGGTGGTATCAGTGGATCAACGCGACGCTGATCCGAGCTGCGGGCCCCGCCGCCGTCGGGCCGTACGAGACGGCTCCCCCGCCCTCAGCGGCACAGCGCGCCGAACGCGCCTGCCCGCTGTGCGGCGCACCCGTCGCACAGCACGTCTTCGACCGCTCCGGGCCGAAGCCGCTCATGCACTGCCCGTAGCGCCACGGCGCGCACCCGGGGTCAGGCGTGCCCCGCGCGTTCCATGGCGCGCAGTTCCTTCTTGAGGTCCTGCACCTCGTCGCGCAGCCGAGCGGCGAGCTCGAACTTCAGCTCGCCCGCGGCCGCGAGCATCTGCGTACTGAGGTCGGCGATGGTCGCCTCGAGCTGCTCGGCCCCCTCGGCGGCGATCCCTTCGCGGCGCAGCTGCGGCGTCGGCGACTTGCCCTTGCCCGACTTGTTCTTGGCGGCGGCCTTGCCGCGCAGCATCCGCTCCGTGTCGGAGGCTTCGCGCGCGAGCACCTCGGTGATGTCGGCGATGCGCTTGCGCAGCGGCTGCGGATCGATTCCGCGCTCCTTGTTGTACGCGACCTGCTTCTCGCGGCGCCGATCGGTCTCTTCGATCGCGTTGCGCATCGAATCGGTGATGCTGTCGGCGTACATGTGGACCTGGCCCGACACGTTGCGGGCAGCGCGGCCGATGGTCTGGATGAGCGACGTGCCGCTGCGCAGGAAGCCCTCTTTGTCGGCATCCAGGATCGCCACCAGCGACACTTCGGGCAGGTCGAGACCTTCGCGCAGCAGGTTGATGCCGACGAGCACGTCGTACACCCCGGCACGCAGTTCGCTGAGCAGCTCCACGCGACGCAACGTGTCGACGTCGGAGTGCAGATAGCGCACCCGGACGCCGTGCTCGCCCAGGAAGTCGGTCAGTTCCTCGGCCATCTTCTTGGTCAGCGTCGTGACGAGCACGCGCTCGTCGCGCTCGGCCCTGACGCGGATCTCTTCGAGGAGGTCGTCGATCTGGCCCTTGGACGGCTTGACGATGATCTCGGGGTCGACCAGGCCCGTCGGGCGGATGATCTGCTCGACCACGCCGTCCGCGATGCCCATCTCGTAGCGGCCTGGGGTCGCCGAGAGGTACACCGTCTGGCCCACCCTCTCCTTGAACTCGTCCCAGCGCAGGGGGCGGTTGTCCATCGCGCTGGGCAGCCGGAACCCGTGCTCCACCAGCGTGCGCTTGCGCGAGGCATCCCCTTCGTACATCGCGCCGATCTGCGGAACCGTGGCGTGCGACTCGTCGATCACCATGAGGAAGTCGTCGGGGAAGAAGTCCAGCAGCGTGTGCGGCGGCTCGCCGGGCATGCGGCCGTCGAGGTGACGCGAGTAGTTCTCGATGCCCGAGCAGAAGCCGAGCTGCTGCAGCATCTCGAGATCGAACGTGGTCCGCATGCGCAGGCGCTGCGCCTCGAGGAGCTTGTTCTGCGACTCGAGCTCTTTCAGGCGCTCCTCGAGTTCGTGCTCGATCGTGCCGATCGCGCGCTGCACGGTCTCGGTGCCCGCCGCATAGTGCGTCGCGGGGAAGATGGGCACCGAGTCCATGCGCTGCATGACATCGCCCGTGAGCGGATGGAGCATGTACAGCGCCTCGATCTCGTCGCCGAACATCTCGATGCGGATCGCGTACTCCTCGTACACCGGGATGATCTCGATCGTGTCGCCGCGCACCCGGAAGTTGCCGCGCGAGAAATCCACATCGTTGCGGTTGTACTGCATCGCGATGAACTTGCGGATGAGGGCGTTGCGGTCGTAGCGCTCCCCCACTTGCAGCGCCACCATGGCGCGCAGGTACTCCTCGGGCGAGCCGAGGCCGTAGATGCACGAGACGGTCGAGACCACGATGACGTCCCGGCGGGACAGCAGGGAGTTGGTGGTCGAGTGCCGCAGCCGCTCCACCTCGGCGTTGATCGAGGAGTCCTTCTCGATGAAGGTGTCGGTCTGCGGAACGTAGGCCTCTGGCTGGTAGTAGTCGTAGTAGCTGACGAAGTACTCGACCGCGTTGTGGGGCATGAGCTCGCGGAACTCGTTGGCCAGCTGCGCCGCGAGCGTCTTGTTGTGCGCCAGAACGAGAGTCGGCCGCTGTACGGCTTCGACCAGCCATGCGGTGGTCGCCGACTTTCCGGTTCCGGTCGCGCCCAGCAGCACGACGTCGGTCTCGCCGGCGTTGATGCGGGCAGCGAGCTGGGCGATCGCCTGCGGCTGATCCCCCGACGGCTCGTAGTCGCTCACGACCTCGAAGGGCCGCACGGATCGCGTGGTCTGCACACATCAAGCGTAGGCGGCGCCTCCGACACCGGGGCCGAGTCCGGCGCAGCGCGGCCGGCCGCAGCACCCGATTCAGCCGCCGAACCCTCCGCCGCCGTCGAATCCGCCGCCGCCGAAGCCGCCGAAGCCGCCGTCGACACCGCCACCCAGCCCGCCGTCGACACCGCCGCCGAAGTCACCGGCACCGGCCCCGCCGCCGTCGAACCCGGTGCCCGGGTCGAAGGTCTCACCGACCCAGCCCGGCTCCGAGTCCAGCTGGAGCGACCCGGCACCCATCGTGTAGTAGCTGACCACCGCGCTGGAGGCGAGGACGTTGTTCGCCATGAGCAGCATGACGCCGCTGCTCGCGAGCATGCCGCGCACGTCCACACCGTCGCGCGGATCGACCCAGGGGGCGTCCGAGCGGATCGGGGTCGCCGTCGCCGCCGTGCGCGCGTCGGCTCCGCCGCCCGCGGCGCGCTGCGCGCGATGCTCCTCGGCGCGACGTACCAGTCGCGCCAGCACGGTCGGGTCGTCGGAGGCGGCGTCGCGCTCGGACTCCGCCATGAAGGGACGCAGCTGCTCGAACATCTCGCGCCGACGCTCAGCCGGCATCTCTCGGAACGCGGAGGCGTGAGCGCTCTCGATCACGGACGCCGGCAGCGTGTTCAGCAGGTACACATAGCGCGCGATGCGTTCCTCGTCGCTCAGCGCGCGATAGGGCGTCCTGCGGCGCCGGAATCTCGAGAACACGCCCATGTGAACCTCCGTGTGTGCCAGAAGCCTACGCCCGCCGCGCGGTGGCGCGGGCCGAGATGTGCTCATCGAGCCGGCGCCACACATCGTCCACCTGCCGCAGGGTCTCATCGAGTGTTCCGGCCGTGTCGATCACGACATCCGCCACCGCCAGCCTGTCGTCGTCGGACGCCTGCGAGGCGATGCGCGCGTCCGCGTCGGCCTGGGTCAGGCCGCGCAGCTCGACCAGCCGGTGACGGCGCACGTCGGCGGGCGCGTGCGCGACGATGACGAGCTCCCACGGGTCGCCGATCCGGGCCTCGACCAGCAGCGGCACGTCGTACACCACGACCGCCGCGGGATCCCGGGCGAACGCCTCGGCGAAGCGCCGCGACGACTCGGCTCGCACCGCGGGGTGCACGATCGCGTTCAGCCGGGCCACCGCGGTCTCATCGCCGAACACCCGGGCTCCCAAGGCCACGCGATCGAGCGAGCCGTCAGGCCGCAGCATCCGCTCCCCGAACTCGGTGGCGATCGCGGAGAGGACCGGCGAGCCGGGCTGCTGCACGTCGCGGACGAGCTGATCGGCATCGACGATCACCGCGCCGTGGTGGGCGAGCCGCCGGGCGATCGTGGACTTTCCCGAGGCGATGCCGCCGGTGAGCGCGACGAGAGGCATGATTCGAGGATGCCACGCCCTGCCCGATCGCGGGCGCACGACCGGCGACGATCCTCGGCTCATCCTGAGCCGCGCTTGAGCCTGGTCTGAGGACGCGGGGGTAGCGTCGAGGCACCCGAGAGGACAGGCCCGCCTGCGGACCTGGGGAGGGCGGGGCAAGACCGTCGGAGGTGACGAGGTGACGTCTGACGGCTGCCCGCCCGACCGCACGCGCCGCGCCCGCACCAGGCGTGGCGGGGCTTGTCATCGGCACGGCGGAGCGGCGACCGTGGGGGCGGTCGCCACTCCGGCTGGTGCGCGCCGGCCGTGCGCAGGGCGGGGCGAGGGGAATGGCCCCGTTCTCCACGGCGCCCACCACGACGGGACACGCTGATGCCAGGTCACGAGCGCCCGTTCCGGGCCGTCTTCTGGGATATCATGGCCGACGACATCCAGGATCCGCTCATCGAGTCACCGGATCCGGAAGGTGCATCGGTGGAAGAATCGCGCGTGGCCGTCGTCATCGAAGACGAGGAGGACATCCGCTCGCTCCTGTCGACGGTGCTCTCGCAGGCCGGCTTCGAGGTCCACGGCGCCGCGGACGGGACGACCGGCATCGAGCTCGTGCGCGAACGTCGTCCGCTCGTGACGACGCTCGACGTCAATATGCCCGGCATCGACGGATTCGAGACCGCCAAGCGCATCCGCGCGATCAGCCCGACGTACATCGTGATGCTCAGTGCACGGACCGAGGAGATCGACGCGCTGCAGGGTCTCGAGGCCGGTGCCGACGACTACGTCGCAAAGCCGTTCCGGCCACGCGAGCTCCGTGCACGCATCGACGCGATGCTCCGCCGCCCGCGACACGTCGCCGCCGGTGCTGGCGGCAGGACCACGCCGCCAGCACCGGACGCGTGGCGCGACCACCATGGTCTGCGCCTGAACGCCGAGACGAGACTGGTGACGGTCGACGGCGACGAGGTCGAACTGACCCGCAGCGAGTTCGACATCCTCGCGGATCTGCTCGAGGCCGGCCGACGAGTGCGAGCCAAGTCCGATCTGGCGCTGATGCTGCGCGGCGAACAGCACACCGGAATCGACTTCGTCAGCGACAGCGACGCCCGCGCGATCGAGGTGCATGTCGCGAACCTGCGCCGCAAGCTCGGTGAATCGCCCGCCGAGCCGCGATGGATCGAGACCGTGCGTGGCGTGGGGTACCGGCTGACCGCGTGATCGGCGACGGGAACGGCTGCCGCTACTCGGCGTCGCCCATCAGCACCGTGGTCTCGACGCTGCGTGCCGCCTGGTTCGCGCTCTCGCGCGCCGCACGCATGAGATCGTCGGGGCCGTTGCCGTTCCCGCTCATCGCCACGCCCACACCGACCACGGGGATCACACCTCCCCCGACACGCCCGAGGTCGTCGAAGAGTCCTCGATGGATGGCGGCTGCCTGACGCCGCGCCTCCTGCTCGGACGACACCGCCAGCGCGACGAGCAGACCCGTCGCGCCGTCCTCCGCGACCAGGGCGTTCGTCGGCGCGTGCCGGCGTACTCCGGCCCGTGCGGCGTCGCCGAGAGCGGCGGCGACATCGCTGCCGAACGCGGTCGAGATCTGCTCCAGGTCCTCGACGCGGACCGCGGTCACGGCGACGAACTCCGACCGGCCGGACGCGCGGCGGACGAGCGCCGCGAGCCGCGCGTCGAACTCCGCCTGGTCGCCGATGTCGGCGACGGCCTCGGCCGAGCGTCGCAGGTATCCGCGTATCGGTGCGCGCGAGGCGCGCAGCACCGAGGTCACGACGACGGCGACGATGGTGAGGGCGACGGTCAAGAAGCTCGTGTTCACCGTTCCGAAGACCGATTCGAAGAGGGCGCTCTCGGGCCCTGCCGTGACGAACGCGGTCGTGCGCGCGATGTAATAGAGGGACTGGAAGCCCAGCACCGCGCCCAGCACCCATGCCGTCCGCGACTCCCCCAGCGTCCCTCGCAGGCACTCCACCGCTCCGGCGCCGGCGAAGACGAGCAGCGGGACGAACATCCACAGAGCACCGGCCCAGTCACCACCGGACGAGCCCTCGACAGCGACGGCCAGGCCCGCGGCGACCACGGCACCGGCCACGAGCACGGACGACCAGGTCATCGATCGCCCGTTGAAGCGCCGGCATCCGAGCCACATGCAACCGGTCCCGGCGACGAAGGCGGCATTGCCGACGGCGACCGACCACCACGCGTCGGGCGACCGCGACCAGATCATGTAGGCGAGGGTCGTCAGCATACCTGCGAGGAACCCGACCGCCCAGATGCGACCGGCGCCCTCGTCGCGGCGCAGGAACGTCTCGAGGATGAACAGGACGCCGCTGACGTTCACCACGAGAGCCGTCATGACGAGGAGGCTGGCAAGGTCGAGCGTCACGAGGAGCCCCCCTCGGTCGGTCGGGCGGGCAGCTTGACGATGAACGTCGTCCCCGAGTTCAGCGCGCTGTGCAGGCCCAGTTCGCCGCCGTGCGCGCGCACGATGTCGCGAGTGATGGCGAGACCCAGTCCGGTGCCTGCGCGCCGCGCGCCGCCGGCCTTGTAGTAGCGCTGGAACAACCGTGAACGATCCGCTTCGGAGATGCCCACGCCGGTGTCGCGTACGAGGATCCAGCTCGACGTGCCGTCGGTCGTCGTCCCCAGGTACACGGCGCCGCCGTCCTTGTTGTACGTGATCGCATTGGCGACGAGGTTGTCGACGACCTGACGCACGCGCATCGGGTCCGCCCACACCGGCGACGGCTCGAGCCCGGTCGTGTCGATCGTGATCGCCCGTGTCTCGGCGCGCGGCACGGCCGCCTCCGCCGCCGAGCGCACGATGTCCTGGGCGTCCAGCTGCTGGAGAGCGAGGGATGCCTCCACCGACGAAGGAGACGAGCTCGAGGCCGTGAGGATATCGGCGACGATGCGCAGCAGGCGCTCCGCATTGCGCTCGGCGATGTCGAGATCGGCACGCACGGTCTCGGGAAGCCCGGGGTTCTCGATCGCCAGATCGAGGTACCCGAGGATCGACGTCAGAGGCGTCCTCAGCTCGTGAGAGATCGAGGCGACCAGCTCGTCGCGCGCGCGCAGGGCGTTGAGTTCGCTCGTGACATCCCGCGAGACCACAACCGCGCCGGCATCTCGCCCGTCGGGATCGGTGAGCCGGCGGGCGCTGACGGTCAGCGCTCGTCGGGTCGCCGGATCCGAGCCGAACCACACGACCTGGTCATCGAACGATTCTCCGCGGCGCGCCCGCTCCACCGGCAGCTCGTCGGCGGGCAGCCGCGTCGTTCCGTCGTCCCGGAAGGCCGGCTGCCCCGCCTCCGGGTCGAGCGCCCGATGCAAGCGGCCCTGCGCGTCGTTCGCGACGGCCACCGTGCCGTCGGCGTCGATGCGCACGACACCGAAGTCGACCGCATCGAGCACCTCGGTCACGACCTGCTCCTGGCGCCGGGTTCCCGCGAGCACGCTGCGGAGCAGGTGCGACTGCTTCGCGAGCAGCGTGCGCTGGGCTTCCGAGCGCCGCGTGCTCACGTGGCTGGTTGCGGCCACCGCGAGCAGGACGAGCGGAAGCAGAAGCGTGCGGTAGGTGACGTCGGCGTTCAGCGCGATGAAGACTCCCGTGATCCCGACGATGGCGCCCATCGCGCCGAACAGGCCGAGCAGACCGAAGCCGCCGGCCAGCCACGTGATGGGAAAGATCCACAGGAGTCCGAGCGCCGACTGCGGCGCCGCGACGTGCATGATCGTGATCGCGAGGATGTCCAGCGCCGGCACCGCCGCGACCCAGCCCCGTGGGAGCCGGTTCCACGGCACCAGCAGTGTCGCGCCGCTCATCACGATGACCGCGACCACTCCCGTGAAGAAGAGCACGGGATCGCCCGCGAACTCGCTGAGCGGCACGAGGATGCCCAGCACGAACACCACCGCGGCCAGCAGAAGCTGGTTCAGCGTGGCGGTACGGTCCCGGGTGCGGTCGACGACCTCAGGCCCGGACTCGTGCGCGGCGCGATCACCGAGCGGATGTGCGGCAGGCGCCTCGCGGGCGTCCTGAGTGGTGGCACTCATACGGCGACCGTAACGGATGCCGCCACACGACGTCAGGACCTCCGCGCGGTCCGTTCATGCCCCACCCCGGTCGAACGGTCGTGCTCTCGGCGTCGCCGAGCGAGTCACCCGCGGGCGGCGATCGCTTCGCTCACCCACCGGGCATAGCGGTCCCAAGGTTCGACGTCGCCGCGACGCACGGTGTCGGCGTGCGCCAGCAGCCGGTCGGACGCACGGAACCACTCGGTGCCCCCGTAGCGCTCCGCCGCGAACTGCTCGTGCCGACGCCGCTCGAGCGCACGATCCCCGCGCTCGAAAGCGAGCAGGTCGTCGTGCCAGATCACGGCGAGACGCTGCCGCGGATTCGCCGTCGTCCCGATCTTCACGCGGTCGGCGTAGCGGAGGTAGTAGACCACGTCGACGCGCGGCGGGGGCAGCTCATGATCGGGGACCTCACCGTGCCGCCACTCGCACACGGCGCACACCCACCCGGACGGCCAGCGCACGCCCAGCCTCGAGCCGCACAGCAGACACGGGGAGGGCAGGACGTCGGTCACGCCGTGGTCGGCGCCGGACCATTCCGCCGCCATCGTCAGGTGAGCCTCGCACAGCGCCACCGGAGCGTCGCCCGGCACCATTCCGCGGCATCCGTCATCACCCACGAGGCATCGCGTCGGTCGCCGGTCTTCCACGCGACGACCCTACGCCGGGCCACCCCCACGGACGGCGAAAGGGCCGCCACCAGAGGTGACGGCCCTTTCGGCTGTGCGTCGCCGGAGCGACGGACGGATCAGCGACCCGAGAGCTTCTCGCGCAGCGCGGCGAGGGCCTCGTCGTCGGCCAGCGTGCCCGCGGGGCCGCTGTCGGACGAGAAGGAGTTCGACGGGGCCTCGGCGGGAGCCGCAGCCTCTGCCTCCATGGCCTTGACGACGGCGGCCTTGTGAGCCTCCCAGCGCGAGTGGGCGGCAGCGTACTCCTGCTCCCACTTCTCGCGCTGCTCGTCGAAGCCTTCCTTCCACTGGTTGGTCTCGGGGTCGAAGCCCTCGGGGTACTTGTACTCCCCGTTCTCGTCGTACTCCGTGACCATGCCGTAGAGGGCCGGGTCGAACTCGGTGCCGAAGGGGTCGACCGACTCGTTCGCCTGCTTGAGCGAGAGCGAGATGCGGCGACGCTCGAGGTCGATGTCGATGATCTTGACGAAGACCTCTTCGCCCACCGACACGACCTGCTCGGCGAGCTCGACGTGCTTGCCCGACAGCTCGGAGATGTGCACGAGGCCCTCGATGCCGTCTGCGACGCGAACGAACGCACCGAACGGAACGAGCTTGGTGACCTTGCCCGGCGCGACCTGACCGATCGCGTGCGTACGGGCGAAGACCTGCCACGGGTCCTCCTGCGTCGCCTTGAGCGACAGCGAGACGCGCTCGCGGTCCAGGTCGACCTCGAGGATCTCGACGGTGACCTCCTGGCCCACCTCGACGACCTCGGACGCGTGCTCGATGTGCTTCCACGACAGCTCGGAGACGTGCACGAGACCGTCCACGCCGCCCAGGTCGACGAACGCACCGAAGTTGACGATCGACGAGACCGTTCCCTTGCGGACCTGGCCCTTGTGCAGGTTGTTGAGGAACGTGGTGCGCGACTCGGACTGCGTCTGCTCGAGCAGTGCGCGGCGCGAGAGCACGACGTTGTTGCGGTTCTTGTCGAGCTCGAGGATCTTCGCCTCGATCTCCTGGCCGAGGTACGGCGTGAGGTCGCGGACCCGGCGCAGCTCGATGAGCGAAGCCGGGAGGAAGCCACGGAGGCCGATGTCGACGATCAGGCCACCCTTGACGACCTCGATCACGGAACCGGTGACGACACCGTCGGTCTCCTTGATCTTCTCGACGTCACCCCAGGCGCGCTCGTACTGTGCGCGCTTCTTGGACAGGATGAGGCGGCCTTCCTTGTCCTCCTTCTGGAGAACGAGGGCTTCGACCTCGTCGCCGACCTTGACGACCTCGTTGGGGTCGACGTCGTGCTTGATGGAAAGCTCTCGCGAGGGGATGACGCCCTCGGTCTTGTAGCCGACGTCGAGGAGGACCTCGTCGCGGTCGATCTTCACCACGGTGCCCTCGATCAGGTCGCCGTCGTTGAAGAACTTCAGAGTCTTCTCGACCGCGGCCAGGAAGTCCTCGGCAGATCCGATGTCGTTGATCGCGACCTGCTTGGTGGCCGGGGCGGTCGTTGCGCTAGTCATGTAGTGGGTTGTCCTTGTTGGGTTGGGGTGTCGGGCCTCGGCACATCGCCGCGTCTTCTTCTTCACTCGCTGAGCGAGCGAAGCAGGACGAAGCGCGAGCCGAGGCGAAGCGGATTCTTTTCGTGCGATGTCACGTCGTCCTTGCGGGATCCTCGGCGCCGGTGTCGACCGGTCGTCCAGGCGTGGCGAGATAGCCACACGAGTGACGGTCCAGGGTACCAGAACGCGGCGGTCCACCGCGATGTTCCCTCGGGGATGCGATTCGGCTCAGCGCTGCAGGTCGATGGGGGCCGTCGTGGTGCGATCGGGATCGAATGCGACATCGGCCCCGGCAGACCCGCCCCGCAGCTCTTCCAGACGCTGCTCCTCCCGCCGTTGGGCGTCGGCGAGCCACTCCCATCCGCCGGACGCACCGGGTCCGCGCGATGCCGCGACCGACGCCGGAAGCGCCGGCAGCGGGGGTGTCGTCGGCCGGACGGCGGAAGCCGGCTCCGCCGCGCGCTCCGGCGGACGGCGCGACAGCTCCGGCGCACCGCCCGGCTGCTGGGCGATGAAGCCGCGCAGACCGGCCTGCTGGATGACGCGCTGGATCGTGAGCCCCCGGTCGTCGGGATCGCCCACGAAGCGGATCTCACGCAGCCCCTGCGCCTGCGCAGCCGACTCGAAGACGAAATGCCCGTAGCTGAACATCCGCCCGACGACGGGCTTGTGCACCGAGATGTCGAGGATCCGTGCGAGCGGCATGGTCGCGATGCGCTGCGACAGGATCCCGTGCACGCGGAACACGCGCATGTTCGTGATCACGAACCGGTCCATGCGCTGTTCGAGGATCCGCCAGCCGGCGTGGCCGACGACTGCGCCGCCGAGAACGGCCGGCACCCACCAGGCCTGCGGCGGCACGAACAGGGAGATGAGCAGCACCACGATGCCGCCGAGCAGCTCGAGCGCCGCGCCCACGGTCGCTGCCCAGTGCTTTCGCACTTCATCGATCACCACCTCGCCCTGATCGGCGATCAGGTGCTTCTCGATCCGTGGGTCGAAGACGCTCATCCGCCCGCGAGGGCGACGAAGAAGTCGACGACGGCGACTCCCGCACCCCACACGGCGCCCAGGGCGCCCTGCACCGCGTTCGCGGCATCCTGCGGTCTCGTCACGAGGTAGAAGACGGCGAAAGCGATGATGAGGACGACGACGACGCGTCTGACCAGCTTCACGGTGAGGGGTCCTTTCGGGTGGTGCGGAACAGGCGATCCCCCCAGAACGCGACTTCTGCTGTTCTACCGCAACCATGGGCGCGTGTGGGAAGGCGCGCGGCGCGTCGCGCATCGCACGCCGACACGACACCCGCACGGAACGGCATGCGCACGGGCTCCTCTGCGACGATGGTGCCCATGTGGATCGGGTGGATCGAGTTCGACCTCTTGCTCGGCGATGTGCATTCGCTCAAAGAGAAGCGCAGCGTTCTTCGCCCCCTCATCGCGGACCTGAGCCGGCGGACGGAGGCGGCAGTCGCCGAGGTGGCCGATCACGATCTCTACCGTCGCGCGGTCGTCGGGCTGGCCGTCGTGGCGTCGGGTTCCTCACACGTGCGAGACGTCCTCGATCGTGCCGAGCGTGCGGTCGCCGAGCGGCCCGAGACCACCTTGCTCTCGACCCGGCGGGGATTGCACTCCAGCGAGGACTGAACCTCAGCCGGCGACCGCGTGCCCGATCGGCTCGCCGCCGCCGCCGAAGCGGATGGTGCGACCGATCGTGGAATCGTCGGCGATCGCCGCCGCGATCACGGCAGCCACGTCGGCGCGCGACACCGCGCCGGAGCCTTCCGGATCAAGGCCGATGCGGCCGGTCGCCGGCTCGAGCGTGAGCGATCCAGGAGCGAGGATCGTCCAGTCCAGGTCGGAGCCGGAGAGGTGGCTGTCGGCGGCCCACTTGGCATCCGCGTAGGCGTAGAAGGACGAATCCGGGGCCACCCCGTGGTCGGCGCGGGAGCCGATCCACGAGACCATGACGTAGCGCTCGACGCCCGCAGACTCCGCCGCCTGCATGGAGCGGATGGCAGCATCCCGATCGACGGCGTAGGTCCGGCGCGGATCGCCGCCGCCGGCGCCGGCGGACCACACGACGACGTCGTTGCCGCCGACGAGGTTGGTGAGCTGCTCGAGATCGAAGGCCTCGATGTCGGCTACGAGCGGCTGTGCGCCGGTCGCGGCGACGTCCGCCTCATGGTCGGGATTGCGCACCACCGCGGTGACGGTGTGACCGTCTGCGACGAGCAGCGGTTCGAGCAGGAGCGCGACCTTGCCGTGCCCGCCGAAGATCAGGATGCGTGCCATGGGTTGCCCTTCGTCGTGTCGTGCGCTCTCGAGCCTATGCGGCGTCCGAGGCCTCCACAGGAGGCTCCAGCGCGGCGGCACCGTCCGCAGCGGCGATCGCCCGCACCGCATCCCGCCCTGCGCGGTTGGCCCCGACCGTGGACTGCGAAGGGCCGTAGCCGATCAGGAACAGGCGCGGCTCGTCGATCGAGCGCCCGTTGGCGACCCGGATGCCGCCGTCCGGCGTCCGCAGGTGCAGCGGTGCCAGGTGGCCCAATGCGGGGCGGAATCCGGTCGCCCACAGGATCGCGTCGGCCGGCTCGAAGCTTCCGTCGGGCATACGCACGCCCTCGGGCTCGATCGCGGTGAACATCGGATGCCGCACCAGAACGCCGCGAGCCTGAGCCGCGCGCGCCCACGGCGACCAGTGCATGCCCGTCACCGAGATGACACTGCCGGGCGGCAGACCGCGCCGCACGCGATCCTCGACGCCCGCGATCGCCGCCACCCGCGCCGGGACGTCGAACTCGTGGTCGATCCACTGCGGTTCGCGACGGGTGACCCATAACGTGTCGGCGACCCGCGAGATCTCGTCGAGCAGCTGCACGGCGGACACGCCTGCCCCGACGATGACGACGCGCTGCCCGGCGAACTCGTCCGCCGAGGTGTAATCCGCGGCATGCAGCTGACGCCCCGCGAAGCGCTCTCTGCCCGGATAGCGCGGCCAGAACGGGCGGGTCCAGGTGCCGGTCGCGTTGATCACGTGCCGAGCGCTCCACGACTCGAGGTCGGTCTCCACCAGGAGGCGACCCCGTGGGTCGTCGTCCGCCCGGCGCACGGCGCGCACGCTGACGGGCCTTCTGACCTCGAGCTCGAACCGCTGCTCATACTCGGCGAAGTAGGCCGGCAGCGCGTCGCGGCTGGCAGCGGCCGGGTCCGCCGGTGGCACCGCGAATCCGGGAAGCTCGTGGATGCCGTTGACCGTCGCCATCCGCAACGAGGGCCAGCGATGCTGCCACGCTCCCCCGGGCCGGTCGTTGGCATCCAGGACGACGAAGGTCCGATCGTCCGGGAGCGCCCTGCCCACGGGAACGAAGCCGCGCCGCTGCAGGTGGTATCCGGCCGAGAGCCCCGCCTGCCCCGCGCCGATCACGACGACGTCGACGGCAGCGGGCTCCATGCCGACCCCAACGACGGCGCCGCGTGGCGGATTCCCGGAGGCGGCCCGGGCTCTGGATTCCGGCTCGGCCGCGCTGCTAGCGTGCAAGAGCAACGGCCGGCCCTGCCGGCAGCACCGCAGAAGGGAACGATGACGTGACCGATGCCGAACGCTCCACCCCCACCGGAGCCACCGATGAGCGCCCGCGCGAGGAATGGACCGGCCAGGTCGGATTCATCCTCGCCGCCATCGGCTCGGCGGTGGGCCTGGGCAACATCTGGCGCTTCCCCGGCGTCGCGTACGAGAACGGCGGGGGCGCGTTCCTCATCCCCTACCTCGTCGCACTGCTGACCGCCGGCATCCCGATCCTCTTCCTCGACTACGCACTCGGGCACCGGTTCCGCGGCGCCGCGCCGACGGCGTTCCGCCGGATCGGACGCGCGGTCGGCCGCTGGACCGAGTCGCTCGGGTGGTTCCAGGTCGCGATCGCCTTCGTCATCGGGCTCTATTACACCGCCGTGATCGCGTGGGCCCTCAGCTACTTCGTCTTCTCGTTCGATCTGCGATGGGGCGATGATCCGGCGGGGTTCCTCACCGGCGAATACCTGCGCGTGGGCGAGCCCGGCATCAGCTTCGAGTTCGTGCCGAACGTGCTCATCCCTCTCGCGATCGTATGGATCGCCGCGATCGTGGTGCTGGCCGCCGGTGTGGCGAAGGGCCTGCAGCGGGTGAACGTCATCTTCCTTCCCCTGCTCGTCGTCGCGTTCTTGATCCTCGTGGTCCGCGCCCTGTTCCTCGACGGCGCCGCCGAAGGACTCAACGCTCTGTTCACACCTGATTGGGCCGCCCTCGGCGACCCCAACGTGTGGATCGCTGCCTACAGCCAGATCTTCTTCTCGCTGTCGATCGCGTTCGGCATCATGATCACGTACGCCTCGTACCGCCGCCGCCGTGCCAATCTGACCGCACCCGGGCTCGTCGTCGCGTTCGCGAACTCGTCGTTCGAGATCCTCGCCGGCATCGGCGTCTTCGCCACGCTCGGCTTCTTCGCTTTCCAGCAGGGCATCGCGGTCGCCGACCTGGAGGGTCTGACCGGCGTCGGACTGTCGTTCATCACCTTCCCGGCGATCGTGTCGCAGATGCCGGGCGGACCCTTGTTCGGCTGCCTCTTCTTCGGCTCGCTGGCGCTGGCCGGCTTCACGTCGCTCATCTCGGTGCTGCAGGTGGTCTCGGCCGCGATCCAGGAGAAATTCCGGCTGTCGCCGCGGGCCGCCGCCATCGGCGTCGGCGTCGTGTCAGCCGTGCTCTCGGTGCTCCTGTTCTCGACCACGACGGGCCTGCTCGCGCTGGACGTGACGGATCAGTGGGCGAACAACATCGGCATCGTGGCATCCGCCGTCATGATGACGATCCTCGTCATCTGGGTGCTCCGTCGCGGACCTGAGCTGCGCTATCACCTCAACGCCGTCTCGACGTTCAAGGTGGGACGCTTGTGGGTCGCCCTTGTCGGGGTCCTCGCGCCGGTGGTGCTGGGCTACATGCTCGTCTCCCGCATCATCGCGCTGATCGTGGACGGCTACGAAGGCATGCCGGGCTGGTATCTGCTGCTCTTCGGGTGGGGGACGATCGCGTTCATCGTCGTGGCGGCGATCGTGATGACGGCACTGAGATGGCGCGACTCCCCCGACGACTTCACGCCGTGGCCCGAGTATCCCCCGGTTGAGCGCGTCGCTTCGCAGACAGAGAGGAAGGTGTCGTCATGACTCCGCTCGCGATCACGTTCCTGGTGCTCGCCATCGTCGTCGTGTGGGGCGGTCTCGTGGCGAGCACGGTGTTCCTCAGCCGCAGGCCCGACGTCGCGGAGTACCCGCCAGGAGCCGTCGACGATCACCGCGAGGACGCGGCCCCGATCGAGCACGACACCTGATCGGCGCCTGCTGGGCGGGCGCGGTCGGGGTCGCGCGCGTCCTCAGTTGAGGTTGCGCGTCGAGGCCGGGATGATCCCGTCGCGGTAGAGGTCTGCGGCGACGTCCTGCAGCGCCGTGAGCGCGACCCGCTGCGGCATCGGGCCGTACGACACGCGGGCGACGCCGAGCGCCTCATACTCCGACGGCTGCAGCGTGCCGGGCAGTCCGATCACGCTGAGCTTGCGCTCGCCGATCCCCTCCACCAGCCGGCGGGTCACGTCGGCATCCAGGATGCCGGGCACGAAGACGAGGTCTGCCCCGGCGGCGAGGTAGGCCCTTCCGCGCTCGATCGCGTCGGCGACGGATGCCTCGACCGGGCGGTCGCCCGCGCGCACGAAGGCGTCGGTGCGGGCGTTCAGCACGAACGGGACGCCTTCCGCCTCACCGGCCGCGACGATCGCCTCGACCGCAGCGACGGCCTCCTCGAGCGGGCGCAGACGGTCCTCGACGTTGGCGCCGACGACTCCCTTGCCGATCGCCCGCCGCACGGTCTCGCCCGGGTCGCCGAAGCCGGCGTCGAGGTCGGCGCTGACGGGCAGGTCGCCCACAGCCTCGACGATGCGGCCGACCATGTCGAGCATGAGATCGAGCGGGATGTTCTCACCGTCGGCATACCCGAACGTGGCGGCGATGGAGTGGCCCGCGGTGGCGATGGCACGCGTCTCGGGGAGCGCCGCGATCGTCTTCGCCGACACGGCGTCCCACACGTTCACCACCCGGAGGATCTCGGGCGCGGAGTGCAGTCGAGCGAGGGTCTGTGCCTTGTCGGCCTGAGTGGTCATGGATCAACGCTAGCGGTCACCGGCGGGCCCGAGGCGATCGGCGTCAGGAGGTGATCTCAAGACCGTCGACATACCACCAGCTACCGCTCCGGCGCACGAACCGGCTGCGCTCGTGCAACTCTCCCCGCTCGCTGCCGCGGCGCCACGTCGCGCGGAATTCCACCGTGCCGCGCGCGTCGTCCGGGCCGCCGTCGTGAGCCTGGACGATCTCCAGTCCGGTCCAGCGCAGCGCCGGGTCCAGCGCGAGGTCATCCGGCCGTGTGCCCGGATGCCAGGACGCGGCGAGGTGGCGCGCGTCGCCCACGACGAACGCGGTGTACCGCGAGCGCATGAGTCGTTCTGCTGTGGGGGCCGGTTCTCCGCCGAGCACGGGGCCGCAGCATCCGCCGAAACTCACGCCGCTCCCGCAGGGACAGGCGGACGCGGACCCGACGCGGATGAAGCCCTCACCGGGCGCGCGCGAAGCCGCTGCACCGAACGACACTCACGCACCGGCCTTCTCGGCGCACGTGACGCATCGGGTCGCGAATGGGCGGGCACGCAGTCGCGCGATCGGGATGCCGCGACCGCAGTCGGCGCAGACGCCGTACGTGCCGGCTTCCCACCGCTGCACGGCATCGTCGATCTCGGCGATCTCGCGTCGCGCCGCCTCCTGGAGCCCGACAGCGCGCGCCCATTCGCCCGAGAGCGTCACGCCCTCGGGGTCGTGCTCGTCGTCGGCCACCGCCGAGCCGCGATCCTCCCGGAGTTCGGCGATGGTGGCGTCCATCGCGACAAGACGCGTGTTCGCGTCCTCGCGGAGCTCGTCGAGGAGTTCGCGGAGCTCGCTCCGATGGGCAGCGGTCGTCATCGCACGAGGGTACGCCCGATGCCGATCGTCCCGTGGGCGACGAGCCGCATCATTCCGAGACCTCGACCGTGAAGGTCACGTCCTGGATTCCGCCGTTCTCGTTCGACAGGACGACAGTCGTGCTGCCGGGGGCGAGCGCTTGGACACCGGGGTTGAACGTCGCGCCGCCATCTTCGTGACCGGGAACGAATTCCGCGACCTCGGAGTCCTCGACCTCGCCTCGGTAGCTGTCGACGGCCAGATCGCCGGTGTTGATGTTGAGCACCTGCCCGACCACGAGGTCCACGGTGTCGCCCTGCAGTGACCCCGCGTCACGCGTCACCGGCGCGACGACGGGCGCCGAGGAGGCGCACCCGGCGAGAATCAGCGCTGAACCGGCCAGGGCCAGGGCGAGAACGCCCCCGTGCTTCCATATCGTCATGCGGTCATGATGGCAGGCGGTCGTCCGCACGGCCAGCATGCGGCGAACGTCGGGGCGGGCCATAAGAATCTCACAGGTCCCGATGGAATCCTGACGACGGCGTCGCGGAAGGGATACCCGAGTCCCGCCGTCGGCGTCCACGGCGCTGCGTCGCGCGGACCCCTCTCTCGCGCCCGACCCCCGGGGGCACGCGAGGTGGTCTCACCGGCCGGCCCCGGGGCCGGCGATCCGCGATCCCCCCCGCGCGGTCGCCGGCTTCTCCCGGACCGCGATCTGCTGCCACCTCATCGTGCGTGCTCGGCGCGCACGCGCGGCACGAGCGTCCGTCGAGCACGCTGCACCGATCGCACGACCGCGCGCACCGGCAGCCCGATGGCGTAAGCGAAAGCGCCGGACGCCGATGTGTCGCTGCGTCCCAATGCGACCCGCCGCTCCCACGCGTCGCGGAGTGCTCCGCCACGTCGCGCGAGCGACGGGCGCGGCGCGAGCGCGCCCGCGCGTCGCCGCGCGATCAGGTCCGAGGTCGCCTGCTCCCAGTCGTCCGCGTCGGAGGGATGGAAGTAGTTGTCGTCGAGCCAGCGGAGGGCCGGATGCCGCAGCCGACGCGCCACGACGTCCTCTTCACTGCCGAGCAGACCGGCATCGGCGAGCGTCTCGTTGATGAGCGCTCGCGACACGCCGAACGTGTCGAGCGCGATCACCGGGAGGCCGCGGGCGATCGCCTCGATCGCCGCGGTCGAGCTGACGGTGACGAGCCCCTCAGCCGTCGCGAGCGCGACGTTCATCGGGGACGTCGAGGTGACCAGATTCGCCGGGAGCGGACCGAGGGTCGAGAGCAGCTCCGGGTACCCGTCGTGCTCGACGTGCGTCTGCTGCTCCCCCGCGGCGGCCCGCAGCTTCACCACGACCCGCCGTGACGGATCCGCCTCGGCCGCACGGACGAGCATGCGTGCCACGCGGAGGCGATCCGCCCGGGTGGCCGGCACACGGGCCTGCGCGGCGAACACGAGGTCGGAGCCTGATTGCTCTCCGGCCACTCCCGCCCCGCTCTGCGTGGAGGTGCGGGCGAACGGCAGCGTGGCCAGTGCGAACCTCGCGCCGAAGCCGGTCCGCTCCGACAGGGCGGTGAACTCGCGCAGCTCGCGACGCGAGTGCACGACGAACAGGTCGCACTGGGTGCGGTAGACGAGCGCCTTGCGGGTGGCCGGGATCGAGATGCCGGGAAGCCCCGTCACGACGACGGGCCGCGGTCGCAGCGCGGCCACGTCGCGCGCCAGCACGCGGACGAGCGGCCCGCGCGCCGCCACGAGCACGGCATCGGGACGCAGTCGGCGCAGACGTTCCGACAGGCGTGAGTACTCGATGCGCTCGACCCGCTCGGGTGCGAGGCCGGAACCGCTCAGCGCCGCCGCGCGCTGAGCCTCGCTCACGACGAGCGGCGTCTCGAGCACGAGCAGCGTGGCATCCCAGCGGTCCGCGGCGCCGCCGATCAGGGCGGCCGACCATTTCACGTACGAGTCGGTGTCGGCGATGGCGACGATCCGCAACCGCCCGCCGCCGGGAAGAGCGGCCGTCACGCGGGGACGCGGCGCAGCTTCGCCATCGGTGCGAGCTCGCTCTGATAGACGCGCTTGACCCCGTCGCCGAGCGCCGACTCGATCACGCGGATGTCGCGGACGAGGTGCTGCAGGCCGGTGGGCTCGAGCGATGCGGCGTGGTCGGAGCCCCACATCGTCCTGTCCAGGGTGATGTGACGCTCGACCGCGACCGCTCCCAGCGCGATCGCCGCGAGCGAGATCTGCAGGCCGCGCTCGTGACCCGAGTATCCGACGGGCACGCCGGGGAAGCGCTCGCGCAGCGCCGGGATCATCCGCAGGTTCGCCTCGCCGGGCTCCATCGGGTACGTGGACGTGGCGTGCATCAGCAGGAGCCGCTCGGTGCCGAGCACATCGATCGCGGCGTCGATCTCGTCCATCGTCGACATGCCGGTCGAGAGGATGACGGTCTTGCCGGTGT
This sequence comes from Microbacterium sp. I2, assembly GCF_051364985.1. Lineage (NCBI taxonomy): Bacteria > Bacillati > Actinomycetota > Actinomycetes > Micrococcales > Microbacteriaceae > Microbacterium > Microbacterium sp. I2. The sequence continues at coordinate 66,044 of NZ_JBLWIH010000013.1, forward strand.
CGCGCAGCGCCCGCAGCAGGTCGTGATCGGTCAGCGACGCGGAGGCCACTTTGTGGGCGTGCACGCCCAGGTCCTCCAGGAACGCGACGCTCGGCTCGTCCCACGGCGAGGCGAACCACTCCAGGCCCCGCAGCATCGCGTGATCGGAGATCTCGATGTACTGGTCGCGGTCGAACTCGACGCGGTACCGGTACTCGAGGTAGGTCATCGTCCCCCACGGCGTCTCGCGCGGGATGTCGCGCATGTGCTCGGGGGTCGCGATCTCGGGCGTGCGCTTCTGGAACTTCACCGCGTCCGCGCCGGCGTCGGCCGCGACGTCGATGAGGCGCTTGGCCAGCTCCACATCGCCGTTGTGGTTGAGCCCGATCTCGGCGATGACGTAGGCGGGGCGTCCGCCGCCGATGACGCGGGAACCGATCGTGACGGTCATGATGTCTCCTGTGATGCGGTGAAGGGGTCGGTCAGGGTGCGTACGGCCGGGCGTGCGGCGAGCACGCGTTCGGCCAGATCCCGCACGGCGCCGTCGCCACCGGGACGGTCCAGCACCACACGAGCGGCGGCGAGGACGAGCGGATGGGCGTCGGGCACGGCCACCGGCCATCCGACGATCTCCAGGCACGGCAGGTCGTTGACGTCGTTGCCGAGGTAGGCGATGCGAGACAGCGGGATGCCGCGCGTCGTGGCCCACGCGCGCAGCGCGGTCGCCTTGTCGGCGGCGTTCTGGACCACCTCGACGCCGAGCTTGCGTCCCCGGGCGGCGACGACCGGATTGGCCTCGGTCGACAGGATCAGCAGCGGGATGCCGGCCGCCCGCAGCAGCGACACCCCCATGCCGTCTGCTCGGCTGACGGTGACGGCCTCGACCCCTGCCTGGTCGACGCGCACCGTGTCGTCGGTGTGCACGCCGTCGAAGTCGGTCACGATCGCGTCCGCCAGCACCGGCGCGGACCGGTCCACGAGCGGTGCGAGGGCGCGTGCCACTTCGAGCTCGTCGGTCGTGTCGATCTCTATCGCGGTGCGCGGCTCGACCTCGGCGATGCCGACGCTGCCGAAGAAGCGATGGCCGCTCGCGCGGAATCCGGCGGCGCGCATCACGTAGAAGGCGCCGGTCTCGAGGTAGTGGGGATCGCGGTCCTGACGCCTCGGCCGCACATCCATGTCGTGGTTGACCGCCTCGGCGGCGCCGCCCACGCCCTTCTCCCACAGGAAGCCGTACGTCTCGATCGCGGAGAAGACGCTGTCGCGCCGCCGCGAGCGGACCAGCTGCACCGCATCGGCCAGCGCGTCGACGTCGATGAAGGGCGACGTCGGCTGTAGGAAGGCGATCACGCCCGCCTCGACACCCCGCGTCTCCAGCTCGCCCATCGCGTGCAGCAGTGCGCTCTCGGACGACGCGCCGTCGTCGGCCAGGCGAACCGGCCGCTCCACGATCTCGGCGCCCCATTCGGCGGCGACCGCGGCAATGTCGGAGTCATCGGTGGTGACCACCACGCGGTCGATCGCCGCGCAGCGCTGCGCGGCGTCCACCGCCCGCGCGACGAGGGGAACTCCGCCCACACGCCGCAGGTTCTTGCGTGCGATCCCCTTTGATCCCCCCCGCGCGGGGATGATCGCGACGACTTCGCTCATGCCGTCACCGTCCGCGTCGCCCCGCGTCGTGCGGAGGCGTGAAGCCGGGAACCCGTACCGGCCAGGACGAGCGGAATCGTGGTGGTCGTGCTGGAGGGCAGAGTGTGGATCTCGAGAGGCACGCGCGCGCCCGCGAGCACCAGCTCGACAGGAAGCCGCGTCTCGAGGATGCGGATCCCGGCCAGGACGGCGACCGCGTCCAGCTGCTCAGGCGTCTCACGACGATGCGGCAGGTAGACCGCACCTTCGGCCGCGGCATCCGCCACCCATGCCAGGTAGTCGGCGAGCGGCATCCGTCCGTCGACGGGTCGCGCGCTGCCCAGGACGATGCGCCGCCCGAGCTCGGGTGCCGCCGGCGCGGTGGCACGCGTCCACGCGAAGTCGTGACGGCGGATGCTGAAACCGCGGTCCGACAGCGCGTCGAGGCGGTCCGCTCCGAGGTCGAACGCGGTGAACATACCGGCACGGCGGGCCGCCGCACGCCGGCGCACCACCTCCGCGGCGAACGGCGCCGCGATCGTGGTGAGACCGCGCTCGACGACGGACGGGCGGGCATACGGCCGACGTCCCAGCAGCGTGTCGGCGTATGCGAGCGCGAGGGCGCCGTCGTCGAGGAAGGTGATCCGGCGCGGGCGCAACACGCTCGCGGCGAGGCGGAACTGGCCCGAGAACCCATCACCGACCAGCCAATGGCCGTGCCGCGCCAGGAGGCTCCAAGGAATGCCGAGATAGGGCTCGAGCGCGCCGAAACGGGCCCCTCGCGCGACGAGCTCGTCGGCGGTCTCGGAGATCTGCGGCGTGAGCCGGCCGGCGACGGGAACCGAGGTGCCATTCGAGGCGGCCCACTCGGCGGCGCCGAGCAGCTGGAGCGGTGATTCGACCCACGCCAGAACGTCGTCGGTGCCCATGTCGCCTCCTTCACGGCTGAGTGCGGGGTGCACGCTCTCGCGCGCCGTCTCACCACGGTGCGCGGGAGATGTGAACAAGACGGGTGCCGACAGGCGACCGGATGTCGGCCGGCAGGTGAACGGGAGGTGCCCCGCTGCAGCCGACTCTCCGACGCGCATGCGTCCGAGCCGCGTGCCAGGATGAAGCGGTGACCGACCGCCTCATGCTGCTCGACTCCGCGTCCCTGTACTCGAGCAATGACACGTTCTCGGCGTGCACACGGCGCACGAGCACCACTGGGCGCGCGCGAGAATGTCCGATATGAGCTCCCTGCCAGACGATCCCCACGCAGTCGCTGGGCGTCTGCGCGTCGCACTCGACCCGCTCATGACGTCGCACGGCTTCGCCGCTGGGCAGGCGGGCTCGTCCGCGTCCGAAGTCGGGGTTGTCTACTGCTCGGAGCACCGCGACTTCCGCCGCCGATTTCCGACTCTCGCGCCGAGCATCGAGTACTCGGATGACGGCGCATGCACGGACCTCAACGTCTATGTCGCTCTGAACAGCCCCGCCCACCTTCGGGAGATTCACCTCGACGGGCATCGCCTCGATGAACTCGCCCACGACGTCGGGCGGGACGACCTACGCGAGCACATCGGACGTCTCGACGCCGAGCCGCTCAACGAGGGCATTGCCCATCTGCGGGAAGTGCTGACGGCGATCCTCTCGACCGCTTCTCAAACGTCCGACCTCGACGACAGGGACCGAAATGCCTGATCGGCTGATGCTTCTTGACAGCGCCTCGCTGTACTTCCGCGCCTTCTACGGCGTGCCCGACACGGTGCGGGCACCCGACGGCACGCCGGTGAACGCGGTGCGAGGATTCCTCGACATCATCACGCGGCTCATCACGACGTACCGGCCCACACATCTCGTCGCGTGCTGGGACGACGACTGGCGGCCGCAGTGGCGCGTCGACCTGATCCCGACCTACAAGACCCACCGGGTGGCCGAGGTCGTCGCCGTCGGTCCCGACATCGAGGTCGTGCCCGACCCGCTCGAGGTGCAGGTGCCCGTCATCCGCGACACGCTCGACGCGCTGGGCCTGCGGATCATCGGCGCGCCCGCGCACGAGGCCGACGACGTCATCGGCACACTCGCGACGACGGCGACCATGCCCGTCGACATCGTGACGGGCGACCGCGACCTGTTCCAGCTCGTCGAAGACGCGCGCGACGTGCGCGTCATCTACACCGCACGCGGCATGAGCAACCTCGAGGTCGTCACCGACGCGACCGTCGTCGCGAAGTACGGCGTGTTGCCCGGGCAGTACGCCGACTTCGCGACCCTCCGCGGCGACTCGTCCGACGGTCTGCCGGGTGTCGCGGGCATCGGAGACAAGACGGCCGCGGGCCTGCTGGCAGCCCACGGCGACCTCGCCGGCATCCTGGCAGCTGCCGAGGCGGGCGAGGGGATGTCGGCCGGAGTGCGCGCGAAGCTGCTCGCGGGTCTGCCCTACCTCGCGGTCGCACCGCAGGTGGTGGCCGTCGTGCGGGACCTGCCGCTCACCGTGCCCGATACACGGCTGCGGCCACTCGACGACGATGGCAAGGCGGATGCCACGTCTCTGGCCGAGCGGTGGGCACTGGGCACCGCTATGACTCGCATCGTCGCCGCGCTCGACACTTTCTGACCACGCCGTACTCCCGCGGGAGTACCGCGGAGCGTCCTGCCGTCAGATTCCACGCAGACGAGCCCGGCGTACGATCGTGCCCATGCCAGGCCGCACGTGGGACGAGTCCGGTCCGCGCTTCCGGCGATCGACGGCGGTCGGGCTGCTGGTCCCGGTCGTCGTCTCGCTGCTGGTCCAGGTGCCTGGCACGATCGGCGCCTCGTGGTGGCAGCACGTGCCGCTGCCGGCCGCCCTGACGAGCATCGCCCTGGCCGCGGCATCCGCTCTCGCGCTGCTGGCCGCCCGCCGCTGGCCCGGCCCCACGATCGCGGTCGTGGCGGCGCTCGTCACGGTCGACCTCTTCGTCCCGCCCGTGTTCGGGCCACCGCCGGTCGCGCTCGCCTTCGCGATCATCGGGGCGGTGGTGCGCGGGGCCCGCATCTGGGCGCTCTCGGCTGTCGGCCTCGCCTGGCTCGCGGCGATCATCGGCGCCGAGCTGACCGCCTCCCAATGGCACCCGGTGCGGATCGCTGTCGCGACGCTCGCGCTGGCGGTCTGCTTCGCCATCGGCGAGGGGATCCGAGCGCGCACCCGCGGCACGGAGGAGCGGCGGGCGCAGCTGGCGGCCCGCCGGCGCGCCGCAGAACAAGAGGAACGCGCGCGCATCGCGCGCGAGCTGCACGACGTGCTCGCGCACTCGCTCAGCCAGATCGCCGTGCAGTCGGGCGTGGGGCTGCACCTGTTCGACCGCGAGCCCGAGCGCGCCCGCGAGGCCCTGTCGAACATCCGCTCGCTCAGTGCAACCGGACTCGACGAGGTGCGCGGTGTGCTCGCATTCCTGCGTGGTGACGAGGTGGGCGCGCCCGACACGGCTCCGCTCACACCTCAGCCGCAGCTGGCGCAGCTGCCGTCGCTGGTCGCGGGCCGCTCCGGGCTGGGGCTCACGGTCGCGCTCGAGGACCGCCTGGACGACGATGTGCCGGCCAGCGCCGTGCAGACCGTCGCGTACCGCATCGTCCAGGAGGCCCTCACGAACGTGGTCCGTCATTCGGCCGCGTCGCACGCGACCGTGACGGTCGCTCGCGACGGCGGCAGCCTCGTGCTGACCGTCACCGACGACGGCGCAGGCTTACCCGCCAACGCCGTCGAGCGGGGCGGCATGCGGGGAATGCGCGAGCGTGCCGAACTGGCCGGCGGCGGTCTCGAGGTCCGGAGCGGACCGCGGGGTACGAGCGTGGTCGCCCGCCTGCCGTGGGAGGGAGCGTCATGATCCGGGTCGCACTGGCCGACGACCACCAGCTCGTCCGCGCCGGATTCCGGGCACTGCTGGACTCGGAGCCCGACATCGAGGTCGTCGCCGAAGCGTCCGGCGGCCGCGAACTGGTCGCCTCGCTGCGACGCACGGCCGCAGACGTCGCGCTGGTGGACATCCGCATGCCCGACGGTGACGGACTGTGGGCGACCGAGCAGATCACCGCCGATCCGGAGCTCGCCGCCGTGCGGGTCGTGATCGTGACGACATTCGAGCTCGACGAATACGTCACCCGTGCCATCCTGGCCGGAGCGAGCGGGTTCCTCGTGAAAGACACCGAACCCGCCGACCTCATCCGCGCCGTGCGGGTCGTCGCCGGCGGCGACGCTCTCCTCTCGCCCGGCATCACCAGGCGACTCATCGAGCGCGCCGCGGCGGGAATGCGCCCGACGCCAGATGCCCGCGCGCTGGACGCGCTCACCGAGCGCGAGACGGACGTCCTGAGACTCGTCGCCGAGGGTCTGACGAACGAAGAGATCGGTGCGCGCCTGCACCTGTCGCCGCTGACGGCGAAGACGCACGTCTCGCGCATCATGCAGAAGCTGCACGCCCGCGACCGGGTGCGGCTGGTGATCCTCGCCTACGAGGCCGGGCTGGCAACTCCCGGCTGGCGTACGTCGCCCTGACCGCTGCGCGGTCTCCGTTACTCCGCACGGAGCAGCGCAAGTCACACCGAGCGGCGGATTCGCTCGCGGCGCGACTCGCTTTGACTGGCGGCATCCGGTCGTTCCGTCCTGGTCCGGCCGGCTCGAGAGAGGACACCCGCATGACTGCAACGCTCGCCACCGGGATGCTGGCGGCCCCGGTCGCCGCCCACTACGCCGGCCCGTGGGGGCCCGGCTGGTGGTTCCTGTTGATCCCGCTGTTCTGGATCGCCGTGTTCGCCGTGCTCTTCGCGATCTTCGGGCGGCGCTGGCGTCGCGCGGCCGACAACGGGTACGGTCCGCACGGCCGGCTGAGCCCCGCCCGCCAGGCCGAGGCGACGCTCGCCGAGCGCTTCGCGCGCGGCGACATCGACGAGACCGAGTATCGCGCGCGGCTCGAGGTCATCCGCACCAACGCCACGGGATGACGGATGCCGCGGCCCGCGCCGGGGGCTTCGCCCGCCGCGGGTCGCGGCGGCGATCTCTGGCGTGACGCGGCTGCTAGGCGTCGCGTGAGCGCCCGGTCCACGCGCGGAGCCGGTCCAGCTCCCACGTCGTGACGATGCGTTCGGGCGGAACGCCGATCCGCTCCGCCCGCTCGGCGCCGTAATCCAGCAGCGAGAGCTGCCCCGGAGCATGGGCGTCGGAATCGATGGAGAAGAGGCATCCGATCTCGAGAGCCAGTGCCATGAGCTCGTCGGGGGGATCCTGGCGCTCGGGTCGAGAGTTGATCTCGACCGCGACGCCGTTCTCGGCGCATGCCTCGAACACCGGCCGCGCGTCGAACGTCGAGGGTGGCCTGGTGCCGCGGGATCCTTCGACGAGGCGCCCGGTCACATGACCGAGCACATCCACGCGCGGGTTGGAGGCCGCGGCTACGAGCCGGCGCGTCATCGGCCCGCGCTCCATGCGCAGCTTCGAGTGTGCGGAGGCGACGACCACGTCGAGCTCGTCCAGCAGTTCCGGCTCCTGGTCGACCGTGCCGTCGTCGAGGATGTCGACCTCGATGCCCGAGAGCAGGGTGAACCCGTCGCCGCTCATGCCGCGGACCACCTCGAGCTGCGCGCGCAGCCGTTCCGGAGAGAGCCCGTTCGCGACCCGCAGTCGAGGCGAGTGGTCGGTGAGCGCCAGATACTCGTGCCCGAGGGCGCGTGCGGCCTCGACCATCAGGTCGATCGACGTGAGGCCGTCCGACCAGTCGCTGTGCGAGTGCAGGTCGCCGCGCAGCAGCCCCCGCAGCGTGGACGCCCGCTGGACGCCCGCGCGCTCGCGCAGGTCGGCCAGGTACGCCGGCACGCCTCCGGCCAGCGCCTCCTGGATCACGGCGAAGGTCGAGTCGCCCACGCCTTTGCGCCGGCGCAGCGACGCGGAATCGCGCAACTCGGAATCGGTCAGTCCCGCGATGGCGTCGGCCGCCGCACGGAAAGCCTTGGACTTGTACCGGGACGACCGCTCTCGCTCGAGGAGCGTCGCGATCTCGGTGAGCGCGTCGTGGGGATTCACTCGCCCTCCGGCTCGGGGATGCGTGCCACGTCAGACGACTCGCGCCGGCTTCACGACGACCGGCGCACCGGCCAGCCGGTGCAGCGCCCAGCCGAACATGATGGACAGGATGCCGATTCCGATGGCGAAGGCGGCGACTCCGAACGACACCACCGAGGTGAACAGCGATGCGCGCAGGAACGAAGCGTTCATCATGGTGGCGCGCAGCGGGTCGTCCTGGGGCAGCTCGGCGTACGTCTTGCCTTCGGACGCCTCCAGGGCGTGGTGCTGGATGATGTCGGCCTGCACGAACGCGGTGAACGGCCCCGCGACGGTCTGCCCCTGGAACGCCATCGCGTCGTCCGGGATCGTGATGCGCTCGGCCTGAAGCTGCGAGGACACCATGATCCAGACCACGATGCCGACGACGATCAGCACGATGCCCGCGAGGATCCCGAGGATCCCGACGACTTTGACTCCGCCGAGCGAACGTGCGGGTGGCTCGACGGATCCTTCCACGACGGCGGCGGTCTGATCGGTCATCGCGTCCTCCTGACGGTGGCTGTCCCCCGCCTCACGCTAGCGGGAGCAGGGGACGGCGTGGAAGACCGCCGTGGGCGGAGCCCGACGTTCAGCCGGCGAGTTCGCGCGTGGTCGCGACCCAGCGGTCGAGTGTCGCCGCCGCCGCGCCGTCGTCGATGGCGGCGGCAGCCTCGTCGCGCGCCTCGGCGAGCCGCTCGAGGATGGGCCTCTGCACCTCGGTCGCGTCACGGAACAAGCGATAGGCGACGATGCCGGCGGCGGCATTGAGCAGCACGATGTCGCGGACGGCACCCTGCTCGCCCTGCAGCACGCGCCGGACGACGGCGGCATTGTGCGCGGGGTCGCCGCCCAGCAGATCGTCGATCTCGGCGAGCGGGATCCCGAGGTCGCGCGGATCGAGGTCGTGCTCGTGCACGTCTCCCCGGCTGACCTCCCACAGACGGCTGTGCCCGGTCGTGGTGAGTTCGTCCAGCCCGTCGTCGCCGCGGAAGACCAGGGCGGTCGCGCCCCGCGTGCGGAAGACGCCGGTGATCAGTGGCACGCGATCCAGGTGGGCGACGCCCACCGCGTTCGCCTCGGCGCGCGCGGGGTTGCACAGCGGACCGAGGAAGTTGAACACCGTCGGCACGCCCAGTTCGCTGCGCGAGGGGCCCGCGTGCCGGAATCCGGGGTGGAACGCCGTGGCGAAGGCGAACGTGATCCCCGCTCGCGACAGGGTCTCGGCGACGGCCTCGGGCGAGAGCGTGAGGTCGACTCCGAGTGCGCCGAGCACGTCCGACGAGCCGGACGCGGAGCTCGCGGCCTTGTTGCCGTGCTTGACGACGGGGACACCGGATGCCGCCGCCACCAGCGCCGCCATCGTCGAGACGTTCACGGTGCCGAAGCGGTCGCCGCCGGTGCCGACGATGTCGAGCACAGCGGCATCCACCGGCAGGGGCAGCGCGGCCTCGAGGATCGCGTCGCGGAAGCCGACGATCTCGTCGACGGTCTCGCCCTTCGCCCGCAGCGCGAGCAGGAACCCCGACAGCTGCGACGGTGTCGCAGCGCCTGACATGATCTGGCGCATCGCCCACGTCGACTCCGAAACGCTCAGGTCGCGCCTCTCGAGCAGCGCCGTCAGGATCCCGGGCCAGGTGTAGAGCTCCGCCATAACCGAGAAGCCTAGCGGGGCCGCGAGATCGCAATGCGTCCGTGACACTGCGTCGCACTCGGTCCGATCCGGCGTGTTCACCGCACGTTCACGGCCGACTCGCGGTGTTCTCTTAGGGCGCCCTAAGTTCCGGAGGGGGCAAATACTGCCCTCCGATGCGAAAATCGCGGCGTCGCATCGGCCATAATGGGGTGTGTGACGACCTCCACAGCGACCTACTCCCAGGCCATGCGGTCCGTCAAGCGGCCGGATCCGGTCGCTGTCGGCACCATCGTGTGGCTCGGCAGCGAGGTGATGTTCTTCGCAGGCCTCTTCGCGATCTACTTCACTCTTCGCAGCACCTCCCCCGATCTGTGGGCCGAGAGCACGCAGCTGCTGAACGTCCCGTACGCCCTCGTGAACACCATCGTCCTGGTGCTCTCGTCGGTCACGTGCCAGATGGGCGTGTTCGCAGCCGAGCGGTTCCAGCCCTACACGGTGAAGTCGAACTCGTTCTGGCAGCGCTGGGGCATGGTCGAGTGGTTCTGGCTGACCTTCGCGCTGGGCGCGATCTTCGTCTCGGGCCAGGTGTGGGAGTATGCGCAGCTGGTCGCCGAGGGCCTGCCCATCAGCGCGAACGCGTACGCCTCGGCCTTCTACCTGACGACGGGCTTCCACGCCCTGCACGTCACCGGTGGTCTCATCGCCTTCCTGCTGGTGATCGGACGCGCCTACGCCGTCAAGAACTTCGGGCGCAAGGAGATGACGTCCTCGATCGTCGTGTCGTACTACTGGCACTTCGTCGACGTCGTCTGGATCGCCCTGTTCGCCGTCATCTATTTCCTGAAGTAAGAGCGGAGCTGATTCACCGACATGGCACGAGAGACCACGCGCCGCTCGAAAGGACGCCGGGGGCCCTGGGCCACCGCCGCGCTCATCGGCCTCGGGCTGCTGATCACCGGCGGCGTCTACGCCGGTGCCTCCGCCGCGATGGCGGCCACCACGCCGGAGACCAGCGTCGACTCGGCGCTCACCGTCGAGGACGGTGAGCGCCTGTTCCAGGCGAACTGCGCGACCTGCCACGGACTCGACGTCCAGGGCACGGAGGACGGCCCGTCCCTCTACGGCGTCGGCGAGCTCGCCGTCCACTTCCAGATGAGCACCGGCCGCATGCCGCTGCAGATGCAGGGTCCGCAGGCGCCGCAGAAGCCCGCCCAGTTCACGGACGAGCAGATCGCCGCGATCGGCGAGTACATCCAGTCGATCGCTCCCGGTCCCACGTTCCCCGACGAGGAAGTCCTGGACGGCGAGGGCAGCGCTGCCGAGGGCGGCGAGCTGTTCCGCATCAACTGCGCCATGTGCCATAACGTGGCCGGCGCCGGCGGTGCGCTGACCGAAGGCAAGTACGCCCCGGCGCTTCACGAGACGACTCCGCTCAACATGTACGCGGCGATGGTCACGGGTCCCCAGAACATGCCGGTCTTCAACGACATGACGCTGACGACCGAAGAGAAGCGCGACGTCATCACCTACCTGCTCTACCTGCAGGACAACCAATCGGCGGGTGGGTTCTCGCTCGGCTCGCTGGGCCCCGTGTCCGAGGGCCTCTTCATCTGGATCTTCGGGATCGGTTCGCTGATCGCACTGACCGTGTGGATCACGGCGAAGTCCAACTGATCACGAACGAACACGCAACACTGACGAGGAGCAGCATGGCACACGAGGACGACCCGCTCGAGCACGAGAGGGCTTCCTGGAAGCCCTCCCCCGGGCTCGCCGTCGCGGTGAACGACCCGGTGCGCAATCCGGAGCTCCCGCCGCACCGCGAGCGGATGACCGACAAGGACCCCGCCGCCATGAAGCGCGCGGTCCGCACCGTCTACACCCTCTTCTACCTGTCGATCGCCGGCAGCATCTGGGCCATCGCGGCGTACATGCTGTTCCCGATCGAGAGCGGCCGGATCATCGACATCCGCCACAACAACCTCTTCATCGGCCTGGGCATCGCACTCGCGCTGCTCGCGATCGGCATCGCCGCGATCCACTGGTCCAAGGCGATCGTCTCCGACAAGGAGTTCATCGAGCCCCGCCACGCGACGCGCGGGCGCGACTCGACCCGCGAGGCCGCCATCAAGGCGTTCGCCGACGCCGACGCCGAGTCCGGCTTCGGTCGCCGCGTGCTGATCCGCAACTCGATGATCGCGGCTCTGGTGGCCTCGATCGCGCCCGGCATCGTGCTGTTCCGAGGCCTGGCGCCGTTCAGCTCCCCCGAGCACCCGAACGCCGGCGATCCGGTCGCACTCCTCGAGCACACGATGTGGAAGGAGGGCATGCGTCTGGCGCACGACCCGAGCGGCGAGCCCATCCGCGCCGCCGACCTCACTCTCGGCTCGGCCGTGCACGTGATCCCTGAGGAGCTTGCGGCACTCTCGCACCACGACGGCTACCTCGAAGAGAAGGCCAAGGCCATCGTCCTGCTGGTGCGCCTGCTCCCGGAGCAGCTCACCGAGTCGGAGCAGCGGAAGGAGTGGTCGTACAACGGCATCGTCGCGTACTCCAAGGTGTGCACGCACGTCGGCTGCCCGGTCGCGCTGTACGAGCAGCAGACCCATCACCTGCTGTGTCCCTGCCACCAGTCGCAGTTCGATGTGACCGACCACGCGAAGGTCATCTTCGGACCGGCCGCCCGCCCGCTGCCGCAGCTGCCCATCACCGTCGATGACGAGGGCTACCTCGTCGCGCGCAGCGACTTCACCGAACCCGTCGGCCCGAGCTTCTGGGAGCGTCATTGAGTACCGCCACTCACCCCACCGAGAACGTCACTCGGGAGCCGGCCGTCTCCGACGGGCCGCTCCCGGCACGTGACAAGCCGCTGGGCGGCCGCTTCATCGGCGCCACCGCCAACTACATCGACGAGCGCACCAGTCTCTCCGGCTTCGTCAAGGAGCTCGGCCGCAAGATCTTCCCCGACCACTGGTCGTTCATGCTGGGTGAGATCGCCCTGTGGAGCTTCGTCGTCGTGCTCCTGTCGGGCACGTTCCTGACGTTCTTCTTCCAGGCGTCGATGGTCGAGACCCACTACACCGGCGCCTTCCTGCCGATGCGCGGCATCGAGATGTCCGCCGCGATGGCCTCGACCCTCGAGATCTCGTTCGACATCCGCGGTGGCCTTCTGGTCCGTCAGATCCACCACTGGGCTGCACTCGTGTTCGTCGCCGGCATCGGCGTGCACATGCTCCGCATCTTCTTCACCGGCGCGTTCCGCAAGCCTCGCGAACTCAACTGGGTGATCGGCTTCATCCTGTTCGTCCTGGCGATGGCGGAAGGATTCACCGGCTACTCGCTGCCGGACGACGTCCTCTCGGGCAACGGCCTGCGCATCATCGACGGCATGGTCAAGGGCATCCCGCTGATCGGCACCTGGACCTCGTTCCTGCTGTTCGGCGGCGAGTTCCCGGGCACGGCGATCGTGGGACGCCTCTACACGCTGCACATCCTGCTGCTGCCCGCCATCCTCGTCGCCCTGCTCGTGCTGCACCTGATGCTCATGGTCATCAACAAGCACACGCAGTTCGCGGGCCCGGCACGCTCGAACAGCAACGTCGTGGGCTACCCGATGATGCCGGTCTACATGTCCAAGATGGGCGGCTTCCTCTTCATCACGTTCGGTGTGATCGTGCTGATCGCGTCGCTGTTCACGATCAACCCGATCTGGAACTACGGCCCCTACGACCCGTCGCCGGTGTCGGCCGGTACGCAGCCGGATTGGTACATCGGCTTCGCCGACGGCATGCTCCGCCTCATCCCGCCGGGCTGGGAGTTCGTGTTCCTGGACCGCACGTGGTCGTTCAACATCCTCGTGCCGCTCGGCGTGATCGGCGTCTTCCTCGTCCTCGTGCTGATCTACCCCTTCATCGAGGCGTGGGTCACCGGCGACAAGCGCGAGCACCACATCGCCCAGCGCCCGCGCAACGCCGCGACCCGCACCGCGATCGGTGCCGCCGGCGTCACCCTGTATGCGGTCATGTGGGCTGCGGCATCGTCCGACATCATCGCGACCCACTTCTGGCTCACGATGGAGGGCGTCATCCACACCCTCCAGGCGCTGCTGATCGTCGGACCGATCATCGCGTACTTCGTCACCAAGCGGATCTGTCTCGCACTGCAGAAGAAGGACCGCGAGATCGCTCTGCACGGCTACGAGTCGGGCCGTATCGTCCGACTCCCCGGCGGCGAGTACATCGAGGTCCACCAGCCCGTCGACGAATACGACCGTTACAAGCTGGTCGACCACGAGATCTACGAGCCCCTCGTCGTACGGCCCAACGCCAAGGGACGCATCCCGTGGCATGAGAACCTGCGCGCGTCGATCTCGCGGTGGTTCTTCGAAGACCGCCTCTCCCCTGTCACCCAGGGCGAACTCGACGCGGCGCTGGCACACCAGCACCACTCGCTCGATCACATCGCCGCGGAGGAGGACGCCGAGCTGCAGGGCGCACACGAGCGCGCCGGTGTCCCGGATGCTCCTCACACCCCGATCGACGACGGCCGCAACTCCGAGACGGCCGTGCGCCCCTCGAACGTGATCGTCCCCGAAGCGGGGCCCGGCACCACGTCGCCGCGCAACCGCGACAAGGAGTCCGGAGAATAGGACGCACCGCGAACGAGCCGGATGCCCGGCACGACCCTCATCGGTCGTGCCGGGCATCGCTTGTTCCCGGAGCGCGGAGCCGTCCACAAACGGCAGGATTCCGCCGACCGATGTCGGCGACGGCCGCCGAGCACGGCGATGGTCCTCCATAGGGTGAAGACATGACTGATGCGCTGACGTACTTCTCCACGAAACTCGCCCTCGAGACGGATGCCTCGGACGTGTATGCGGCGCAGAAGGCCGGGGAGGAGTTCGTGATCGTCGACGTGCGCAGCGACGAGGCGTGGGCACAGGGGCGCATCCCGGGCGCTGTCCATATGCCGTACCGCGAGATCGTGGATCGCGCTGCTTCTGAGATCGATCGCGCCACGCCCGTCGTGGTGTACTGCTGGAGTCCGGGCTGCAACGCCGGCGCCAAGGGCGCTCTGGAGTTCGCAAAGCTGGGGTATGCCGTCAGGGAGATGATCGGCGGCTACGAGTACTGGGTCCGCGAAGGCCAGCCGACCGAGAACGACGGCGGCGCCCTCCCCCGGGTGTTCGACTCCCAGGTGATGGTCGTACGCGCGCCAGCAGCCGTCTGAGCGCCGCTCAGGCGGATTCGAGCCCCTCCATGAATCGATCCGTCGCCGCCCCGTAGAAGGCGGGCTCAGCCGAGATGCCCTCGGCGAGCTGCCCCGGAATGACGTCGGCGATGACCACGGTGACGTTGTCGAACGTGCCGGCTTCCAGCGCGCGATCGACGCAGGCACGCGCGGCATCCTCCGGGCGAGCGTGAGCCGCCACAAGCGTCAGGATCTCGGCATCCGGCACGTAGTCAGACAGTCCGTCGCTGCACAGCAGCCAGCGGTCGCCCGATCGCGGCTCGAGCTCCACGATCGCGGGCTCATCGCGCTCGGCACCGCTCAGCGATGCGGTGATCACGTTCCGGCGAGGATGGGATGCCGCATCCTCCTCTGCCACGATCCCCCGGTCGACCAGAGCCTGAACCAGGGAGTCGTCTCGGGTCTGCCGAGTCAGCACGCCATCCCGCAGCCGGTAGGCGCGCGAGTCGCCGGTGTGCGCGAGCAACAGCGCTCCTGCTCCTGAGACGAACAGTCCGGTGAAAGTCGTGGCCATCCCCGACAGTGACGGATCCCGCTCGACGTGCGCACGCAGATCCCAGTTCGCGGCACGCACGCTCGCCGCCAACTGCTCCGTCTCGAGGCCCGTCGGGCGTCCGGCAGCCAGCCTGTGCACGAAGGCCGCCGACGCGAGGTCACCTGCCGGTCCCCCGCCGACGCCGTCCGCGACGGCGACGCCCCACGACGCGGTGAAGGCCGCGTCCTGGTTGACCAGGCGGTGCGCGCCGACGTCCGAGACGGCAGCCGACAGCAGGACGACGTGAGGCTCCATCATGGATGGAGCCTCACGTCGGTGAATCGGCACGACCGAGAGATCAGATTCGAGCCAGGTCAGCGTGCGAAGTAGCCGCGGTAGTACTCGTACACCCAGCCGACGATCGCGACGACGAACACCGCCAGGCCGATCGGCATGAGCCACGTCCCGACCGCGAGCCCGATCATCGCGAGGGCCGCCGAGAACGCGAGGACGATGGGCCACCACGACCACGGGCTGAACTCACCGAGCTCGGGGTCGCCGTCGTCGATGTCGGCCGTGAGGACGTCTTCGGGAAGCTCGCCGCCCTGCGCTTTGTGCACCTTGCCGATGTAGAACGCGATCAGGGCGCCCATGAAGGCGGTGAACAGCAGTGCGACACTGCCGACCCATTCGATCGAGAGCGTCACGGTCTCCCAGTAGGACTGACCGCCGGTGGCGTTGGTGTCCCAGTGCGAGATGAGGTTCCATCCGGTGTACAAGACGAAGACCACGAAGAAGAAGGCGGCGAGGAGCCACCACAGTCCGGCGTTGGTGCGCACTTACTTCACCTCTCCCTCGGCGAGGTCGGCAACCGGGGCTTCGGGCGCGTCCTTCGCCGGTCCGACGCCGACGGGAATGCCGGCTTCGGGGTGGTTCAGGTCGAACGCGGGGCGCTCACTGCGGATGCGCGGGATCGACGTGAAGTTGTGGCGCGGCGGCGGGCAGGAGGTCGCCCATTCCAGCGACGCACCGTAGCCCCACGGGTCGTTCACGGTCACCCTTGGTGCCTTGCGCGCGGTGATCCACACATTGAACAGGAACGGGATCATCGAGGCGCCGAGCAGCATCGCGCCGATCGTCGACACCTGGTTCTGCCAGGTCCAGCCGTCGGCGGCCGAGTAATCCGCGTAGCGGCGGACCATGCCGTCCACGCCGAGCCAGTGCTGGATGAGGAAGGTCATGTGGAAGCCGATGAACAGCATCCAGAAGTGGACGTACCCGAGCCGCTCGTTGAGCATCTTGCCGGTCCACTTCGGCCACCAGAAGTAGAAGCCGGCGAACATCGCGAAGACGACCGTTCCGAACACCACGTAGTGGAAGTGCGCCACGACGAAGTAGGAGTCCGACAGGTGGAAGTCCAGCGGCGGCGAAGCCAGGATCACGCCGGTGAGCCCACCGAAGACGAACGACACCAGGAAGCCGAGGGCGAACACCATGGGCGTTTCGAACGTCACCGAACCGCGCCACATGGTGCCGATCCAGTTGAAGATCTTCACACCCGTCGGCACCGCGATCAGCATCGTCATGAGCGCGAAGAACGGCAGCAGCACGGCGCCTGTGACGTACATGTGGTGAGCCCACACGGCGACCGACAGAGCCGCGATCGCGATGGTCGCGTAGACGAGCGTCTTGTATCCGAAGATCGGCTTACGGCTGAACACCGGGAAGATCTCCGACACGATGCCGAAGAACGGCAGCGCGATGATGTACACCTCAGGGTGCCCGAAGAACCAGAACAGGTGCTGCCACAGCAGCACACCGCCGTTGGCGGGGTCGTAGATGTGGGCGCCGAGAACGCGGTCGGCGGCGGCCGCCAGGATCGCCGCGGCGAGCACGGGGAACGCCATCAAGATCAGGATGCTGGTGACCAGCGTGTTCCACGAGAAGATCGGCATGCGCCACATGGTCATGCCGGGTGCGCGCATCGTGATGATGGTCGTGATGAAGTTCACGGCACCGAGGATGGTGCCGAAGCCGCTCATACCGAGACCGAGCATCCAGAGGTTGCCTCCGGCACCGGGTGAGAAGGTCGCTCCGGCCAGCGGCTGATAGGCGAACCATCCGAACGAGGCCGCACCCTGGGGCGTCAGGAAGCCGGCGACGGCGATCGTCGAGCCGAACAGGAACAGCCAGAAGGCGAAGGCGTTCAGACGCGGGAAGGCGACGTCGGGCGCGCCGATCTGCAGCGGCAGGATCGCGTTCGCGAAACCCGCGAACAGCGGGGTCGCGAACATGAGCAGCATGATCGTGCCGTGCATCGTGAAGAGCTGGTTGTACTGCTCCTTCGTCGGCACGATCTGCATGCCGGGCTCGAAGAGCTCAGCGCGGATGATGAGCGCCATCACTCCGCCCAGCAGGAAGAAGATCACCGATGCGATGAGGTAGAGGTAGCCGATCGTCTTGTGGTCCGTGGAGGTGATCCACTTGACGATGATGTTGCCCTTCTGCTCCACGCGCGTGGCGCTGAGCAGTGCGGCCTGACGCGGCGGCAGGGTGGTCGGGCGACCCTGCGTCGTCTCCTCGAGCGGAAGCGTCGTCGCCATGATCAGTTGTCTCCCTCTTCGTCCTCAGGCGTCCCACCCGTGCCCGGCTGGTTCTGCAGACGGTCGTAGGCG
Organism: Microbacterium sp. I2; assembly: GCF_051364985.1. Taxonomy (NCBI): domain Bacteria; kingdom Bacillati; phylum Actinomycetota; class Actinomycetes; order Micrococcales; family Microbacteriaceae; genus Microbacterium; species Microbacterium sp. I2. The sequence goes on from NZ_JBLWIH010000013.1 coordinate 83,743, forward strand.
TCGTTGATGTCGCCCGTCTGGTCGGCGTCGCGGAGCGTCTCGAGGTAGTCCTCGTATTCTTCGGCGCTCACGACCTCGACGTTGAACAGCATCATCGAGTGGTACTCGCCGCACAGCTCGGCGCACTTGCCGGCGTACGTGCCCTCCCGGGTCGGCGTGAAGGACCAGTAGTTGTCCTTCCCGATGTACATGTCCTTCTTGTACAGGAAGTCGATGATCCAGAACGAGTGGATGACATCGCGCGACTGCAGCTTGATCTTCACGCTCTGGTCGACCGGGAGGACGAGCGTGGGCAGCTCGCTGATCACGTTGCCCTGCGCGTCCGTCTGAGCTTGGACGCCCATCGTCCAGACGGTGTCCTCGTCGGTCTCGCCGTCGTACTGGAAGTCCCACGACCACTGCTTGCCGATCGCGGTGATCTCGACATCAGGATCCTCGAACTGCGTCTCGAGGATCGTCTGGTCGCGCGCGGTGAAGGCGAAGAAGCCGATAACGAGGATCAGCGGCACGATCGTGTAGAAGATCTCGATCGGCATGTTGTACCGCAGCTGCACCGGCAGTCCGCGCTGTCCCTTGCGGCGGCGGTACGCGATCGCCGCCCAGCCCATGAGGCCCCACGTGATGACGCCGACGACGAGCAGCACGATCCACGAGTTGACCCACAGGCCCGCGACCATGTCGGTGCGGTCGGTGGTGGGCTGGCCGCTCTCGATGAAGCCGGGAAGGTAGCCGTGCAACTCCGTCGGGGTGCATCCGGCGAGGACTGCAGCCGTTGCGATCCCGAGTGGGAGAACGGCCCAGCGGATACGGCGTTTCGAAGGCACGGTGCACCTTTCCGGATCGCGAACAGGACTCTGGCCAGTCTAGGGCAAGCGCCCAGTGGATTCAGGCCAACCGCTCAGGTTGAATCCTGCTCGCAGCATGGAAAAAGGCGGGCCCGGGCGCCTTTTGAAGCGCCCGGGCCCGCCGGAAAAGTACCCGCGTCGTCAGCCGGTCAGTGGAAGCTGTCGCCGCACGCGCAGCTGCCCGCGGCGTTCGGGTTGTCGATCGTGAAGCCCTGCTCCGAGATCGTGTCCTTGAAGTCGATCATCGCCCCGTCCAGGTACGGAACGCTCATGTCGTCGACGATCACCTCGACGCCGTCGAAGTCGACGGTCTTGTCGCCGTCGAGGTGGCGCTCGTCGAAGTACAGCTGGTAGATCAGGCCGCTGCACCCGCCGGGCTGGACGGCCACCCGCAGTCGCAGGTCGTCGCGTCCTTCCTGCGAGAGCAGGTTCTTGACCTTCAGCGCGGCGGCGTCGGTCAGCTGCACACCATGCTCACGGCTGGGCGCCTGAGTCTGGTCAGTCGTCAGTGCGGTGTCGGTCATGGCACTCCTCCGGACGGGCCGCCCGGGATGATGGGTCCGTGTGGGCAGCGGGATGCGTCGATTCTACGCGCGCCCACCGTGAGGCGGCTCCGAACCCGGCGTGTTCATGCATCCGCCGTGCGCGCGTCGAGCTTCTCCAGCAGCAGCGCCTCCGAGAGCACGGCGTTTCGGAACGTCTCCAGATGCAGCGACTCGTTGGGGCTGTGCGCCTTGGCGTGGGGATCCTCGACACCTGTCACGAGGATCTGCGCACCCGGGAATTCCCGCACGAGATCCGCGATGAACGGGATGGAACCTCCGACGCCGATGTCGACCGACTCGACGCCGTACCCCTCGTGCAGTGCCTCGCGTGCTGCTTCGACCGCCCAGCCGGACGTGTCGACCAGGAACGCGTCGCCGAAGTCGTGATCCGAGAACTCCAGCTGAGCACCGAACGGCGCGTGGGCGCGCAGATGCTCCTCGATGGCGGCGTACGCATCGCGGGCCGTCTGGCCGGGCGCGATCCGCGCGCTGATCACGACGGAGATCTCGGGGCTGAGGGTGTTGGAGGCGTTGACGACGCTCGGCGCGTCGATCCCGGTGACCGTGATCGACGGCTTGTTCCAGATGCGGCTGAGGATCGTGCCTCGGCCGACCGGCGACACGCCATCGGGAAGACCGGCCTCATCACGCAGGGTCTCTTCGCTGTACGGCGGGGTCTCGGCATCCCGCTCCGTCAGTCCCGCGACGGCGACCGCGCCGTCTTCGTCCCACAGGGTCGACAGAAGCTTCACCGTCGCCATCATCGCGTCAGGCACCGCTCCCCCGAACATGCCGGAGTGCGACGCGTGCTCCAGCGTCTTCACGCGCATCGTGAACCGCGTGTTGCCGCGCAGCGAGACGGTGAGGGCCGGCGTCTTGTCGTCCCAGTTACCCGAGTCCGCCACGACGATCACGTCGGCGCGCAGCGCGTCGGCGTTGTCGGTGAGGAACTGCGCGAACGAGCGCGATCCCGCTTCCTCCTCACCCTCGAAGTACAGTGCGACGCCCAGATCGAAGTCGTCGCCCACGGCCTCCTTGAGGGCGCGCAGGGCGGCGACGTGCGCCATGATGCCGGCCTTGTCATCTGCGGCGCCCCGCCCGTAGAGGCGACCGCCGCGCACCGTGGGCTCGAAGGGAGGCGACTCCCACACCGCCTCGTCGCCGACGGGCTGCACGTCGTGGTGCGCGTAGAGCAGGATCGTCGGGCGCCCGTTGCGCGCCGCCCGCGTGGCCAGCACTGCCGGGTTGCCCTGCTCCCCCGTGCCCGGGATCCCCGCCGTGCGGATCTCGACGCTCTCGAAGAGCCCGGTCTCACGCACGAGAGCCGCGACCGCCTCCGCGCTGCGCTGCACCTCGGCCGGGTCGAAGCCCGGGAAGGCGACGGACGGAATCCGCACCAGTCGGCCCAGATCGGCGATGGCGGAGGGGATGCCGGATGCCGCGGCTTCGCGCACAGCATCCTGTCGGGAGAGCTCAGAGGTCATGCGGGTAATCTTAAGGCCACCCCATTTCCTGACTCCAAGGAACACCCGTGGCCAAGACACCCGCAGCATCCGCCCCGAACGAGGCCCCCTCCGAGGGAACCGTTCTCAACGGCGCACCCGTCGGCGGCGCCACGACGAAGGGTCGACCCACCCCCAAGCGCTCGGAGCAGGAGGCCGCCCGCAAGCGCCCTCTCGTCGCCGACACCAAGGAGGCCAAGGCCCGCGCCCGCGCCGATCTGGCCGCGCAGCGCGAGAAGGCCCGCCTCGGCATGGCCGCCGGCGACCCGCGTTACCTCCCAGCGCGCGACCAGGGTGCACAGCGCAAGTTCGTGCGCGACTGGGTCGACGCCGGCTGGCACCTCGGCGAGGCCGTGATGCCCGCGATGGTGCTGGTCATCCTCGCGACGTTCATCCCGGCACCCGCCGTGCAGTACTACGCCTTCATCGGGCTGTGGATCTTCATCCTGTTCGTGATCGGCGACATGGTGATCACCTCGATCGCCGTCAAGCGCGCCGTCAAGCGCAAGTTCGGCGAGGGCAAGCTGGAGAAGGGCCTCGGCTGGTACGCGGCGATGCGTACGGTGCAGATGCGGTTCCTGCGCCTGCCGAAGCCGCAGGTCAAGCGGGGCCAGAAGCCCGCCTGACCGGTCTCCGCCGGCCAGAGGCCGCGCCTCAGCTCCGCTTCGCGAGCCCTCGGTTTATCTGACGCGCCCAGAGCGGCCCGCGGTAGAGGAACGCGGTGTACCCCTGCACCAGGGTGGCGCCCGCATCCAATCGCTCCTGCACGTCGGCGGCGGTCTCGACGCCGCCCACCGAGACGACGCAGAAGTCCGCGGGCACCGCCGCACGCACGAGACGGAGCACCTCGAGTGAGCGCGCCCTGAGCGGCGCTCCTGACAGTCCGCCCACGCCGGCGGCCACGACGGTCGCCGGATCGGTCGCGAGACCTTCGCGCGAGATCGTCGTGTTGGTCGCGATGAGGCCGGCGAGGCCGAGTTCGACGGCGAGCTGTGCGACCGCCTCGACCTCGTCGTCCGCCAGGTCGGGCGCGATCTTCACCAGGAGCGGGGTTGCGCCTGCGGCGTCGCGCACCGCTTGCAGCAGCGGGCGAAGAGTCTCGACTGCCTGCAAGCCTCGCAGTCCCGGCGTGTTGGGCGACGAGACGTTGACCACGAGGTAGTCGGCCAGCGGCGCGAGCAGCGAGGCGCTGCGCACGTAGTCGGCGGTCGCCTCTGCGACGTCGACGACGCGGCTCTTGCCGATGTTGACGCCGAGCACCGCGCGACGCGAACGACGCCGGAGCCGGCGCAGCCGCGCGGCAGCTGCCTCGGCTCCGTGATTGTTGAAGCCCATGCGATTGATCACCGCGCGGTCGGGGATCAGCCGGAAGAGGCGCGGCCGCGGGTTGCCCGGCTGCGGGATCGCCGTGAGGGTGCCCACCTCGACGTGGCCGAAGCCGAGCGCGAAGAGACCGGCCGCGCCCTTCACGTCCTTGTCGAAGCCGGCTGCCACACCGAAGGGCGACTCGAAGCGAAGCCCCAGCACCGATGTCGCCAGTTCGGGCGCCGGCCGGGTGAGTACGCGCGCCGCCCACGAGAACGGTGGGACGCCCAGCACCCGGATCACCGCCATCGCCGCGTGGTGAGCCGACTCGGGATCCATGCGCGAGAGCACGGTGCGGAAGAGGAGCGGATACATCCCGTCCAGGCTATCCGGTCGCACAGCACCGTCAGGATGCGGCGGCGGCTGGGTCGTGTGCGCCTGCTGTGTGTCAGTCCACCGTGGCCGTGTCGTCTGCGGTATCGGCGACTCGGGCCCGGCTGTGGTCGACCCGCAGCTGCTCGATCGCCGCCTCGAAGTCCTCGAGAGAGTCGAATGCCTGGTAGACACTGGCGAACCGCAGGTACGCCACTTCATCGAGGTCGCGCAGCGGGCCGAGGATCGCCAGTCCGATCTCGTTCGCGTCCAGCTGGGACGCGCCCGTCTGCCGGATGCTCTCCTCGACGGTCTGCGCGAGCACGGCGAGATCGGCCTCGGTGACCGGACGGCCCTGACAGGCCTTGCGCACGCCCGACATGACCTTCTCACGGCTGAACGGCTCGATCACGCCGGAGCGCTTGATGACGTTCAGGCTCGCGGTCTCGACGGTGGTGAAGCGACCGCCGCACTGCGGGCACTGCCTTCGGCGACGGATGCTGAGGCCGTCGTCACTGGTGCGGGAATCGATCACGCGCGAATCGGCGTGGCGGCAGAACGGACAGTGCATGGCAGAGACAGCCTACGCCGTGGCGCCGGCCTGACCCCCGGTCTGGCCCGCGGCGGAGGCGGGCGCGTCGAACCGCGCCGTGATGGCCTCGCCGTGGGCGGGAAGCGCCTCGGCTTCGGCGAGGGTCACGATCGCATCGCGCACGACGGCGAGGGCGGCGCGGTCGTACTCGATGACCTGCTGCGGCCGCAGGAACGTCGCTGCCGACAGGCCGGCCGAATACCGCGCCTGCCCGCCGGTCGGAAGGACATGGTTGCTGCCGGCGAGGTAGTCGCCGAGGCTCACGGGTGTCGCGTCGCCGACGAAGATCGCGCCGGCGTGCACGAAGTCGTCCGGGCGCGGGTTCTCGAGGTGCAGCTCGAGGTGCTCGGGAGCGTACGCGTTGCTGAAGTCCGTGGCCGCTGCGAGATCGTCGACGAGCACGATCGCGGACTGCGGACCCGTGAGCGCCGCCGACACACGCGCGGCGTGGCGGGTCGCTGCGGCCCGGGGAGCGATCTCGGCGAGCACGGCTGCCGCGAGCCGCTCCGAAGTGGTGACGAGCACCGCCGAGGCCTGCTCGTCATGCTCGGCCTGACTGATCAGGTCGGCCGCGACGAGGCGGGCGTCGGCGCTGTCGTCGGCGACGATGAGGATCTCGGTGGCGCCGGCTTCGGCGTCCGTCCCCACCAGCCCTGCCACCGCCCGCTTCGCGGCGGCGACGAAGTTGTTGCCGGGACCGGTCACGACATCGACGGGATCCAGGTCCAGGTCTGCGACGCCGTGGGCGAGGGCACCGATGGCGCCCGCTCCTCCCATCGCGTACACCTCAGTGACCCCGAGGAGGCGGGCGGCACCGAGGATGACCGGGTGCACGCGTCCGCCGAACTCGCGCTGCGGCGGCGAGGCGAGGGCGATCTCCGAGACGCCCGCGACCTGCGCGGGCACCACGTTCATCACGACGCTCGATGGGTAGACAGCCTTGCCTCCAGGCACGTAGAGCCCAACACGACGGACCGGCTGCCAGCGCTGGCTCACGCGGGCGCCGGGACCGAGCTCGGTCACGGCAGGGGCGGGCACCTGCGCCGCGGAGGCCTCGCGCACCCGCTCGATCGCCTGCTCGAGCGCCGACCTCACGGCCGGATCCAGCGAATCGAGGGCCTCGTCGAGGTGGGCCGCGGGGACCCGGACATCGTGACCCGTGACGCCGTCGAAGCGCTCGGCCTGCTCACGCAGTGCCTCGGTCCCGCGTGCGGCGACGTCATCGACGATGCGCGCCGCAGTGGCGAGGGCCTCTTCGCGCGCGGCGGTGGCGCGCGGCAGAGTCGCGAGCAGTTCGGCGTGCGTCAGCTCGCGCCCACGCAGATCGATCGTCCGGAGCATCCGTCTACGGTATCGCGGCCGGCGATGCCATCGGATCGGGAAGACAGCCGTTCAGCCGCGGGTGACCCCGGAGACGTCGTGAAGATAGCCGATACGGCCGTCTTCGTGACGAACGACGAAGGCGTCGCCGCGATCCTCGATGACCAGTGCCCACGCGGTCGGTCCGATGCGGAACACCGGGATGCCGATCTCGTCGACGACGTCTCGCTCCTCGGGAACGAGAGCCCAGAAGGCCTGGTGACGCGGCTGCGCGGCCGGAGCGGCGTCCGCGTCGGTCGCTGACGTCGGCGCCTGCGCCGACTCCCAGGCCTCGGTATCGATGGCGGTCGTCTCGGCCGTCGCCGACCTTGCCGCGGGCGCTGAGTCGGTGGCGTCCGCATGCGTCGCCTCCGCCCCGACGGACTCTTCGCGCAGCGGCTCGCTCGCCGCGGGAGCCGCGGCGTCGATGTCACCGGCGGCGGCTTCGTACGGAGCCGGAGCGGCGGGCGCCGCGGGCGGTGCGTAGTCGGGGTAGGCGCCGTATGCCGCACCCTCGGACGCCGCTTCCGCACGAGGCTGCGCAACCGGGCGAGGCGTCACCGGGCGGACGGGGCGCGCGCTGCGGTGCGCGATGACCTCGGGGCGTCCGCTGAAGTCCTGCGCGAACGGCGCGATGAAGGGTGCGAAGACGGTCAGCAGAACGCCGGCGAGCATGAGGAAGAACTCCACCCACACGACCCACGTCGCGGCGAAGAAGCGCTGGTTGGCAAGTGTGATGAACGAGTTCCAGATCATCGTGAGCCACAGCACCGTCGACACCGAGAACGCGACGGAGGCGAACTGGTCGATGCCCAGCGAACCCACCCGCCGAATTCCCTGCGGTGAGAGGCGCCGAAGCACGATGAGGAAGACGGCGGCTGTGGGAACGCCGATCGTGAGCACCCAGTCGATGCCGTTGCTCCACACCGACGGTCCGCGGCCGATCTCGCCGTAGATCGGGAAGAACGAGACGACGAAGGCGACGAGCCACGTGCCCATCAGGGCGACCTCGCGGATCGAGAACGGCCCCAGTCCGTACTGCGGCGCCTCCTCGGCATCCGCGGTCTCGATGTTCGGTTCCCTCTGGTCCTCAGTCACGATCATCCCTTCCGGCGGGCTTCCGAGGCCCGCGTCGTCCTGATCCTACCCACGCCGTATGAGACGGCGATGAGACGCCACGTGCGTTCCGGCGTATCCGGATCGCTCCACGAAGTCGACTCAGCCGAGACACTGCGGCCCGAGCAGGCCCTTCAGCTCGCCATACAGATCGGGCGTGATGCGCACCGGATGCGGCACTTCGAACACCTTGGCGACGGAGCCGCTGTGGAGCTTCATCGTCACCTCGGTCTGACCTTTATGCCGCTCCAGCATCTGCAGCAGCTCGCCGATCACGGCCTCGCTGGCACGACGCTCCGGCATCACGAGCACCAGACTGCCGGACTCGTCCATCGTGCCGAGATCCGGGCTGAAGGCGGACTGCGCGTGGAGGTTCATGCCGTCGTCGCGACGTGACACGCGCCCCCGCACCACGAGGATCGAATCGGCGACGAGCATGGGGGCGAACTCGGTGTAGGTCTTGCCCATGAACATGACGGTGATCTCGCCGTCGAAGTCCTCGACCGTGATCATTCCGTAGGGGTTGCCGCTCTGCTTGGCGACGCGATGCTGGACGCTCGTGACGAGGCCTGCGATCGTGACCTGGTCACCGTCGCCGACGTCGTCCGACGCGAGCAGGTCGTGGATGCTCGTCGAGGCATGCTTGGCCAGCGGGATCTCGAGGCCCGCGAGCGGGTGGTCGGAGACGTACAGCCCCAGCATCTCGCGCTCGAACGCGAGCTTGTCCTTCTTGTTCCACTCGGGCCGTTCGGGGACCTTGGCCGCCTGCTGCGGCTCGTCGTCGGCCCACAGCGAGTCGAAGTCGAAGCCGACCTCGCCGTTGGCCTCGCGCCGCTTGTCGAGGACCGCTGCCTCGGTGGCGTCCTCGTGTATCTCCATCAATGCGCGCCGCGTCGACCCGAGCGAGTCGAACGCGCCGGCCTTGATCAGCGACTCGACGGTGCGTTTGTTGGCCACATGGACGGGCACCTTTGCTAGGAAGTCGTGGAAGCTCGTGAACCCGTCGTCGGAGCGCGCGGCCACGATCCCGTCGACGACGTTCGTGCCGACGTTGCGCACCGCGCCCAGGCCGAAGCGGATGTCTTCGCCGACGGCGGCGAAGTAGCGGATCGACTGGCCGACGTCGGGCGGCAGCACCTTGATGCCCATGCGGCGGCACTCGTTGAGGTAGACCGCCATCTTGTCTTTGGAGTCGCCCACGCTCGTGAGCAGGGCGGCCATGTACTCGGCCGGGTAGTGGGCCTTCAGGTACGCCGTCCAGTACGAGACCAGTCCGTACGCCGCCGAGTGCGCCTTGTTGAAGGCGTAATCCGAGAAGGGGAGCAGGATGTCCCACAGCGCCGTGATCGCGCCCTCGCCGAAGCCTCGGTCGACCATGCCCTGGTGGAAGCCCTCGTACTGCTTGTCGAGCTCGGACTTCTTCTTCTTGCCCATCGCACGACGCAGGATGTCTGCTTGGCCGAGGCTGAATCCGGCGACTCGCTGGGCGATCGCCATGACCTGCTCCTGATAGATGATCAGGCCGTAGCTGGTGTCGAGGATGTCCTTCAGCGGCTCCTCGAGCTCGGGGTGGATGGGCGTGATCTCCTGTTGGCCGTTCTTGCGCAGCGCGTAGTTGATGTGCGAGTTCGCACCCATCGGGCCCGGGCGGTACAGCGCGATGACGGCCGAGATGTCTTCGAAGTTGTCGGGCTTCATCAGACGCAGCAACGAACGCATCGGCCCGCCGTCCAGCTGGAACACACCGAGCGTGTCACCGCGCGTCAGCAGGTCGTACGAGGCCTGGTCGTCGAGGGCGAGGTCCTCGAGCACGAGGGGGTGGCCGCGGTTTGCCTCGATGTTGTCGAGGGCGTCGTTGATGATCGTGAGGTTGCGAAGCCCCAGGAAGTCCATCTTGATCAGGCCCAGGGACTCGCAGGCCGGATAGTCGAACTGCGTGACGATCTGGCCGTCCTGCTCCCGCTTCATGATCGGGATGATGTCGATCAGCGGTTCGCTGGACATGATCACGCCGGCGGCGTGGACGCCCCACTGGCGCTTGAGGTTCTCCAGGCCGACCGCGGTGTCGAAGACGGTCTTGGCCTCGGCATCCGTCTCGATCAGCGTGCGGAACTCGGATGCCTCTTTGAAGCGCGGATGCTGGGGGTCGAACATGCCCTCCAGCGGCATGTCCTTGCCCATCACGGCCGGCGGCATCGCCTTGGTGAGCCGCTCCCCCATGCTGAACGGGAAGCCGAGGACGCGGCCGGCGTCCTTGAGTGCCTGCTTGGCCTTGATCGTGCCGTAGGTCACGATCTGCGCGACGCGCTCGTCGCCGTACTTCTCGGTGACGTACTGGATCACCTCGCCGCGGCGGCGGTCGTCGAAGTCGACGTCGAAGTCGGGCATCGAGACGCGATCGGGGTTGAGGAATCGCTCGAAGATGAGACCGTGCTGCAGCGGGTCGAGGTCGGTGATCTTCATCGCGTACGCGGCCATCGAGCCGGCGCCCGAACCACGGCCCGGTCCGACGCGGATGCCGTTGCGCTTGGCCCAGTTGATGAAGTCGGCGACCACGAGGAAGTAACCGGGGAACCCCATCTGCGTGATGACGCCGGTCTCGTACTCCGCCTGCTTGCGCACCTCGTCGGAGATGCCGTTCGGGTAGCGCTCGTTGAGCCCGTTCTCGACCTCCTTGATGAACCAGGACTCTTCGGTCTCGCCCTCGGGTACCGGGAAGCGCGGCATGTAGTTGGCGCTCGTGTCGAACTCGACCTCGCAGCGCTCGGCGATCAGCAGGGTGCTGTCGCACGCCTCGGGGTGGTCGCGGAAGACCTGCCGCATCTCGGCCGGCGACTTCACGTAGTAGCCGTCGCCGTCGAACTTGAAGCGCTTGGGATCGTCCAGCGTCGATCCCGACTGAACGCAGAGCAGCGCCGCATGGCTGTTCGCGTCGTGTTGGTGCGTGTAGTGGAGGTCGTTCGTGCCGACCAGGGGGATGTCGAGGTCCTTCGCGATCCGCAGCAGGTCGCTCATGACCCGGCGCTCGATCGAGAGGCCGTGATCCATGATCTCGGCGAAGTAGTTCTCTTTGCCGAAGATGTCCTGGAACTCCGCCGCTGCGGCACGCGCCGCGTCGTACTGACCGAGTCGCAGCCGCGTCTGCACTTCACCGGAGGGGCATCCCGTCGTGGCGATCAGTCCCTTGCTGTACTTCTGCAGCAGCTCGCGGTCCATACGGGGCTTGAAGTAGTACCCCTCGATGCTCGCCTTGGACGACAGCCGGAAGAGGTTGTGCATGCCCTCCGTCGTCTCGGAGAGGAGCGTCATGTGGGTGTACGCGCCCGAACCCGACACGTCGTCGTCGGATTGCTCGGGTGTTCCCCAGCGAACACGCGCCTTGTCGGATCGATGCGTGCCGGGCGTGACGTAGGCCTCGATGCCGATGATCGGCTTGATGCCGGCATCCTTCGCAGTCCGGTAGAACTCGTAGGCCGCGAACGTATTGCCGTGGTCGGTGACCGCGATCGCCGGCATCCCGAGGCGCACCGCCTCTTGCACCATCGGGCCGATGCGGGCCGCCCCGTCGAGCATCGAGTACTCGCTGTGCACGTGCAGGTGAACGAAGGAGTCGGATGCCACGGATCGAGTCTAGGTAAGGCCCAGGACATCGCAGCCGGGCTGGACGGGTGTCGCCGCGACCGCCTGCGAAGCTCGCCTCACCCTCGAGTGGAAGGTGAGTGTCGAGGTTCACTCTCCAGTCGAAGGTGATGGTGCAATCCGAATCTCACGCTCGGATCCGCAGGAGGGGACGGCGAGCGCAACACGCCCGCACAGATCGACGCTCACGGCTCGATGCTCACGGCGGGTGGCCTCCCGCCTCCGCCCCAGCGGATCCGATTCCGTGTCGGCGAGTGCAGACAGCGCCGAGCGGATGCCTCCACCGAGCGCCGTCGCATCCGGATCTCGTCGGCGATCAGGGAGCCGCGTCGACGATCGAGACGGTGGAGACGGTGCGGCTCTGCCAGTCCGGAACGCCGGCGAACGCGACGGGCACGTCGTACTCGCCCATCCCCCAGTGCGTCGACTGGAGGATGTAGCCGCGGTCGGTATCGAGGACGAACTCGACCCGGGCGGGGCCGGCGTCGAAGTCCTGCTCGTACGCCAAGGTCGTCTGCTCCCCCTCCCGCGCCACGACCTCGACGCCGGGGAGGGACGCGAATGCCCGCAGCATGCCGGCGCGAGCGTGCGCCGGCGCGAGATTGAACGACATCAAGTCGCCCATGGTCTCGATGAAGAAGTGCGCCATCCCGTCGGCCTCGCCTTCGGCGCCGTAGCGCTCCTCGAACCACGCCACGACCGCTTCAGCCTCGATCGGCATATCGGCGAACGTCTCGCGGCCGTCCAGATGATACGTCACGACATCGCCGTCACGGCCGCCTTCGACGATGCCTGCGGGGTAGCGCGAGATACCCGCCAGCCCGGCCGTCGCCGGTCCCATTTCGCGGACCCAGACCTCCGACGCCTGAACCGCTTCCGGCCCGACCGCCTCCGCGATCCGATACGGGACCCGCTCGCGGATCCACTCGCCCTCGGGATCGGCCGGCACGTAGATGGTCGACTCGTCTTCGATCAGCAGGACGGCCTCGGCGTCCGCGCGGAACGCGTTGTTGAACCTGGCGCCCTCCGGCATCTGCTCGTCATAGGTGGTCGCCCATGTGAAGGCCGTGCCGATCCGGACGTAGCTTCCGGCGGGCACGTCGGTCTCGGCAGCCCGGATGCTGGCGAGGGCCGCCCTCTCCAGCACCTCCGCGGCGGCGGTCGGCGCGGTGGCCGGCACGGCGACGAGGCCGATCACCATCGCGCCGGCCGCGAGTCCGCCGGCCAGTGCCGATCCTCCGATCCAGTGGGCGGTCCGTCGACGCGCGGGAGCGACATCCCGACGTTCCTCCCGCGCGATCTCACGCAGCAGCGCGTGGCGTGCGGCGTCGAGCCGGCCCTCGTCGAGGGCCGCCCCCGTCCCGATCTCACGCACTCGTTCCATAAGCTCCATCGGTCTCCTCCTTCGCGATCCACGTGAGCCGGACAGACGCGTGCGAACCCGGTGGTGCGAGCTTTCGCCGCACGCGGTTCAGCCGGGACCGCACCGTGCCGACGGGCACACCGAGCGCCACTGCGATCTGCTCGTACGTCAGGTCGCCCCACGCGTAGAGCAGCAGAGTCTCGCGGTCGCGCGTCGACAGGGCGGCTATCCGCGGAGCCAGCCCGCGGACGGCGGCCGAAGCATCCGCCCGATCGCCCGCCGCGTCGATCTCACCGTCATGCACATGGTCGCCGCGAGAAGCGGATTCCTCGAACGAACGCCACTGTCGAGCCTCGTCCGCGCGGTGCTTCTTGATCACGCGAGACGCGATGCCGAGCAGCCACGGCTTGGCCGAGTCCCACGTCTCGTCGAAGTCGCGACGACGCCGAAACGCGACGAGCATCGTCTCCCTCAGCACATCCTCGGCCGCATCCGATCCCACGCGCCGCGCAGCGAACGCCCCGATCACTCGTGCGTGCCGTTCGAAGAGCTCCGCGAAGACAGCGGGGACATCGACGGACCGGCGGATGATCTCGCTGTCTGTACTCACAACGAGTATTGCCGGATGCCGCGCAGCCGGTTCACGCGGATCAGAAGTCCTCGTCGAGCGCGTACTGCCGCTGCCATGACTGCGGGCGCTCGATGCCGAGGCCGTACAGGTATCGGATGAGCTGCCCGTGGTGCTGTGTTTCGTGCTCGAGGAGTGCCAGGACGTAGCGCAAGGAGTCGTCGTCGTCCGCGGCGATGCCCGTCACCCATTCGTCGACATCGGCCGCGGTCTGGACGAAAGCGGCGCGCAGGGCTGCAGCATCCGTCGTCTGCTCTTTCGTCACGGGACTGGTGAAACCCTGCCAGTCGCCGGCACGTGCGGCGCGGGGAAAGCTCTCGCGAGCACCCAGCACGCACCACAGCTGATGTCCCACGGTGTCGGAGGGCAGATCGCCGAGGTGAGATCCCAAGTTCCCGGACGTCACCGTGCCGACGAAGTCGAGGTAGAGCGTGTTGGCGAGCTCGAGGCGGCGGCGCAGCAGCTGGTTCACGGTCTCAGGGTAGGGCGCTCACCGCAGCTTGCGCCGCATGAGCACGCGCGGGAAGCCCGACAGCACCGACGTGGTGTCGGCCGCCTTTTCGAAACCCGCCGTCTCGAACAGCCGGCGCGTGCCGACGTAAGCCATCGTGAGATCGACCTTCGCACCGCCGTTGTCGACCGGGTAGCCCTCGATCGCAGGGGCGCCGTTGTCGCGCGCGAACGCGACCGCGCCGTCGATGAGCGAGTGCATCACCCCCTTCTTGCGATGCCCGGGCCGTACCCGGAAGCACCACAGCGACCACACGTCGGCACCGTCGATGTATGGGATCTTGCGGAACGTCGCGAAGTGCGTTCGCGCGCGCGGCGCCACAGCCGCCCACCCGACGACCTCGTCGCCGTCGTAGGCGAGCACGCCGATCGGGTGCTCCTCCTCCGCCATGAGCCGGCGCACCCGGTCAGCGCGTTCAGGCCCCCGCAGCGCATTGGCCTCTTTCGACGGGATGCGGTAACTCAGGCAGAAGCAGACGCTCGACTCGGGATTCTTGGGGCCGATCACGGTGGCGACATCGTCGAACACGGTCGCCGGCCTCACTTCGATCGCCATGCGCCCAGTGTGGCCGCGGCATCCGACATCGTCCAGCATCGTAGGGTGAGGGCATGCCGACCCCGGATTTCGTGCTCGAGTTGCGCCGTGAGATCGGCACCGCCCCGCTCCCCCTGGTCGGGGTCACGGCCATCGTCTTGCACGAGAATCGCGTGCTCCTGGGGCGGCGCAGCGACAACGGCGCAGTCACTCCCATCACGGGCATCGTCGACCCCGGTGAGGAGCCGGCCGACGCCGCGGCGCGAGAGACGCTCGAGGAGGCGGGGGTCGTGTGCCGCGTGGAGCGGCTGGCATGGGTGCACCAGCTCCCCCGGGTCGTCTATCCGCACGGCGACCAGGTCGACTACCTCGACCTGGTGTTCCGCTGCGGGTGGGTGTCGGGCGAGCCGCATCCCGCGGACGGTGAGATGACCGAGGTGGGCTGGTACGACGTCGGCGCTCTGCCGCATCTCGAACTGCCAGACATGCGCCGTCGCATCGAGTTCGCGCTGGCGCCGGAGGGCGTCGCGCGGTTCGAAGGCGGCCGCTGAGCGCCGCCCGCGGACGCTGTGGGTCACTCGCCCCGCAGCACCTCGAGAGCGTGCGCCAGGTCGGCCGGGTAGGGCGAGATGAACGTCACCCACTCCCCCGTCGCCGGGTGCGAGAACGACAGCTCGTGCGCGTGGAGCCACTGACGCGTGAGCCCGAGCTTGGCCGAAAGGGTCGGATCGGCCCCGTAAAGCGGATCGCCGACGCACGGATGCCGGTGCGCGGCCATGTGCACCCGGATCTGGTGCGTGCGGCCCGTCTCGAGATGGATCTCGAGCAGCGATGCCCCGGGAAACGCCTCGAGCGTCTCGTAGTGCGTGATCGAGTCCTTGCCGTCGGGGACGACGGCGAACTTCCAGGAATGGTTCGGATGGCGGCCGATGGGGGCGTCGATGGTGCCGGCCAGCGGATCCGGATGCCCCTGCACGACCGTGTGGTAGACCTTGTCGACTTCGCGCTCCTTGAAGGCCCGCTTGAGTGCGGTGTACGCGCGCTCCGACTTGGCGACCACCATGAGCCCGCTCGTTCCGACGTCGAGGCGGTGCACCACGCCCTGTCGCTCGGCAGCGCCCGTCGTCGCGATGCGATAGCCGGCGGCGGCGAGGGCTCCGAGCACCGTGGGGCCCTCCCAGCCGAGCGACGGGTGCGACGCGACCCCTGAGGGCTTGTCGACCACGACGATGTCGTCGTCGTCGTACACGATGCCCAGATCCGGTACCGCGACCGGCACGATCCGCGGCTCCTCCTTCGGAGCCCAAGAGACGTCGAGCCACGCGCCGCCGCGCAGCTTGTCGGACTTGGCCAGCGTGCGCCCGTCCATCACCACGCCGCCCGCCTCGGCGACGTCGGCCGCGAAGGTGCGTGAGAATCCCAGCATCTTCGCCAGCGCGGCGTCGACCCGCGCGCCGTCGAGGCCGTCGGGGACGGGCAGGCTGCGCGACTCCATGTCAGGCCTTCGGCGCGTCGGTCGTCCCGCCGTCCGCATCGGACGGCGGTGAGGCAGGCTCCGCGGCGACGGCACCGGATGCCTCGGCCCCGGTCGCGTCGTCGGCCGTGGCCTGCGTCGGTCCGTCGCCGGCGCCGGCGCGGCGTTCCCGCGTGCCGTCGAGATGAAGACCCACGAGCACCAGGAGCGCCACCCCGATCATCATCGAGACGATGAAGATGTCGGCGATGTTGTAGATCGCCGGCGACATGCCCGGGAAGAACCACATCCACGGCGTGTTGATGAAGTCGATGACATGGCCGACCGCGAAGCCGGGCTCGCGCAGCAGGCGATCGGTGAGATTGCCCAGCACGCCGCCCAGCAGCAGACCGAGGGCCACGGCCCACAGACGGGACTTCACCCGGGTGGCGGCGAGCCAGACGATCACTCCGGCGACGGCGGCCAAGGCGATCGTGAAGATCCACGTGACACCCTCGCCGAGCGAGAAGGCGGCGCCGGGATTGCGGGTGAGGTAGAAGCTCAAGAAGTCGCCCAGGACCGGGACCGGTTCCTGATAGGGCAGGTTCTGGAGTGCGAGATGCTTCGCGAACTGGTCGGCGGCCAGCACCAGCACCGCGAGGATCGCGATGATGGTGCCGGCCGCCGCCTGACGAAGGGGAGGTCGGCCTGTCAAGGCCTAGAGGCCGATGGCCGACACCGGCTGCTGGCCGGACGTCGTCGCGGTCGTCTCGAGGTCGCGCAGCTTGCCCTCGATGTAGCTGCGCAGCTGTGCGCGGTAGTCACGCTCGAAGTTGCGCAGCTCGGAGATGCGGCCTTCGAGCGACGTGCGCTCA
The DNA here is from genome assembly GCF_051364985.1 of Microbacterium sp. I2. Lineage (NCBI taxonomy): Bacteria > Bacillati > Actinomycetota > Actinomycetes > Micrococcales > Microbacteriaceae > Microbacterium > Microbacterium sp. I2. The sequence goes on from NZ_JBLWIH010000013.1 coordinate 100,382, forward strand.
CGCTCGAGCTTCGAGAGCTCTTCGCGGCCACGGGTCTCGGCCTCGGACACGATCGAGGCGGCCTGGGCCTTGGCATCGGCGATCAGCTGGTCGCGCTGGGCGATGCCCTCGGCCACGTGCTCGTCGTGCAGGCGCTGGGCCAGCTCGATGATGCCCGCGCTCGCGGCGGGAGCGGTGGCACCCGTCGTGGCAGCCGGCGCCGGCGCCGGCGCCTCGGCGATGACCGGAGCCGGAGCAGGCTCGGCGGCCGGCGCGGGAGTCGCACCCGACTCATACGCCGCCAGCTTGGCCTTCAGCTCCTCGTTCTCGGCGATCGTCTTGCGCCATTCGACCACGATCTCGTCGAGGAAGTCGTCGACCTCGTCCGGGTCGAAGCCCTCCTTGAAACGCACGTGCTGAAATTGCTTGGTGACGACGTCATCGGGGGTCAATGCCATGGTGATTCCTCTTTCGAGCGTCTGGTCGCTGGCCGATGTCGGGGCCGCCGGCTGGCGGCCGGCGGTATCAGGCAAGCATAGTCGTGGCGTTAGAGAGTGTCGAAGGAGCAGAGCTCGACGACGGACCGATCAGGCCGCGATGGCCCGCGTGACGCTGAGCAGGATGAAGCACAGCAGCATCGTCAGCGCGAAACCGAAGTCGATCGCGATGGCGCCGACCCGCAGCGGCGGTATGAAGCGCCGGAAGAGCTTGATCGGCGGGTCGGTGAGCGTGTAGATGATCTCGGCAGCGACGAGCCCCGCGCCACGTGGGCGCCACTCGCGGTTGAAGAACGGGATCCAGTCGAGGATCAGCCGCGCGAGCAGTACGAAGACATACAGGAGCAGCGCGAGGTTGAGAATCGATGCGATGAGTTGGACGACAGCCACGTAGCCAGGTTACGGCTGCGCGAAGGGCACGGATTCCGGATCGGCGTGCGCGACGCCTCCGTCGCCCGAAACTGCGACGTTCTCGGGCGAGAGCAGGAACACCTTGCTCGTGACGCGCTCGATGCGGCCGTAGAGTCCGAGCGACAGCCCGCTGGCGAAGTCGATCAGGCGGCGCGCATCTGCGTCGCTCATCTGCGAGAGGTTGATGATGACGGGGATGCCCTCGCGGAAGTTCTCGGCGATCACCTGTGCGTCGCGATACTGCTTCGGGTGCACCGTGAGGATCTCACTCACCGTCTGCGGTGCGGGCTGACGCACCACGGTGGGCCGGTGGATGGGCGTCACCGGGGCAGCGGGCTTGTCGACGACCTGCTCCGGCTTGCGGCCGCGCGGTTGGGGAGCGGGCTCCTCGTAGACCTCTTCCTCGTCGGCGAGGCCCAGGTACACCATGGTCTTCTTGAGCGGGTTCGACATCGCATCCTCCGTAGTGCTCATCTGTTCCGAGGTTAACCGTGATCCGGCCGCGGGCCCGTGATTGCCGACCCGATCCGCAGGTGTGTCGCGCCTGCCGCGATCGCCTCGGCGAAGTCGGCGGTCATTCCGGCTGAGATCCAGTCGGCGTCCGGAACGACCCGGCGCACCGTTTCAGCACAGCCCCGCAGCCGCTCGAACGCCGGCGCAGGCGGCTCGTCGAGCGGCGCCACCGCCATGACTCCGCGCACGCGCAACGATGGGAGCGCGGCCACGTGCGCGGCGAGTGGCTCGAGGTCACCCGGCGCCACTCCGCCTCGTCCCACGTCGTCGGTGAGATTCACCTGCAGCAGCACGTCCAACACCGGTTCGCCCGGCTCGGCGGCGGCGTGCAGGGCGTCGGCGAGCCGCGACCGGTCGACGGAATGGACGACGGATGCCGCGGCCCGGATGGCGCGAGCCTTGTTGGTCTGCGCCTGCCCGATGAAGTGCCAGCGCAGGCCGTCCAGCGCCGCGGCCTCCGCCGACTTGCGACTGAGCTCCTGCTGGCGGTTCTCCCCCATGTCGCGCACGCCGAGCCGGTACAGCTGCTCGACGAGCGCGACGGGGTGGAACTTCGTCACCACGATGCGCGTCAGCTCGGACGGGTCGCGACCGGCCGCGTGTGCGGCATCCGCGATCCGTTCGTCGACCTCGGCGAGGCGGGCGGCGAGATCGGCCATGTGGCTGACGTGCTTACTTCAGGAAGTCGGGGATGTCGAGGTCGTCGTCACCGAACGCCGAGTCGTACGACGTCTCGGACATGGCGCCCACCGACACCGGCACGGCCGGAGCGACCGGCTCGACCTCGCGGTCTTTCGCGGCGTCGTCGGCCGTCGTCGACGGCAGAGCGGGCGCGGTCTGCACGCGCGAGGCCGTGATCGGCTCGATGCGCTGCTGGGGCTCTCCGCCGTCGAAGCCGGCGGCGATCACCGTCACCCGCACCTCATCGCCGAGGGTGTCGTCGATGACCGTTCCGAAGATGATGTTCGCCTCGGGGTGCGCCGCTTCCTTGACCAGCTGCGCGGCATCGTTGATCTCGAAGATGCCGAGGTTCGACCCGCCCTGGATGGACAGCAGCACGCCGTGCGCACCTTCGATGGACGCCTCCAGCAGGGGCGATTCCACGGCGAGCTCGGCGGCTTTGATCGCACGATCCGCGCCGCGCGCGGATCCGATCCCCATGAGCGCGGATCCCGCACCTTGCATGACCGACTTGACGTCGGCGAAGTCGAGGTTGATCAGACCCGGGGTCGTGATGAGGTCGGTGATGCCCTGCACACCGGCGAGGAGCACCTGGTCGGCCGTGGCGAACGCCTCGATCATCGAGATGCCACGGTCGCTGATCTCGAGCAGACGGTCGTTCGGGACGACGATGAGGGTGTCGACTTCTTCCTTCAGTCGACCCACACCGGTCTCGGCCTGCTGCTGCCGCCGACGGCCCTCGAACGAGAAGGGCTTGGTCACGACACCGATCGTGAGTGCTCCGATCGACTTCGCGATCTTCGCGACGACGGGCGCGCCGCCCGTGCCGGTTCCACCGCCCTCGCCCGCGGTGACGAAGACCATGTCGGCACCTCGCAGCGCCTCTTCGATCTCTTCCGCGTGGTCTTCGGCCGCGCGGCGGCCGACTTCGGGATCGGCTCCTGCGCCAAGTCCGCGCGTCAGCTCGCGGCCGACGTCGAGCTTGACGTCGGCGTCGCTCATCAGCAGCGCCTGGGCGTCGGTGTTGATCGCGATGAACTCGACACCGCGCAGGCCGAGCTCGATCATGCGGTTGACGGCGTTCACGCCGCCCCCGCCGACACCGACCACCTTGATGACGGCGAGGTAGTTCTGGTTCTGGCTCATGCCGGCCTCCGTAGCCCTGGACCTGTCTAACCTTCAACCTCTAGTAGAGGTAGAAAGAATTGCCCGGTATGCAATTCCTGTTGTGACGAAAGTATGCGGATGCCGCGCATGCGGCCGGACCCGGACGGCGTGTCGCGCCAACCCGGTGTCAACAGCACCTTGCCGGACCGTCGGAGGTCATCGGATGACGATGGCGTCAGGTGACGAGACGTCGTAGCTGATGACGCCCGCCGGCGGGCGCGAGATCATCGCCCGAGCCAGGACGAGCGCCTTCGTCGCCGATTCCTCGGCGCTCCCCCACACCACCTGTGCGTTGGACTCGCCGAGCGAGAGCGTGACGTCGTCGGGCGTCGTCGCCGACACCGCGGTCACCTGCACACGCAGCTCCTCTGGCAGCGACCTCATCACCTGGCCCGCGGCCGCGAACGCGTCGGAGTCCACGCCGCCGGTGATCGACAGCACGGGCGTGCCGGGACTGGGCTGGGCCAAGGTGGAGAGCGCGACACCGGCCGCGTCGACGAGGGTGTATCCGGCGCGCGTCTCGACCAGGCCGATCGGCGTACGCTCGACGATTCGCACCACGAGGTCATGCGGGGGGCGCGCCTCGAGCGTGTACGACTCCACGAGAGGGAACGCGACGAGCTCCGCCTTCACGGCGCTCTCGTCCACGAGGGGCAGCGGCGTGCCGACCTGACCCACGAGCGCCTCGGAGATCTCGGCAGCATCGAGCTGCTCGGCACCGACCACGACCACGCGCTCCACCGCGAACAGCGGGCTGTAGGCCGCGCCGATCGTCGCCAAAGCAAGGATCACGACGGATGCCGCGGCGCCGAGCCACAGCGCACGGCGACGCCGCTGGCGCACGGTGAAGCGACGGACCTCTGCGCGCAGCGCCTTCCGTCGTGCGCGCGAAGCGCGCCAGACGTCACGGAATCCGACGTAGCTCGCGGGTGCGTCCGCGGTGCCGTCCACGGGCTCGCGCTCGGCGCCGGGCAGCGGCAGAGGCCCCCCGAGCGGGATGACGGGTGCGGTCTCGCCGTCGCCGGCGTCGCCGAGCGGAGCCGAGCCCGGGCGGCGTGCAGGGTCGGCGACCGGGTCGGAGGCATGCGCAGGGGCGGCAGCATCCGCCGTCGACTCGTCGCGCGAAGGCCGGGCGTCCCGACGGCCGCGAGTCGGGGCATCCGTCTGCTCTTCCTCACGCGCGGGCGGTTGCGGCAGCGGTGACGGACGGCGCATGCGGCGCTACTCCCCCGTTGCCGAGCTCGTGGGCGGCGCCGTGCGGCCGAGGGCCTGAAGCACCTGCGGGATGATCAGGTTGACGTTGCCGCAGCCGAGCGTGATGACGTAGTCCCCCTCGCGGGCGACGGTCGCGGTGTAGTCGGCGGCCTGCTGCCAGTCCGGGACGAAGCGGACGTGTGACGGATCCGCGAAGGCGGCGCTGACGAGCTCGCCGGTGACACCAGGCACTGGATCCTCACGGGCCCCGTACACGTCGAGCATGACCGTGTGATCCGCGTACTGCTCCAGCACGTGGGCGAACTCGCGGTACATCTCCTGCGTGCGCGAGTAGGTGTGCGGCTGCTGGATGGCGATGATGCGTCCGTCGCCGACCACCGTCCGCGCCGCGGCGAGGGCGGCGGCGACCTCAGTGGGGTGATGCGCGTAGTCGTCGTAGACGGCGACGCCGCGCTCGACCCCGTGCAGTTCGAAGCGGCGGACCGTGCCGGCGAAGCCCTCGACGGCGCGCACGGCAGGTTCGAGCCCGTGCCCGAGCGTCAGCAGGACGGCGACGGCACCGGCGGCGTTGATCGCGTTGTGCGCTCCCGGAACCGGCAGCCGAGCCTCGACGGTGGCGCCGTCATAGCTGAGGCGGAACGAGACCGGACCGTCGGTGACGATGTCGGTCACGCGCACGGTCGCGTCCTCGGACTCGCCGAAGGTGATGACGCGCGGGTGGGTCAGCTGCGAGGCGACGATCTTCGCGCCCGGGTCGTCGGACGAGATCACGACAGCCTCGCGCCCCTCGTTCGCGAAGCGGGCGAACGCCGCGTAGAACGCGTCGGCGGAGCCCCAGTGGTCGAGATGGTCGGGGTCGACGTTCGTGACGAGAGCGATCGACGTGTCGTAGAGCAGGAAGGTGCCGTCGGACTCGTCGGCCTCGATGACGACCAGGTCGTCCGATCCGCTCGCACTCGAGACGCCGAGCTGGGAGATGACACCGCCGTTGACGAAGGTCGGGTCCGCGCCCAGGTCGCGCAGGGCCGTGACGATCATGCCGGTGGACGTGGTCTTGCCGTGGGCGCCCGCGACCGAGACGAGCCGCCGCCCGCCGATCAGCCAATACAGGGCCTGCGACCGGTGGATCACGTGGAGCCCGCGCTCCTTCGCGAGCAGGAACTCCGGATTCTCGGGCCAGATGGCGCCGGTGTGCACGACGGTGTCGACGTCGTCGGCGAGATTCGCGGCGTCATGGCCGACGTACACGGTCGCGCCGAGTGCCTCGAGCTCGCGCAGGCCGGGACTGTCGGCTCGGTCGGAGCCCGAGACGCGGATGCCGCGCTCGAGGAACATGCGAGCCAGCCCCGACATGCCGGAGCCGCCGATTCCGATGAAGTGGGCGGCCTCGATGTTCTCGGGGATGGGAAGGCTCAGGTCGGGTCTGATCATGACCGTCCAATCCTAAGTTGGCCTCCGGCCCCTCGGCCCCCGGCGCGCTGGGTGCACGATGCGCGACAGTTTGTATTGACACATTGAGGTCGGGTCGAGAGGATGAGGTGTGATGGTCATCGATCCCTCGTCCCACGTTCCCCCGTTCGAGCAGCTGCGTGCCCAGGTGGTGGACGAGGTCGCCTCGGGCGCACTGGCCGCGGGCGAGCGGCTGCCCACGGTGCGGCGGCTGGCCGAAGACCTCGGCGTCGCGCCCGGCACGGTCGCCCGTGCGTATCGCGAGCTCGAGGCATCCGGGATCATCGAGACCCGCGGACGCAACGGCACCTTCGTATCGTTCCACGGCGACCCCGCCCACCAGCAGGCCCAGCGCGCGGCGGCGGCGTTCGCCGAGCAGGTGCGCGCACTGCGGCTCGACACCGACGAAGCCCTCGCCCTCGTGGCGGCGGCGCTGCGCACCAGCGGCACGGCGCCGGCCTGACGCTACGGCGCCAGCGCCTCGTCGATCATCGCGACGACGTTCTCGGTGCCGTTGCGGGTGCCGACGGATGCCGCGGCTGCGGCCATCGCGGCACGCCGGGTCTCATCGGCCAGCAGCGGCACCACTTCGGACCGCACGCGGTCGCCTGTGAACCCGGCATCCGGGATCAGCACCGCCGCCCCGGCACGCACGGCGGACGCGGCGTTGAGGGCCTGCTCGCCGTTGCCGACGGCGTATGGGACATAGATCGCGGGGATGCCGAGGGCGCTGATCTCGCTGACGGTCGCCGAGCCCGCACGCGAGACGATGAAGTCCGCGAGGGCGAACGCGAGATCCATCCGGTCGACGTACCGGACCACCGCGTATCCGTCGTGGCCGGGGTCGGCGAGATCGGACCGCTCCCCCGTGACGTGGAGCAGCTGCCAGCCGGCGTCGATGACGTCCCGCCACCCTCCGCCGTACCCGTCGCCGAACGCCTCATTCAGGCGCTGGGCACCAAGCGATCCGCCGAAGACGAGCAGCACGGGTCGTGCCGCGTCGAGGCCGAAATGGGCGGCGGCCTGGCGGCGTAGAGCACCACGGTCGAGGTCGACGATCTCGCGCCGGAGCGGCATGCCGACGACGCGGGACCCCTTGAGCGGCGTCCCCTCGAACGCGACGCCGGCACCGGCCGCCCAGCGCGCACCGAGCACGTTGGCAAGACCTGGACGGGCGTTGGCCTCGTGCACGACGAACGGCACGCGGGCGCGCCGCGCCGCGACGTAGGCGGGGGCGGAGGCATAGCCGCCGAAGCCGACGACGACGTCGACCCGCCGGGTGGCGATGTACTCGCGCACCTGCGCGACGGCCCGCCGGAACCGCGCCGGGAACGCGACTGCCGCGCGGTTCGGCCGTCTCGGAAACGGAAGCTTGTCGACGAAGAGCAGTTCGTAGCCGCGCTCGGGCACGAGCCGCGACTCGAGTCCCTCCCGGGTGCCGAGCACGAGCACTTCGGCGTCGGGCTCCCGCGCGCGGAGGGCGTCGGCGACGGCCAGCAGCGGGTTGACGTGCCCGGCGGTGCCGCCGCCGGCCAGAAGGTAGGTCGTCATCCGCACGATTCTCCCACGGGCACGTCCACTCGCCGTGCCGGAGGGGACGGATGCCGCGGCCCCTGCCGGATGCCGGGACTCAGCCGGATCCCGGGACTCAGCCGCGCGAACCGGCTGCGCGTGTGCGGCGGGCGCGGGCCTGCGCGATCGCGGCCTCGCGGCGCGCGACAGATGCGGGCAGCGTGCGGGCGAATGAGAGCAGCACACCGCACGCGAGCAGCACCGACAGCAGCGACGTTCCGCCCTGCGACATGAACGGCAAGGGCACACCGAGCACGGGGAACACGCGCAGGACGACGCCGATGTTGATCAGAGCCTGGCCCACGATCCATACCGTGATGCCGCCGGCGGCGATCCGCACGAACGGGTCGTCGGTCTTGCGGATCACGTGGAACGCGCCGACCGCGAACAGGGCGAACAGGGCGAGCACCACGGCGCAGCCGATCAGTCCGAGCTCCTCGCCCACGATCGCGAAGATGTAGTCGTTCGCGGCGGCCGGGAGCCAGTCGTACTTCTCACGCGAGTTACCCAGCCCCAGCCCGAAGATGCCGCCGCTCGCGAGTCCCCAGATACCGTGCAGCGGCTGGTAGCAGTCGTTGAAGTAGTCGTCGAGGCAGTTGGGGTTCAGAAAGCTCATGAACCGGCGCATGCGGTCGGGGCTCGCGACGGCCAGGTATGCCACCGCGGCGGCGGCAGCGAGCGCCGGGAGGATGAAGATCCGCAATCGCACGCCCGAGAAGAACAGCGCGCCGAGCACGATCAGCCCGAGGATCATGGCCGTGCCCAGGTCGTCACCGGCGAGGACCGTCGCGATCGCGAGGATCGAGACCGGCACGAGCGGGATGAACACGTGCTGCCACTTGCGCAGCAGCGTCTGCTTACGGAACAGCACGTACGCCACCCACAGGGCGAGTGCGATCTTGAGGAACTCCGACGGCTGCGCCTGGAATCCCGCGATGGTGATCCAGTTGCGGTTTCCGTCGTTCGAGTGCCCGAGCGGAGTGAACACCAGCATCTGGAAGGCCACAGCCCCGATGAGCGCCGGCCACGCCATCTTCTTCCAGAACGACAGCGGAAAGCGGCTGGCGATCAGCATGAGCGGGATGCCGATGATCGCGAAGAGGCCCTGCTTGAGCACGATCTCCCACGGCGCCTCGCCGCGGGCGGTGGCCGTCGCGGAGGTCGCCGACAGCACCATGACGAGCCCGAAGACCGTCAGCAGCAGGGTGGTCGATGCGATCAGCAGGAACTCGCTCGGCACCGGGGCGAAGACCCGCCCCAGCGAGACGCGGGCCGCGAGGCCCCGCTTGGCGGACGGCTCAGCCGCGGTCGCCGGGGCCGGTCGGGTCTGCGTCGTCGTCATCCTCAGCCCCCGTCCCGATCCGTTCCCTCACCGCTGCCGCGAACTTCTTGCCGCGATCCGCATACGACGCGAACTGATCGAAGGATGCCGCGGCGGGAGCGAGCAGAACCACGTCCCCGTCACGCGCCACCCCCGCCGCCAGTTCGACGACCCGCGTCATGACCCCTTCAGTCTCATCGGCCTCGACCTCGAACACCGGTACCGCGGGCGCGTGTCGTGAGAACGCTGCCAGCACCGCGCCGCGCTCCGCACCGATGACGACCGCCGCCTTCACCGACGATCCGCGCTCGGCGACGAGGCCCGAGATGTCGACGCCCTTGAGCAGTCCGCCGACGACCCACACGGCGCCGGGGTAGGCGGCGAGCGACGACGCCGCAGCGTGCGGGTTGGTCGCCTTCGAGTCGTCCACCCACGTGATGCCCGCGTGCCGTGCGATGACCTCGATGCGATGCGGGTCGAGGCGGAAGCTGCGCAACGCCTCGCGGATCGCGGACGGCGCGACGTCGAGCGACCGCGCGAGGGCGGCGGCGGCGAGGATGTTGGCGGCGATGTGCGGCGCGCCCAGGCCACGCTCGGCCAGGTCGGCGACCGTCGTCAGCTCGAGAGCACTCGTGCGGCGATCCTCGAGGAACGCACGGTCCACGAGGATGCCGTCGACGACGCCGAGATCGCTCGGACCGGGCACGCCGAGGTCGAAGCCGATCGCACGTGCGCCCTCGACGACGTCGGCGTCCTCGACCATGCGCCGGGTGGCGGCATCCGCCTTGTTGTAGACGCACGCCACGCGTGTGTTGTCGTACACGTGCGCCTTGGCGTCGCGATACTCCTCGAACGAGCCGTGCCACTCGAGGTGGTCGTCGGCGAGGTTGAGGCAGACGGCGGCGTGCGGCGAGACCGGATCGGGGCTGTCCTGCAGCCCCAGGTACCACAGCTGGTGGCTCGACAGCTCGACCACGAGCGCATCGAAACCCGCGGGGTCCCGCACGGCGTCGAGCACGGGAGTGCCGATGTTTCCGACGGGCGCGGCACGCAGCCCGCCTGCGACGAGCATCGTCGCGGTCAGCCGCGTCGTGGTGGTCTTGCCGTTGGTGCCGGTGATCAGGATCCAGTCGGCGGGAGTCCCGTCGGCGCGCAGGACCTTGTCGCGGACGCGCCACGCCAGCTCGATGTCGCCCCACAGCGCGATGCCCGACTCACGGGCCCACGCGATGACGGGATGCCGCGGCGCGAACCCGGGTGATGCCACGACGACCTCGGGGGCGAACTCGGCGAGCTCGGCGGGAACCGCGTCGAGCGGGCCGGTCGACAGCCGGGCGCCGATGACGGGCAGCAGCCGCGCGTACTCCTCGTCCGCCCGCTCGGTGAAGACGAAGACATCCGCGCCCAGTTCGGCGAGCGTGTCGGCGACCGAGAACCCGGTGACCGACAGCCCCAGCACCGCGACGCGCAGGCCCCTCCAGTCGGCGTTCCAGCTCGTGAGCCCGGCGAGTCGGTCTGAGGTCATGTCTGCGAGAGCCATTCGACGTAGAAGAATCCGATGCCCGATACGGCGAGCAGGCCCGCGATGATCCACATGCGCACGACGATGGTGATCTCGGACCAGCCGCGCATCTCGAGGTGGTGGTGAAGCGGGCTCATGAGGAACAGCCGCTTGCCGCGCGTGATCTTGAAGTACAGACGCTGCAGGATCACCGATCCCGACGCGATGACGTAGACGCCCGCCACGAGGATCAGCAGCAGCTCGGTGCGTGTCAGGATCGCCATCGCGGCGATGACGCCGCCGATCGCCATCGAGCCGACATCACCCATGAACACCTTCGCCTTGGGCGCGTTCCACCATAGGAACCCGATGAGCGCGCCCACGAACGACGCCGAGACGATCGCCAAGTCGAACGGATCGCGCGTGGGATAGCAGGCGGCCTGGGCGGACGCCGACAGCGCCTCGCCGCCCCAACAGGCCTGGTTGAACTGCCAGAACGCGATCAGGCTGTAGGCGCCGGTGACGAAGATGCCCGAGCCCGCGGCGAGTCCGTCGAGCCCGTCGCCGAGATTGACCGAGTTCGACGTCGCGACGCCGATGATCGAGACCCAGATCAGGTAGAGGATCCAGCCGGCGATCAGTCCGAGCGCCATGAACGACAGCGCCGGAACGTCGCGGAACACCGAGATGAAGGGTGACGCCGGAGTCTGCCCCCACTGGTTCGGGAAGTTGAGCGAGACGATGCCGAACGGCACCAGCACGAGGATCTGCCCGACGATCTTGCGCCAGCCGCTGAGGCCGAGGCTGCGCTGGCTGCGCACCTTCATGTAGTCGTCGATGAAGCCGACCGCGCCCAGTCCGACCATCATCCACAGCACGAGCCAGCCCGAGATGGTGGGCGGATTGTTGCCGGTGTACGCGCCGACGAGATAGCCGACGATCGTGCCGGCGATGAAGATCGTCCCGCCCATCGTCGGCGTGCCCCGCTTTGCCTGGTGGCTGGGGTTGTGGACGTTCTCGGGGGTTCGGATGACCTGGCCCCAGCCCCACTTGCGGAACAGCCTCAGGAACACCGGAGTGAGGAAGAGCGTGAAGGCCAGCGAGATCGCCGCCGCAGTCAGGAGTGATCTCACGAGAACGATTCTCCCAGACGATCGCCGAGGAACCGCAGCCCCGCGGAGTTGGATGATTTGACCAGCACACGGTCGCCGTCGCGCAGTTCGCCGCGCAGGTAGTCGAACGCCTCATCGGCAGTCTCGAAGAAGACCGCCTCGTTGTCCCACGACCCCTGAGCCACCGCTTCGAGGTACATGCGGCGGGCGTCCGAGCCGATGACGACGATGCGCTGGATGCCGAGGCGCACGGCCAGGAGGCCGACGCGGTCGTGCTCCTCCTCGGCGTACTCCCCCAGCTCGCTCATCGCCCCGAGCACCGCGACGGTGCGCTCGCCGGGGCCGGTGATCTGCGCGAGAGTGCGCAGCGCCGCCGACATGGAATCGGGGCTGGCGTTGTAGGCGTCGTTGATGATCCGCACGCGGTCGGAACCGAGCGGCTGCATGCGCCAGCGTTCGGCGATCTCGACCGTCTCCAGACGTGCGACGGCATCAGCGAGACTCACTCCGAGGGCGGTCGCCGCGGCGATCGCGGCGAGGGCGTTCATGACGTGGTGTTCCCCGAGCACACGCAGGCGCACCGGGAGCGACTCGCCGTCGGCAGTGACGACGAAGGACGTTCCGGATGCCGTCACCACGACGTCGTCGGCTCGCACCTCGGTCGCCGCCGGTCCGCGCCCGAACCAACGCACTCCGGCGTTCTTCTCGGTGGCGATCGGCGCCATCGCGGCCACGCGGGCGTCGTCGGCGTTGAGGATCGCCAGGCCGCCGTGGCGGAGGGCGCGCACGAGCTCCGACTTGGCGTGAAAGGTCGACTCGATGCCGCCGAAGCCACCCGCGTGTGCCATGCCCACCATGAGCACGACGCCGACATCGGGCTCGACGAGTCCCGCGAGCCGGGCGATCTCGCCGGGGGCGCTCGCGCCGAACTCGCTCACCAGGAACCGGGTGCGCTCGGTGACGCGCAGCATCGTCAGCGGCGCCCCCACCTCGTTGTTGAACGACGCCTTCGGGGCGATCGTGTCGCCCGCGCCCTCGAGGATTCGGGCGAGCAGGTTCTTGGTGGTGGTCTTGCCGTTGGAGCCGGTGATGCCCACGACATCGAACCTCTCACCGCGCACGGTGGCAGCATCCCTCGCCCGCTTCACGACCTCGCGCGCGAGGTCGGCGAGTGCGGCGACCGCGTCCGGCACGACGATCTGGGTGACCCCGGCCTCGACCGGGTGTTCGACGATCGCCAGAGCGGCGCCCGCCGAGGCGGCGGCATCGACGAACAGGTGGCCGTCGGTGACGTCTCCTGGCTTGGCGACGAAGACGTCGCCGCGGCCGATGTGACGCGAGTCGGTGTCGACGAGGCCCGAGACGACGGTCTCGGGAGTGTCCCCCGCGGTCGGGCGGATCTCGCCGCCGATGGCGTGGGCGAGTTGGGCGATGGTGAGCGCGATCATGGGTCTCCGGCCGGTGAGGAGGCTACCCGAACTTGGGCAGCAGCTCCGGCGCCGTCGTCGAGGGCATGACGCGGTAGGTCTTGAGCACCTGTGTCATGGCCTTCTGGAACGCGGTCGCGTTGGCCGCAGACGATGTTACCTTCGTCGGCTCGTCGAGCGTCACGACGACGACGTACTCGGGGTCGTCGGCGGGCGCGAAGCCCACCATGGTCGTGTAATAGACGCCCTGCTTGTAGCCGCCGTTGACGAGGTCGGCCTTCTCACCGGTACCCGTCTTGCCTCCCACCCGGTAGCCGGGGATCTGGACGGACTCGGCGTACGGCGCCTGCAGGAAGACGTTCTCGAGCATGGCGCGCATCTGCGCCGACGTTCCCTCGCTGATCACCTGCTCCGGGTCGCCGAGCTCCGGTTCGACGACCGTGCCGTCCGGCAGCGTGCACGACTCGATGATCGACAGCGGCATCTTGACGCCTCCGTTCACGATCGCTCCGTACGCGCGGGCGAGCTCGGGCATCGTCGTCGTGACCGCCTGGCCGAACGATGTGTTGTACGTGCCCTGCGGTCCCCACTGCTCGACCGGGTTCAGCAGACCGGTCTGCTCCGCCGGATAGCCGGAGCCCGTTCCCTGTCCGATGCCGAACCGCTGGAAGTAGTCGTAGCGCGTCTGCGGGCTCACGGACTCGCTGAACTTCGAGATGCCCACGTTCGACGAATCGATGAGGGTGCCCGCCAGCGTGTACTCGTACGCAGGGTGCTGGAACGAGTCCACCACGGTGGCGCCGTTGGGGAAGGACTCCTTACCCGACGCGACGACGGTGGAGCCGGGGCTCTGACCGCCGGCGTCGATCACGGTCGCCGCCGTGAGGGCCTTGAAGGTCGAGCCGGGCTCGAACCACTCGAGGAAGATGCTGCTCGTCCGGAAGTCCGCCTGCGTCGCCTCGAACGCGTTCGGATCGACGGTCGGGTACTCGGCGGCGGCGCGGACCTTGCCCGTCTTCACCTCGTACACGAGGATCGCGCCCTGCTGGGCGCCCATGTTCTGCGTCTGCTCGGCGATGAGCTGCTGCAGATACCACTGCAGGTCGCGGTTGATCGTCAGCTGCAGCGTTCCGCCGTCGCTCGCGGGCGTCTCGCGCTCGGTGCCCGGGATCACGACGCCGTCCTTCCCCCGCTGGTACACACGCTGCCCGTCGGTTGCCGCGAGGCAGTCGTTCTGCGACTTCTCGAGGCTCTCGAGCGGACCGTCAGCACCTACGAAGCCCACGAGGTTCCCGGCGACGGCACCGTCGGGATACATGCGCGCCGGATGCTGCAGACAGCCGATGTACGGGATGCCGAGGTCGGCGAGTGCGCGGTACTGCTCTGTCGACACGCCCTTCTTCAGGTAGACGAACTGCGATTCGGGACGCTCGGCGAGCTCGGCTTCGACGATCCCCCGCACTTCTTCGGGCGTCTGCCCGGTGATCGCCGCGACGTCGACGGAGACTGCCTCCCACAGCGGCTGGTCGGACTTCCCCTCGAGCACCTGGGTGTCGATCTGCCTGATCAGAAGAGGATCCAGCTGGCAGTCGTAACGCAGGATGCTGCCTGCCAGAGTCTGGCCGTTCTGATCGACGATCTCACCGCGGGTGCCGTGGAGCACCTGCTTCCCGGCGAAGGCGCGGTCCATCGAGTCGCCGATGTGCTCGCCGGCGTTGACGACCTGGATGTCGACGAGACGCACGATGAACCCGGCGAGGACGGCGAGGACGACGGCGAGGGCCACCACCGTGCGGCGGCGCGGGCTTCGCGTGCTTCGGGTCGTCATGAACTCAGTGTGTGCTCGGGGTGGGCAGTCCGTCGGTGATCGGCGGCGGAGTGTTCGAGACTCCCCCGTCGGTCGACGTCTCTGCGACCTCCACCGGCAATCCGTCGATCGTGGCGTCGGGAACGGTGACCAGCGGCGTGTCGGTGAGCAGGGCGTTGGGCACCGCTCCGCGGCCGATCGCATCGATCGACGAGGATCCCATCGCGACCTCGGATGCGCCGAGAATGGCACCGTCGCTCAGGCGCAGGTACGACGGCGATTCGTCGATGACCATGCCGAGAGCGGCCGCGTTGGCAGCGAGATACTGCGGCGAGCTCAGCCCGGCGACGTCGTCGTAGAGGATCTGCTTCTCGTACGTGAGGTCGCGCTGCTGCTGCGCGAGCGCCGACAGCTCGTACGATCCCTGCGTCGTCATGATCGACAGCACCATCTGCGCACCGGCGATGACGAACGCGCCGAGCACCGCGACCACGCCGTACAGCAGCTTCGGCCGGCGACGGCGCACGGGAGCCTCGACGACGCGGAGGCGCCGGTCAGGAGACTGCGAACGATCGGGCGCGACGCTGCCGCGCGAGGGCACCGGAGCGGTCGCAAGTGCGTGCGAGTTGATGCTCATGCGTCCTCCCTCACGCGTTCTGCAGCCCGCAGGCGTACCGGCGTGGCCCGCGGGTTCGTGGCACGCTCCTCGTCGGACGCGAGCTCTGCCCCCTTGACGAGCAGCCGGAATCTCGGAGCGTGCTCGGGCAGCTCCACCGGCAGGCCGGCCGGCGCCGTCGAGGCGGTCGCCTCGGCCAGCGCCCGCTTGACCAGTCGGTCTTCGAGCGACTGATAGGCGAGCACGACGATGCGCCCACCCACGGGCAGGATGCCGAGGGCGGACGGTACCGCCCGTTCGAGCACCGACAACTCGCGGTTGACTTCGATGCGCAACGCCTGGAACACGCGCTTGGCGGGGTGCCCCGTCCGCTGCGCCGCGTACGGCGTCGCGGCGACCAGGATCTCGACGAGGCGGCCTGAGCGCTCGATCGGAGCCTCCGCACGCGCCGCGATGATGGCCCGCGCGTAACGGCCGGCGAGCTTCTCCTCGCCGTAGCGCTCGAAGATCCGGCGCAGATCGCCTTCACCGTACGTCGCGAGGACTTCGGCGGCGGTCACGCCCCCGGACTGGTCCATGCGCATGTCGAGCGGCGCGTCCTTCGAATACGCGAAGCCGCGATCGGCGACATCGAGCTGCAGCGACGAGACCCCGAGATCGAACAGGATGCCGTCGGCCTTCGCGAATCCGGCCGAGATGACGGCATCCGCGATTCCGTCGTACACGGTGTGGACGAGCGTCACTCGTTCGCCGAACCGCGCGAGGCGCTCGCCGGCGATGCGCAGCGCGTCGGTGTCGCGGTCGAGCCCGACCAGCCGAAGCCCCGGGAACCGCTCCAGGAAGGCCTCGGAGTGGCCGCCCATGCCGAGCGTCGCGTCGACGAACACGGCGCCGTCGCGCTCGAGCGCGGGCGCGAGCAGTTCGATGCATCGCTCGAGGAGGACTGGAGTGTGGATGTCGCGGAGGTTCATGATGCGGGGCCTCTGCCGTGCGTCTTCCCCAGACCCTGATCCCCATCCGCTCTCTGACCTGGCGCCGGGGAAGTGCGTCAGGGCGTGAGCGGCTGGGAGTCGGGATCGGGGGCGTCAGAACAGGCCCGGAATCACCTCCTGCTCCAGTTCGGCGTAGGTCTCTTCGTTGGCTTCGGCGTAGGCGTTCCACGCGGCCGCATCCCAGATCTCGGCGTGTGCCCCGACGCCGGTGACGACGAGGTCGCGTTCCAGACCCGCGTAGGCACGCAGTGGCTGAGGGAGGGTGATGCGGTTCTGGCTGTCGGGCTTTTCGGCACTCGCACCCGAGAGGAACATGCGCAGGAAGTCGCGAGCCTGCTTGTTGGCCAGCGGCGCTTCACGGATGCGCTCATGCACGCGCTCGAACTCCTGCGTGCTGAACACGTAGAGGCAGCGATCCTGACCGCGCGTCACGACGACACCGGCGCCCAGGTCGTCGCGGAATTTCGCCGGGAGGATGACGCGACCTTTGTCATCGAGCTTGGGTGTGTGGGTGCCCAAAAGCATCGGTACATCACACCCCCTTCGTCCGGCCCCCCCGGGTTGTCCACCACTTTACTCCACTCTCCTCCACTTCGCCACCATTGGACTGTTCGGAGGCTCCCCTCGGCTCCCATTGCGGCCGTTGACGATCGCGCCGGGGCAACAAAAAAAGCACCGACCCGAAGGTCGGTGCTTGTTGTGCCGGTGTCAGTCGGCGGGGAGGCTCAGCGCTCTCCCTGCCGCTTGTCCCAGCGGTCATTCATGCGATCCATGAAGGAGGAGCTCTTCTGCGGTGATCTCGCGGCCTGTTCGGGCTCGACCCGGAGCTTGCCCGGGCCCCGCCCTGGAGTGACCGCGAGGACCACACCGCCGAGCATGATCACGAAGCCGATCACGCCGACGACGATGAGCGGAACCGATACCCCGACGATCAGACCGCCGAGGCCCAGCAGCACGAGGATCGTGCCGTAGACGATGTTGCGATAGCTCAGGCTGCGTCCGTCGCGGGGCGCGCTGACGACGTCTGCGTCGTTGCGCATGAGATGGCGCTCCATCTCGTCGAGCAGGCGCTGCTCCTGTTCGGAGAGTGGCATGCATCCCCCTCTGTACTTCCGTTGGCTCGATTCTACGCGTGCCGTAGATCACTAGGCTAGGCCCGTGTCAGGCCCCGCAGAGACGATCGAAGCCATTTCCCAGCGACTCGACACCTTCGTCTCGGCCCAGCGGTCCGAAATCGCGGATGCCGGAGCCGAAGCCGCGCTCTTCATCGACGCGGCCGCAAGCGCCACGTCGGGCGGAAAGCGGCTGCGCGGGCGCTTCTGCATCGCGGGGTGGAGCGCAGTGGAGGAATACTCCGGCCGCCCGGTCGCTCTGCCGGCTGCGGTGGTGACCGCGTCCGCTGCTCTGGAGGTCTTCCACGCGGCCGCACTCGTCCACGACGACCTCATCGACAACTCCGACACCCGGCGGAGCCGCCCCTCGACGCACCGTGCACTGGAGGCCGCACACCGCGCTGCCGGCTGGACCGGCGACGCCGCCGCCTTCGGCCGGTCGGCGGCGATCCTGCTCGGCGACTTGCTGGTGGCGTGGAGTGACGACCTCTTCGAAGAGGGCCTCGCCGGGATCCCCGTCGAACGCGCGGTCGCGGCCCGCTCCGAGTACGCGACGATGAGGCGCGAGGTGACGCTCGGGCAGTTCCTCGACGTCGCGGAGGAATCCGCGTTCCTGTCCGAGCCCGACGACCGGCACGCCGATAGGGCACTGCGGGTGGCATCCCTCAAGTCCGCTCGATACAGCGTGCAGCAGCCTCTCGCCGTCGGTGCGGCACTGGCCGGCGCCGATGCCGCACAGACCGCGGCGCTGGCCGCGTTCGGCCACCCGCTCGGCATGGCCTTCCAGCTTCGGGACGATGTCCTGGGCGTGTTCGGAGACGAGCGCGAGACCGGCAAGCCCTCGGGCGACGACCTGCGCGAGGGCAAGCGCACCGTGCTGATCGCCTACACCCGCGAGGCGCTTCCGGCGACGTCGCGACGCCTCATCGACGAACTCGTCGGCGATCCCGCACTGGATGCCGAACAGATCGCGTCGCTGCAGCGCACGATCGCCGACAGCGGTGCACTGGAGCGGGTCGAGCAGCTCATCGCACGCTACGCGCACGAGGCCGATCGTGCGCTCTCGGGCGCCCGCCTCGGCAATGCCGCGGTCGGCGAGTTGCGGGATCTTGCCCGCGCGGCCACGGTGCGCGTGGCCTGACGCTCAGGCGAGCGTCAGCGCGACGCGACGCACCTCGCTCTTGCGGCCGGCGCGAAGCGCCTCGATCGGGGCGAGGCCGATGGAGTCCTCAGGAGTCAGCAGCCAGTCGATCGCCTCATCGTCGGAGAACCCGGCGTCGTGCAGCACGATGACCGTCCCTCGCAGAGAGGCGATCGGGTGACCGTCCCGGATGAACACCGACGGGACCTTGAGCGCGCCGTCGCGGCGCGAGCCCACCAGGTGGAACTCGTCGAGCAGGCGGCGGACGCGACCCAGCGGTTCGCCGAGCTCCTCCACCAGTTCGGGGAGGGTGAGCCATTCGGTCTCGATGCGGGCAGAGTCGTCAGCGGTCACACAGCAACTATCTCAGATCGCACATGGCCGCAGCCACGCGAGGACGCATCTGAACGCAGTCCCGTCCGTCCCATCTACCTCAAAGGCCACACTTATAACACCCGTTGACAGTAATTAACATCCGTGACACGGTTTTCGGAGTCGACTGAGGGGGGAAATCTCGTGCGACAGATCAGCCGCACCCATCGCCAGGGTGTTCCGCATCCGCTGCTGACCGGCGTTCCCATGGCCGTCGTAGGGTCAATCGCCCTGTCGCTCACGACAGCACCCGCCCATGCCGCACCCGGCGGCGCGGAGCCTCAGACCAGGGATGACCGCGCTATTTCTGGCATCCGCCCACATGCGCCGAAGTCCGCCGCTGGTGCCGGCGCCGTCGTCGCCGCCGCGGATCAGAACACATACACGGTGCAGGCCGGCGACACGGTGAGCGCGATCGCCTCGCGGTTCGGCCTGCGCACCGCCGACCTGCTCGCGCTGAACAACCTCGGCTGGAAGTCGATCATCTACCCCGGACAGGTCCTGAACCTCGTGGGCGGCGCAGCGGCCGCCCCTGCAGCCCCCGCGGCCACGCCGGCCTCCGCCGCGAGCTACACGGTTCAGCACGGCGACACGGTGAGCGCGATCGCCAGGCGCCATGGCGTCAGTACGCAGGCCATGCTGGCCGCCAACGGCCTCGGCTGGTCTTCCGTCATCTATCCGGGGCAGACGCTCGCCGTGCCCGGCTCCGCCGCACCCGCCGCTGTCCCGGCCCCGGCGCCGGCCCCCGCGCCGGCCCCGGCTCCCGCGGTGGGAGGCTCGTACACGATCGTCGCCGGCGACACCATCAGCGCCATCGCGAAACGGCACGGCGTCACCACGGATGCCGTGCTCGGCGCCAACGGCCTCGACCGCTCGTCGATCATCTACCCGGGTCAGACCATCGCGATCCCGATCGCGGCCGTCGCCGCCGCGGCGCCCGCAGCGCCTGCCATCCCCGGCCTGGACGCGGAACAAGTCGCCAATGCACAGCTGATCGTGCGGGTCGGTCGCGAACTGGGTGTGCCCGATCGCGGCATCGCCATCGCGCTCGGCACGGCGATGCAGGAGTCCTGGATCCGAAACCTCGATTGGGGCGACCGCGATTCGCTGGGCCTTTTCCAGCAGCGTCCGAGCACCGGCTGGGGCACCGAGGCCGAGGTGCGCGATCCCGTGCGCTCGATCAAGGCGTTCTACGGCGGCGCGTCGGATCCCAACGGCTCCCGCACCCGCGGGCTTCTCGACATCGCCGGCTGGCAGTCGATGTCGTTCGCCGACGCCGCGCAGGCGGTGCAGATCTCGGCGTACCCCGAGCGCTACGCGCAGTGGGAGGCGCCCGCGCATGCGTGGCTGGCAGCACTGGGGTGATGTCCCGGCGGATCGGCCGCACGTAACGGTACGGTCGCAGGGTGCGCCGCTCCGCGGGCTCGCAGGTGCGCGTCCGTAGACTCTCAGCGTGAGCACGAGTCAGCAGACGGACCCGCTGATCGGCCGTCTCGTCGACGGTCGATACCGCGTGCGTGCTCGCATCGCCCGCGGAGGCATGGCCACCGTGTACGTGGCGACCGATCTGCGCCTCGAGCGCCGCATCGCCCTGAAGGTGATGCACGGTCACCTCAGCGACGACACCGTGTTCCAGAGCCGGTTCATCCAGGAGGCCCGGGCCGCCGCCCGCCTGGCCGACCCGCACGTGGTCAACGTCTTCGATCAGGGCCAGGACGGCGACATGGCGTACCTCGTCATGGAGTATCTGCCCGGCATCACATTGCGCGAACTGCTGCGCGAGCAGCGGCGCCTGACTGTGCCACAGGCGGTCAGCATCCTCGACGCCGTGCTCTCGGGGCTCGCCGCCGCACACAAGGCGGGGATCGTCCACCGCGACGTCAAGCCCGAGAACGTGCTGCTCGCCGAGGACGGTCGCATCAAGATCGGCGACTTCGGCCTGGCCCGCGCCACGACGGCGAACACGGCATCCGGAGCCCAGCTGCTCGGCACGATCGCCTACCTCGCCCCCGAGCTCGTCACGCGCGGGACGGCCGATGCCCGCAGCGACATCTACGCGCTCGGCATCATGCTCTACGAGATGCTCACGGGCGAGCAGCCCTACAAGGGCGAGCAGCCGATGCAGATCGCGTTCCAGCACGCCACCGACTCGGTGCCGCGGCCGAGCGTGAAGAATCCGGGCGTGCCGGAACCGCTCGATGAGCTCGTGCTGTGGGCGACCGAGCGCTCCCCCGACGAGCGCCCCGTCGACGCCCGCGAGATGCTCGACCGCCTGCGCGAGATAGAGCGCGAGCTGGGCATCACGCCTGCGGTCACGCGGACGACGTCGATGGGCACGCCGCGTGACGAGGTCTCACCGACCGGCGAGCTCACCGCGGTGCTGCCGGCTACCTCGACGACGGCCCCGACCGCCACGATGGAAGAGGCCGACAACGCCGGCCGGCTGCGCCGGGCCACCAAGCGCCGGCGCACGAAGGGCGCGTGGCTGGTCACGGTCGTCGTGCTGCTCGCCGCGCTCGCGGCCGGCACCGGCTGGTGGTTCGGCTCGGGTCCGGGGTCGCTCGTCGCCGTGCCGGATGTCTCAGGCGGCACCTTCGCGGCTGCGCAGGAACGACTCGCCCAGGACTCCCTCGTCGCGGTGCAGCGCGAAGAGAACAGCCTCGATGTGGCCGCGGGTACGGTGATCCGCACCGATCCTCCGAGCGGCACGCGAGTCGACCGCGACGCCGAAGTGCTGGTCATCGTCTCGCTCGGCCCCGCCGATGTGCAGATCCCGCGATTCATCGACAGCACCGAGGCCGATGCGCGCACCGGCCTGGACAGCCTCGAGATCCGAGTCGACGCCGAGAACGCCACGTTCTTCACCGACCAATCCCCCGGAACGGTCGTGGGGGTCATGGTGACCCCTGCCGACGGCTCGGAGCCGTTCCCGTGCGGTGACGGATGCGCCGCCCATCAGGGGGACGCCGCTCAGTTGTGGGTATCGCTCGGGCCCATCCCGGATGTCGTCGGCGACAGCGAGGGGGCTGCCCGCAGCACCCTCGAGGGCGTGAACCTGGTCGTCGCCGAGGAAGCCGAGACAGAGACCAGCGAGACCATCGAAGAGGGTCGCGTCATCCGAGTCGTGGGACCCGATCGATGGTGGCAGCCCGGCGATGCCGTCACGCTCGTCGTGTCGACGGGCCCACCGCTCTTCGAGGTTCCGCAGGTGGTCGGAGACACGCGCGACGTGGCGATCCAGAAGCTCGAAGAGGCTGGTTTCCAGGTCGACTTCGCGCCGTTCTTCGGCGTCGTTCCGAACGACATCACCGAGGTGACGGCATCCGATCCCGCGGCCGGCGAGATGCGGGTGCGAGGAACCCGCGTCTACATCCAGCTGACCGTGACGGGCTGACCCTCAGCCGAACTCCGCGCTGGCGAAATCTGCACCCGCGGTCGTTCTGTCGGGCGCGTACGCCGCAAACGACAGCGCGAGCCCGCCCGCGCGCGACCGGACGCAGAGAATCCCGGATGCCTCGGGCGAGGCATCCGGGATTCTCTGCGGAGCGGCGGCGCAGGGCCGGTCAGCGCTTCTCGAGCTCCTCGGCGACGAGGAAGGCCAGCTCGAGGCTCTGCATGTGGTTCAGGCGCGGGTCGCACAGCGACTCGTAGCGCGTCGCGAGAGCGGCCTCGTCGATCTCCTCGGAGCCGCCCAGGCACTCGGTGACGTCGTCGCCGGTGAGCTCCACGTGGATGCCGCCGGGGAACGTGCCGACCGCGCGGTGAGCCTCGAAGAAGCCGCTGACCTCGTCGACCACGTCGTCGAAGCGACGCGTCTTGTAGCCGGTCGGCGTCGTGATGCCGTTGCCGTGCATGGGGTCGGTGACCCACAGCGGCATGGCTCCCGAGTCGCGTACGGCTTCGAGCAGCGGCGGCAGCGCGTCGCGGATCTTGCCCGCGCCCATCCGTGTGATGAAGGTGAGGCGTCCGGGCTCGCGCTCCGGGTCGAGCTTGTCGATCAGGGCCAGAGCCGTCTCGGGCGTGGTCGACGGACCGAGCTTCACCCCGATGGGGTTGCGGATCTTCGAGAAGTAGTCGACGTGCGCGCCGTCCAGCTCGCGCGTGCGCTCGCCGATCCACAGGAAGTGCGCCGACGTGTTGTACGGCGTGCCGGTGCGCGAGTCGATGCGCGTCATCGGACGCTCGTAGTCCATCAGCAGGCCCTCGTGGCCCGTGTAGAACTCCACGCGCTTGAGCTCGTCGAAGTCGGCGCCGGCGGCCTCCATGAAGCGGATCGCACGGTCGATCTCGCTCGCCATGCGTTCGTAGCGCGCGTTGGCGGGGTTCTTCGCGAAGCCCTGGTTCCACGAATGCACCTCGCGCAGGTCGGCGAAGCCGCCCTGCGTGAACGCCCGGATCAGGTTGATGGTCGACGCGGCGGTGTGGTACCCCTTCAGCAGGCGCTGCGGGTCGGCCTGTCGCGACCCTTCGGTGAAGTCGTAGCCGTTGACGATGTCGCCGCGGTACGCCGGCAGGGTGACCTCGCCGCGCGTCTCGGTGTCGCTCGAGCGCGGCTTGGCGAACTGACCCGCCATGCGGCCCATCTTCACGACGGGCATCGAGGCGCCGTACGTCAGCACCACCGCCATCTGCAGCACCGTCTTGATGCGGTTGCGGATCTGCTCGGCAGTGGCACCCGCGAAGGTTTCGGCGCAGTCACCGCCCTGCAGCAGGAAGGCGCGGCCCGACGCGGCGCGCGCCAGCCGGTCACGAAGGTTGTCGACCTCGCCCGCGAACACCAGCGGGGGCAGAGTGGCCAGTTCGGCGGAGACCGCGGCCACCGCGTCGGCGTCGGGCCACGCGGGCTGCTGCTTGATGGGCAGGGTCCGCCAGTGGTCGAGCGCGTCGAGCTGCTGAAGCATCCCTCGAGTCTATCGGCGGGATCGCGCACCCCGGCGCCGCATGACGAGCGTTCACCCGCGGGTCATCGCGTGGGGGCCTTGAGCCTGTCCTTCACGGTGGAGGCGTACACGTCTTCGTATTCCTGCTCGCCGAGGCGCTGCAGCGCGACCATGATCTCGTCGGTGATCGAGCGGAGGATGTACCGGTCGCCCTCCATGCCCTCGAAGCGCGAGAAGTCCAGCGGCTCCCCGATCACGATGCCGACCCGCACAATGCGCGGCATGCGTGTGCCGATCGGCATCATCGTGTCGGTGTCGACCATGACCACCGGTACCACGGGCACGTGCGCCTCGAGCGCCATGCGCGCGATGCCGGTGCGGCCGCGGTACAGCTTGCCGTCGGGGCTGCGGGTTCCTTCGGGATAGATGCCGAGAAGATCGCCTCTGCCCAGCACCTGCAGTCCGGTGTTGAGGGATGCCTCGGATGCCTTGCCGCCGGATCGGTCGATCGGAATCATGCCCGTGGCCTTGAAGAACATGCGGGTCGACCAGCCCTTGAGGCCCCTACCCGTGAAGTAGTCGCTCTTGGCGAGGAACGCGACCGGCCGGTCGATCATGAGCGGCAGGAACACCGAGTCCACGAACGACAGGTGGTTGCTCGCCAGGATCGCCGCTCCCTCAGCGGGGACGTTGCGACGGCCGATGATCCACGGGCGCCAGATCGCCTTGACGATCGGACCGATCACCACGTACTTCATCAGCCAGTAGAACATCGCCTACTCCTCCGCGGACGCGAGGTCGGCGGCGCCGATGAGGCCCGCGTCGTTGCCGAGCTCGGCGATGGCGAACCCGGCGATCGGCCGGTCTCCGTAGCCCGGGAGGGACGTCTCGTAGGCGAGGCGCACCGGCTGGAGCAGCTCGTCGCCGAGCTGGGCGACTCCCCCGCCGATCACGAACAGCTCCGGGTCGAGCACGGCCTGGAATCCGCCGCACGCCTCGCCGAGGGCGGTCGCCACGCGACGCAGCGCCTCGAGCGCGCCCTCGTCGCCGGCGAGCACCAGCCGCGACACGGCGGGTCCCGTGATCGTTCCCTTCTCGGCACGCACGGCTGCCAGGGCGGCGCCGATGCCGCCGGCGTCCGCGATGGCGTTGGCCTCGCGCTGCAGGGCGCGTCCCGACGCGTACTGCTCGAGGCATCCGTTCTGTCCGCATCCGCACGGCAGGCCGTCGCGCATGAAGCGCATGTGGCCGAGCTCGGCGCCGATGCCGTGGCCGCCACGGAAGAGCTCGCCGTCGATCACGACCGCCCCGCCGACGCCGGTGCCCATCGTGAGCATGACCATGTGCTCGACGTCGCGGCCGGCACCGAAGCGGAACTCCGCCCATCCGGCGGCATTCGCGTCGTTCTCGATCGTCACGGGCACATCGATGCGGGCCTCGAGCACCGCCTTGAGCGGCTCGTTGCGCCACGCGATGTTCGGCGCGTGGATGACCGTGGCACGATCGCGGTCGATGAATCCCGCCGCGGCGACGCCCACTGCTGCGACGTCGTGGTGCGCGCTGAAGTGGTGAGCCATGTCGATGACGGCATCGGCGAGGACGGCGGTGTCGATCGGCGTGTCCACGCGGAGCTTCTCGACGATGCGGCCCTCGCCGTCGACGACACCTCCCGCGATCTTCGTTCCGCCGATGTCGATCCCGACCTTGAGCACTGCACTCCCTCTCCGGCCACCGCACGCGCGACAGCGCCTTGAAGTCTAGCGATCGACCGGCCATCCACACCCACCCTGGTCGCGGCGTGACGGCGGATTAGACTCAGAGCCAGATCCACCCGAGATTCATCCATCCGGTACCGAAGGAGCTGCCGTGGTTCAGTTCGAAGTCCCTGCGATCGTCCCCGCCGACCCGCAGGCAAACATCACCGACCTTCTGGTCGAACGCGTCAAGCAGACGCCTGACCGCGCGTTGTTCGCCGTGCCGGACGGCGGTGGCTGGCGCGACATCACCGCCGCCGACTTCCAGCGGCAGGTCGTCGCGCTCGCGAAGGGGTTCGCGGCGGCCGGCATCGAACCCGGGGACAAGGTCGGCTTCATCGCGCGCACCACGTACGACTGGACGCTGGTCGACTTCGCGCTCTTCTACGCCGGCGCCGTGATGGTCCCGATCTACGAGACGAGCTCGGCCGCGCAGATCGCGTGGAACCTCACCGATTCCGGCGCGATCGCGGTGGTCACCGAGTCCGCCGACCACACCGCGCGGGTGGAAGAGGTGCGGGGCGACCTGCCGCTGATCCGCTCGGTGTGGGAGATGGCGCGCGGCGACCTCGACACGCTGGTCGGCGAAGGCGCATCCGTCACCGATGACGAGATCGAGCGCCGCCGCAACCTCGCCAACGGCGCCGACATCGCGACCCTCATCTACACGTCCGGATCGACCGGCCGCCCGAAGGGCTGCGTCCTCACCCACAGCAACTTCGTCGAGCTGACTCGCAACTCCGCCAAGGCGCTGCACGAGGTCGTCGAGACGCCCGGTGCCTCCACGCTGCTGTTCATCACGACCGCTCACGTGTTCGCGCGGTTCATCTCGATCCTCAACATCCACGCCGGTGTCAAGACGGGCCACCAGCCCGACACCAAGCAGCTGCTGCCGGCGCTCGGCTCGTTCCAGCCGACGTTCCTGCTCGCGGTGCCGCGCGTGTTCGAGAAGGTGTACAACTCGGCCGAGCAGAAGGCCGAGGCCGGCGGCAAGGGCAAGATCTTCCGCGCCGCGGCGCACACCGCCGTCGAGCACTCCGCCCTCCTGCAGGACGGCAAGAAGATCCCGCTCATGATGAAGATCAAGTTCGCGCTCTTCGACAAGCTGGTCTACTCCAAGCTGCGCACGGCGATGGGTGGCCGTGTGGCGTACGCGGTGTCGGGGTCGGCACCGCTCGGCCCGCGCCTCGGGCACTTCTTCCACAGCCTCGGCGTGACGATCCTCGAGGGCTACGGCCTCACCGAGACCACCGCGCCCGCGACGGTGAACCTGGCGACCAAGTCGAAGATCGGCACGGTCGGTCCGGTGCTGCCGGGCGTCGGCATCCGTCTGGCCGAGGACGGCGAGATCCAGGTGCGAGGGATCGACGTCTTCAAGGAGTACTGGCGCAATCCCGAGGCGACCGCCGCGGCGTTCGACGGCGACTGGTTCAAGACCGGCGACATCGGAGCCTTCGATGAGGAGGGGTTCCTCACGATCACCGGTCGCAAGAAGGAGATCATCGTGACCGCCGGCGGCAAGAACGTCGCCCCGGCCGTGCTCGAGGACCCGATCCGCGCCAACCCGATCGTCGGGCAGATCGTCGTCGTGGGCGACCAGAAGCCGTTCATCTCGGCGCTGATCACCCTCGACCCCGAGATGCTGCCGACGTGGCTGGCGAACAACAGCCTCTCGGGTGAGATGGCGCTCGAAGAGGCGGCCAAGCACCCCGCCGTGCGCGCCGAGGTGCAGCGCGCGATCGACGAGGCCAACACGCACGTCTCCCGGGCCGAGTCGATCCGCAAGTTCACGATCCTCTCGACCGAGTGGACCGAGGCCAGCGGCCACCTCACGCCCAAGATGAGCATCAAGCGCAACGTGATCCTCGAGGACTTCGCCGGCGAGGTCGACGAGATCTACGCCGTTCCGGTCAACACCACGAACGTCTCGCTGTCGTAGAAGGCGACGGATGCCGCGGCCCGGGCCTTCTCGAAAGGCCC
>NZ_JBLWIH010000014.1:0-57320 GCF_051364985.1 Microbacterium sp. I2
GGGCCTTCTCGAAAGGCCCGGGCCGCGGCATTCTCACGTCAGAACCAGTCCGACTCGCGGATCTCACGCATCGCGACGCGGCGCTCTTCGGGGGTGAGCCGGTCGAGGTACAGCATCCCGTCGAGGTGATCGGTCTCGTGCTGCAGCGCCTGCGCGAGCAGCCCCTCACCCTCGACGACGATCTCGTTCCCGTCGAGGTCGATGCCGACGACCTTCGCGTACGGATATCGGATGGCGTCGTGCCAGAGTCCGGGAACCGAGAGGCATCCCTCCCCGATGGGCTGCGGGTCGCCCGATGTCTCGACGAGCACGGGGTTGAGGACGTAGCCGATGTCGCCGTCGATGTTGTAGCTGAACGCTCTCAGCCCGACACCGATCTGGCACGCGGCCACCCCGGCGCGACCGGGGAGCTCGACGGTGTCGATCAGGTCCTTCACGAGGGCGCGCACGCCGTCGTCGATCTCGCCGATGGGAGCGCTGACCGATTTCAGGACGGGGTCGCCGAAGACACGAATGGGACGAACTGCCATGGATGCCTCAGGCAGCCGAAGCGTAGGAGCGCAGGCCCTCGACGACCGCGGCCGCGAGCTCGCGTGCCGCAAGGCGGGTCGCGGGCTGCAGGTCGCGGAACACGATGGCGCTTCCGGTCGCGATGTGGGGGTCGTACGGCATGCGGACAACCGACCGCACCCGCGTGCGGAAGTGCGACTCCAGCTCGTCCAGCTGCACCAGCGGCTGCCCGGGACGCGCGTTGTTGAGCACCACCACGGCGCCGCGCACCTTGTCGGAGTAGCCGTTCGTCTCGAGCCACGTGAGCGTCTCGGAGGCGAGGCGCGCCTCGTCGACGCTCAGTCCTGCCACGATCACGATCTGATCGGCGAGATCCAGCGTCGCGCCCATCACGGAGTGCACGATGCCGGTACCGGTGTCGGTGAGCACGACCGAGTAGTAGTGCGCGGCGAGCGACGCGACATCCCGGTAGTCCTGGTCGTTGAAGGCCTCAGAGACGCGCGGGTCGGTGTCGGACGCGACGACGTCCAGGCGCGTCTCGTCGCGGGCGACGATGTTCGAGAGGTCGTTGAAGCCCACGACATCGCCGCGCACGCGCACGAGGTCACGGACGGTCTTGCCGCTCTCGCGCGAGATGCGCTCGGCCAGCGTGCCGCGGTCGGGATTGGCGTCGACGGCGATGACGCGATCGTCGCGTGCGTCGGCGAGTGCCATGCCCAGCAGCGTCGTCACGGTGGTCTTGCCGACCCCGCCCTTGCGAGACAGCACCGGCACGAACCGCGCGCCGCCGGTCAGCGGCGCGGAGATGCGGCGATCGAGCTCTTTGCGGGCGCGGGCGCGCTTGCCGTCGCCCAGGTTGATGCGCCGACCCGAGATCGAGTACAGGAAGTGCTGCCACATCCCCTCCGGCTCGGAGCGGATCACCTGGTGCGGGTCGAGCAGGCGATCGGCCGTGAGAAGATCGGCGGTCTCGCGGTCGGGTTCGAACTCGCCGAGGCGCTTGGACGTCAGCGCGACGCCGGCACGAGGCTGCGACCGCTCGACGGCCCGCTCGACGACGGGGAGCGCGCCGGTGTGGTGCGCTTCGCGCCGCGTGGCCGGCGTCGGTCCGGTCGAGGCAGTCGGCGCGGCGGGCGCTGCCGGCGGAGCGGATGCCGCGCTCTGGGGCGCGCGCGCGCCGGATTCCTCCGGTGCGTCGTCGGACGGGGTGTCGGCGATCATGGGCTCCTCCGCGGTCGCGGCGGCCGCGTCCGCAAGCCCGGCGGCGAACTCGGCGTCTTCGAACTCGGCATCCTCGAATGTCACCGCATCGTACTCGTCGGCGGCGAATGCGGCGACTCCCTTGAAGTCGGCGTCGTTCACGTCGTCGTCATCCGGCGCGGAGCCGTCGGCGAGAGGGGACGCTGCGGCTGCCTCAGCCTCACCAACCGCCGTCTCATCGAGCGCGGAGGTCACTTCGAACACCTCGTCGGCGTCGGCGATGTCCTCGACCGCCTGCGGATGGTCGAAGCCCCCGGTCTCCGCCGTCCAGTCCTCGAGCTCTGGTTCGGTCTCGATGATCTCGGCCTCAGCGGTCTCGACGGCGGGCTCGTCCGGGTGGACTGTCACGGCAGCGGCGGGCAGCTCGGCGTCCGCGGGGATATGCACCACGAACGGCACCTCGTCGTCGATGACGTCGTCGTCGGCGAGGTCGTCTTCCGACTCGGTCGGCAGTTCGACGCTCACCTGTGCCGTCGCACCGCCCAGGATGCCGAGTCCGGTCGTGTCGAGGCTCCCCGTGTCGGAGAGCACGCCGTTCACGGCTTCGTCGGGTGTGTGGTCGGGTCGGTCGGGCGTCACTGCGGAGATCTCCAGAGCAGAAGGGCGTTTCGGGCGGATGCCGCCCTCCAGGCTACTGGGCGGGACGGACCACGACCAAAAGGTCGCCCGCCTCGACCTGTGCGGTCTCGGCGATGGCCAGACGCTCGACGACCCCGTCGACGGGCGCGGTGATGGCCGCTTCCATCTTCATCGCCTCGATCGAGGCGACCGGCTGGCCGGCGACGACCGCGTCGCCGACGACCGTCTTGAGCGTCACGACGCCCGAGAACGGCGCCGCCACCTGACCGGGCTTCGACGTGTCGGCCTTCTCCGCCTGACGGGACTCGACCTGGATGCTGCGATCTCGCACGAATACCGGACGCAACTGGCCGTTGAGCGTCGTCATGACGGTGCGCATGCCCTTGTCGTCGGCTTCGCCGATGGCCTCGAGGCCGACGAACAGCTGCACACCGCGCTCGATCTCGACCACGTGCTCCGTGCCCTGCGCGAGACCGTACAGGTAGTCCGCGGTGTCGAGCACGCTGAGGTCGCCGAAGACCTCCCGGCGCTGCTCGTACTCGCGGGTCGGCGCCGGGAAGAGCAGCTTGTTCAGCATCGCGCGGCGGGACGCGGCATCCGCTTCCAGTGCCGCCGACTCGCCTTCCGTGAGCGGCGTCACCTCGATGTTCACCGTGCGGCCCTGCAGCACCTTCGTGCGGAACGGCTCCGGCCAGCCGAACGGCAGCTCGCCGAGCTCACCGGCCATGAAGCCGACGACGGAGTCGGGGATGTCGTAGTTCTGCGGGTTCTCGGCGAAGTCCTTCGGGTCGGCCTTGACGGCCGCCAAGTGCAACGCGAGGTCGCCGACCACCTTCGACGACGGCGTGACCTTCGGCACGCGCCCGAGGATGTCGTTCGCAGCCGCGTACATGTCCTCGATGAGCTCGAAGTCCTCCGAGAGCCCCAGAGCGATCGCCTGCTGGCGCAGGTTCGACAGCTGACCACCGGGAATCTCATGATGGTAGACGCGCCCGGTGGGACCGGGCAGACCGGACTCGAACGGGCGGTACAGGTGACGCACGGCCTCCCAGTACGGCTCCAGATCGCTCACTGCATCCAGGTCGATGCCGGTGTCGCGCTCGGTGTGCGACAGCGCCGCGACCAGGGCCGACAGCGACGGCTGGCTGGTCGTGCCCGACATCGGCGCGGCGGCCGCGTCGACGGCATCCGCCCCCGCCGCGCTGGCGGCCAGCAGCGTCGCCAGCTGCCCGCCTGCGGTGTCGTGCGTGTGCACGTGCACCGGAAGGTCGAAGTTCTCGCGCAGGGCGGAGACTAGACGGGATGCCGCAGCCGGCCGCAGCAGGCCCGCCATGTCTTTGACCGCGAGGACGTGCGCTCCCGCGTCGGCGATCTGCTCGGCCACGCGCAGGTAGTAGTCCAGCGTGTACTGATCCTCGGCGGGATTGAGGAGGTCGCCGGTGTAGCAGACCGCGACCTCGGCGACGGCTGTGCCGGTCTGCAGCACGGCGTCGATCGCCGGGCGCATCTGCGACACGTCGTTCAGTGCGTCGAAGATGCGGAAGATGTCGATTCCGGATGCCGCGGCCTCGCGCACGAACGCATCGGTGACCTCGGTCGGGTACGGCGTGTAGCCCACCGTGTTGCGGCCGCGCAGCAGCATCTGGATCGCGACGTTCGGCAGCGCCGTGCGCAGCCGGTCCAGGCGCTCCCACGGATCCTCCCCGAGGAACCGCAGGGCGACGTCGTACGTCGCGCCGCCCCATGCCTCGACCGACAGCAGCTGCGGCGTCAGACGTGCGACGTACGGGGCTACCGTCACGAGGTCCTTGGTGCGGACGCGGGTGGCCAGCAGCGACTGGTGCGCGTCACGGAAGGTCGTCTCGGTCACGCCGAGGGCGTTCTGCTCACGAAGCGCCCTCGCGAACGCGGCGGGGCCGAGCTCGAGCAGGCGCTGGCGCGATCCGGCCGGCGCTTCGACCGTCAGATCGACGACCGGGAGCTTCAGGCGCGGGTCGACCGTGACCGGGTTGTCACCGTGCGGACGGTTCACCGTGGTGTCGGTCAGCCAGTTGAGGATCTTGGTGCCGCGGTCCTTGGACTCGCGGCCCCTGAGCAGGCCCGGCCGCTCGTCGATGAACGACGTCGACACGTCGCCGGCGACGAACGACGGGTCGTCGAGCACCGCCTGCAGGAAGGGGATGTTCGTCGAGACGCCGCGAATGCGGAACTCGGCGAGAGCACGACGCGCACGCACCACCGCGGCGCCGAAGTCGCGGCCCCGGCACGTGAGCTTGGAGAGCATCGAGTCGAAGTGCGGGCTGATCTGCGAGCCGGCAGCCGTCGTGCCGCCGTCCAGGCGGATGCCCGCGCCGCCGGGTGAGCGGTACGTGGTGATCTTGCCGGTGTCGGGGCGGAAGCCCTGGGTCGGGTCCTCCGTCGTGATGCGGCACTGAAGCGCCGCTCCGCGGAGGCGGATCCGATCCTGGGTGAGGCCGAGTTCGTCGAGGGACTGGCCCGCCGCGATGCGCATCTGCGACTGGACGAGGTCGACGTCGGTGACCTCCTCGGTCACGGTGTGCTCGACCTGGATGCGCGGGTTCATCTCGATGAAGACGACCTCCCCGGTGCGCGGGCCCGCGGTCTCGAGGAGGAACTCCACCGTGCCGGCGTTCTCGTAGCCGATCGACCGCGCGAAGGCGACGGCGTACGCGTGCAGCGCGTCGCGGATCGCAGGATCGAGGTTCGGCGCCGGCGCGATCTCGATCACCTTCTGGTGGCGACGCTGCAGCGAGCAGTCACGCTCGAACAGGTGAACCGTCTCCCCCGTCCTGTCGGCGAGGATCTGCACCTCGATATGCCGAGGGCGCTGGACGGCCTGCTCGAGGAACACGCGGGCGTCGCCGAACGCGCTGTCCGCTTCGCGCATGGCCTCGGCGAGGGCGGGTGCGAGTTCTTCACGCTGCGCGACGCGCCGCATCCCTCGTCCGCCGCCGCCGGCGACGGCCTTCACGAAGATCGGGAAGCCGATGTCGTCGGCCTGCGCGAGGAGGGCGTCGACGTCGTCCGATGCATCCGTCGACCGCAGCACCGGCACGCCCGCCGCCACGGCGTGCTGCTTCGCAGTGACCTTGTTGCCGGCCATCTCGAGCACGCTCGCGGGCGGTCCGATGAACGCGATGCCGTTCGCGGCGGCCTTCTCTGCCAGGTCCGGATTCTCGGACAGGAAGCCGTACCCGGGGTAGATCGCGTCGGCCCCCGCTTCTTTCGCGACGCGGATGATCTCGTCCACGTCGAGATATGCGCGTACGGGATGACCCTTCTCACCGATCTGGTACGCCTCGTCGGCCTTCAGCCGATGCAGCGAGTTGCGGTCCTCGTATGGGAAGACGGCGACGGTGCGCGCCCCCAGTTCGTAGGCCGCTCGGAAAGCGCGGATGGCGATCTCACCACGGTTCGCGACCAGGATCTTGCGGAACATTCGACCTCCGTGGGCGGCGGTGCAGACGGGCCCCTGGAAACGGGCTGAGTGTGCTCTCAGCCTAGGGGACGGTAACGTGGTGCCTTGTGCACGTCCTTTCCGTCAGCTCGCTCAAGGGAGGCGTCGGCAAGACGACCGTGACTCTCGGACTCGCGTCGGCGGCCTTCGCCCGCGGTGTCCGCACGCTCGTCGTCGACCTCGACCCGCAGTCCGACGTGTCGACGGGCATGGATATTCAGGTCGCCGGGCGACTGAATGTCGCCGATGTCCTCGCCAACCCCAAGGAGAAGACGGTCCGTCAGGCCATCACCTCCAGCGGCTGGGCGAAGGTGCATCCGGGCACCATCGACGTCATGATCGGCAGCCCCTCGGCGATCAACTTCGACGGACCGCACCCCAGCGTGCGCGACGTCTGGAAGATGGAAGAGGCGCTGGCCACGATCGAGGCCGACTACGACCTCGTGCTGATCGACTGCGCGCCGTCCCTGAACGCGCTCACCCGCACGGCATGGGCCGCGAGCGACCGCGTGATCGTCGTGACCGAGCCCGGCCTGTTCTCGGTGGCCGCCGCCGACCGGGCCCTGCGCGCCATCGAAGAGATCCGCCGCGGCCTCTCCCCCCGCCTGCAACCGCTGGGCATCGTGGTCAACCGCGTGCGTCCGCAGTCGATCGAGCACCAGTTCCGCATCAAGGAGCTGCGCGACATGTTCGGCCCGCTCGTGCTCGCGCCGCAGCTGCCGGAGCGCACGTCGCTGCAGCAGGCTCAGGGCGCCGCCAAGCCGCTGCACATCTGGCCCGGCGACTCCGCACAGGAGCTCGCGGCCGACTTCGATTCGCTCCTGGACCGCGTGATGCGCACCGGCCGCATCCCGGTGCCCGACGACACCCGCGCCTGACCCGGGCCCTTCGCCCCTGCACGACGCGGGCGCGACCGATCGACTCCGGCTGAGCAGTGGCGGGTCAGCAGAATGCTCGCGCGATGGTCAGATTGCTCGCTTAGTGCGCGACCCACTGCACAGGACTTGCCTTTCGCGGCGAAGTCGCTGAACATATCGACCATGGCACCGATGACGCTGCACCCCGACAGCCTTGCCGTGCACGCCGGGCGCGATGATCTCGCGGCCCTCGGCGTACACGCCCTCCCTCTCGACCTCTCGTCGACGAACGCTCTGCCCGACGTCGACCTCGGCGGCCTGTCATATGAGGTGCTCGCGACCGGCGGACACCCGTTCGAAGGCGGCTCCAACGTCTATGCGCGCCTGTGGAACCCGACCGTCGCGCGGTTCGAGGAGGCACTCGCGCGTCTGGAGCATGCCGAAGAGGCCGTGGCGTTCTCGTCAGGCATGGCCGCCGTCACCGCCGCCCTGCTCACCCTCGCGCACGAACGAGGTCGCCGGCACGTCGTCGCGGTCCGCCCGCTCTACGGCGGCACGGATCACCTTCTCGCCTCGGGGCTGCTGAGCGTCGAGACCACGTACTGCACGATCGAGAACGGCGGGGCGGATGCCGTGGCCACAGCGATCGGGGACGACACGGCGCTCGTCGTGGTCGAGTCGCCCGCCAACCCGTCGCTCGAACTCGTCGACATCCGCGCGGTCGTGGCGGCGGCCGGCGACGTGCCTGTACTCGTGGACAACACTTTCGCCACGCCCGTGCTGCAACAGCCCCTCGATCTCGGCGCTTCGCTCTCGCTCCACAGCGCAACGAAGTACCTCGGCGGGCACGGCGACGTCGTCGGCGGCGTCATCGCGTGCGACGCGCGCACCGCGGCGGCCCTGCGGCGCACGCGTGCGATCACCGGGGCCCTGCTCCATCCCCTGGCGGCCTATCTGCTGCACCGGGGGCTCGCGACGCTCCCCGTGCGCGTGCGGGCCCAGCAGGAGAACGCCCGCGTCGTTGCGCGATGGCTGGCCGCACGCGAGGACGTCGACCGCGTCCACTTCCCGGAGTTCCCCGAGTGCGACCCGCACGGGCTGATCGGCACGCAGCAGTCCGGCCCGGGCGCGATGATCGCGATCGAGCTGGCCGGGGGCTACGACGCCGCCCGCGCGCTCACCTCGTCGGTGCGACTGTTCACGCACGCGGTCTCGCTCGGGAGCGTCGACTCGCTCATCCAGCACCCCGCGTCGCTCACACATCGCCCCGTGCAGGCCCACGCGAAGCCGTCGGACGCGCTCGTGCGCCTCTCGATCGGGCTCGAGGACCCTTCCGACCTCATCGCCGATCTCGAGCAGGCGCTCTCGGAGGGCGCCAGGAATCGGGCCCCCGCCGACGTCGCGATGAGCTGACACGGCGACCGCCGTGCCGACGCGTCAGGCGGTGCGTGCGGCGCGGCGGAGTGCGAGTTCGTCCATCGCGTCGGGCTTCTCGACCTCGAACTCGACGAGTTCGGACTCGACCTCGCGCAGGACCTTGCCCACTGCGATGCCGAACACGCCTTGACCGCGGCTCACGAGGTCGATGACCTCGTCGTTCGAAGTGCACAGGTACACCGATGCGCCGTCGCTCATGAGCGTGGTTCCCGCGAGGTCGCGGATGCCTGAGGCCCGGAGCTGGTCGACCGCCGTGCGGATCTGCTGCAGGGAGATGCCGGTGTCTAGCAGGCGCTTGACGAGCTTGAGCACCAGGATGTCGCGGAAGCCGTAGAGCCGCTGAGATCCCGACCCGCTCGCGCCGCGAACCGTGGGCTCGACGAGCTCGGTGCGGGCCCAGTAGTCGAGCTGGCGGTATGTGATGCCGGCGGCGCGTGCCGCGACGGCTCCGCGATAGCCCACCTCGTCGTCCATGGCCGGCAGTCCGTCGGTGAAGAGGAGTTCGGCGACGAACGGCTCGTTGTCTGACGCGTCTCGTGTCATGCCTATCCCCCCTCCGGAATCGGATATCTCCACGCTAGATGAGCCGCACGCTTGCGGCAATGACATCCGCTGTTGGCGGTCCGGCGTGTCGCGCGTTTCTGCCCTGCGACATGCCGCTGGGCCGCGTCAGGACAGCAGCCGATCCAATGCTGACCGCACGAAGATCGAGCGGACTTCGTCGAGACGTTTGGCCAATTCGGGTGCCAGCTCGCCCGCGCGACCGCGGGACGAGGCATCCGTCCTGCGCAGCAACGGGGCGAGAGCGGACTCGACCAGGGCGACATCGCGTTCGGCGTTCTGCCGCAGTGCCCGCACGTGCCGGGGTTCGATGCCGTGCCGGTCGAGCGCGACGAGCGCGCGCAGCAGCGCGACGGACTGCTCGGTGTAGCTCTCGCCGGCCACGAGCACGCCGGTGCTGATCGCGTCATTGAGCAGCTGCGGCGCGGCACCGGATGCGGCGAGCAGCTCATCGCGTCGGTAACGGCGCGGCGCCGGCAGGATCGACGGCGGCGGCACGGCGGTCGGCGTCGCGGGGTCGCGCCCGGCGTCGACGTCTTCGAGGTAGTCGCGGATGACCGACAGCGGCAGGTAGTGGTCGCGCTGCAGCGTGAGCGCCAGGCGCAGGCGTTCGAGGTCGTCCTGAGAGAACTTGCGGTACCCGGACTCGGTGCGCAGCGGGGTGACGATGCCCTGAACTTCGAGGAACCGCAGCTTGCTCGACGTGAGCGAGGGGAACTCCGGCGACAGCCGCGCGAGCACCTGGCCGATGCTCAGAAGACCCGCGGACGAAGATCGTTCGCGGGCGGACGCAGCGGGCATCAGACGTCCGCGGTCTGGGACAGATCGGCCGGTGAGACGAAGAAGTTGAGACGGAACTTGCCGACGCGAACCTCGGCGCCGTTCGTCAGCGCCGCGCGGTCGACGCGCTCACCGTTCACGTACGTGCCGTTGAGCGAACGCTGGTCCACGAGCTCGAAGGCTGTGCCCGTGCGGGTGATCTCGGCATGGCGGCGCGAGACGGTGACGTCGTCGAAGAAGATGTCGGCCTCGGGATGCCGGCCGACGGTCGTCACGTCGGTGTCGAGCAGGTAGCGCGCTCCGGCGGTGGGTCCTGAACGCACGAGCAGCAGTGCGGCGCCCGACGGCAGTGCTTCGATCGCGTCGAGCTCGGCTTCACCGAGCTCGCTGCCGAACGGCACGAACGACAGGTCGGAGTCGTGCCCGAACGTCTGCGTCGTGTCGGCTGCGCGATCGGACTCGTGCGCGGCGGCCCCGGCAGCCCGGCGAATGTCGCCCTGGTCGGGTCGGCGGTCGTCCTCCACGTTGTCCTCCTTCGACGCCCCAGCCTATCCGATCGCGGGTGCCGCGAAAGTGCAGGTTTCGAGGATCCGGCCGCATCGCATTGTTTCGTCTCGTGTCGACCCGCGTGCTCCGCGCAAGCAGCGCGCCTAGCCTGGCGGAGTCCGAATCCGACGAGTCAAGGAGTCCCCCGTGTCGAGCCCGCACCGCCACATCCCGCCCCTCGAGGTGCGTGAGCGTGCGGCGTGCATGTGCGACCACGGAGATGCCTGCACGTCGTACGCGCCGGGCCATGCGCTGCACCTGATCCAGGCGCGCCTCGCCTCGGCGACGCCCTCGGACTGGGCCGACGCGATCGTGGAGGCCGCCGACGGGCGCTCGGGTTTCGTCATCGTCCGGACGCTGGACGACGGCTCGGCGGTCGCACTGTGGAATGGCGCAGGCGCCGCGGCGCGCCTGGCGGTGGGCACGCCTGTCGCGCTCCACGAGCGCTATCACGTGCTCGCCGTGGGTGGCGAGCGGTTCAACGTCCTGCGCGGCTGACTCGCCTCAGCTCATCGCCATCATCTTGTCCTTGACCGCCATGCAGGCGTCCATGCAGGCCTTGCACGCCTGAGCGCACATCTTGCAGACCTCGCTGTGGTCTGCGTGCTCCATGCACTCGTCCATGCAGGTCTGGCACATGGCGATGCACGCGTCGAGCATCGCCATCATGGAGGCCGGCGTCATCCCCTGCATGCGCATCATCGAGCGCATCATGGTGTTGCACATGTCGGCGCAGTTCATGCACGCCGGCGCGCACGACATCATCTGGGTCGAGCAAACCGTGCACGCCTGCTCGCAGGCCGAGCAGGCGTCCATACAGGCCTGCAGGACCGCCATGTCCATCTCCTGCATGCCGGGCATCGACATCATGTCTTTCGACATGGCGCCCATCATCATGCTGTCCATCGCCCACCTTCTTCCGCTGTCGGGTCGGCGGGCAGGTCGTCCCGCCTGCGGCCATGCTAGACCTCGCGGGTTCCGGATCGAAGGGCCGATTAGGCTCGATCGGGTGACGTCACAAGGAATTCACACAGCCCGCCCGTCCCGTGCAGCCGCGCTCGCCACCGCGGTGCTGCTGGCCCTCGCCGGTGGGGTGGTGACGGCATCCCCCGCCTCCGCTCACGACGAGCTGCTGGGCAGCGACCCCGCGGCTGACAGCACCGTCGAGGTCCTGCCTGCCGAGCTGACACTCACCTTCAGTGGCGTGATCGCCCCCGACGAGGGTGCGTCAGAGGTGCAGGTGACGGATGCCGAGGGCACGACGCTCACCGATGGCACGCCCTCCGCTCAAGACAACGTGCTCACCCAGCCGCTCGCCGCGGAGGGACTCGGGGGCGAGGCATCCGGTCTCATCACGGTGCTGTGGAAGGTGGTCTCGAGCGACGGGCATCCCATCTCGGGCGAGTTCTCGTTCACCGTGACGGGCGCACCAGGGCCCGACCCCACCCAGACCACCCAACCGGCCCCCGCGCCGTCCGAGTCGATCGCGCCGAGTGTGAGCCCGACGGGCGAGACGACCCCCTCCGCCGCACCCGCGGCCGACGAGGGCTCCAGCGCTCTGCCGTGGATCATCCTGGGCCTCATCGCCGCGGCTGTCGTGGGCGGCGTGACGTACCTGCTGGTGTCGCGCTCGCGCCGCGAACGGGCCCTCGCCGAGGGCGCTCGCGACGGCGCTCAGCCCGGATCCGAGCCCCCTGCCGACCGATAGGCTTGGAGCCATGCCACATTACGACGTCGTCATCCTCGGCGCGGGCCCCGGCGGGTACGTCGCGGCCGTCCGCAGCGCTCAGCTCGGCCTCTCGGTCGCGATCATCGAAGAGAAGTACTGGGGCGGTGTGTGCCTCAACGTCGGCTGCATCCCCTCCAAGGCGCTTCTCAAGAACGCCGACCTGGCGCACCAGTTCCACCACAAGGCGGAGCTGTTCGGCATCTCGGGCGACGTCTCGTTCGACTTCGGCGTCGCGTGGGATCGCAGCCGCAAGGTGTCCGACACCCACGTCAAGGGCATCCACTACCTGATGAAGAAGAACAAGGTCACCGAGTACGAGGGCCGCGGTTCGTTCACGGGACCCAACGCGATCCGGGTGACCAAGACCGACGGCACCACCGACGACGTCACCTTCGACAACGCCATCATCGCCACCGGCTCGCGCGTTCGCCTGCTGCCGGGCGTCCAGCTGAGCGAGAACGTCGTGACGTACGAGGAGCAGATCCTCTCTCGCGACCTGCCCTCGTCGATCGTGATCGTGGGGGCCGGCGCGATCGGCATGGAGTTCGGCTTCATCCTCGCCAACTACGGCGTCAAGGTCACCATCATCGAGTTCCTCGACCGCGCGCTCCCCAACGAGGACGCCGACGTGTCGAAGGAGATCACC
This sequence comes from Microbacterium sp. I2, assembly GCF_051364985.1. Classification (NCBI taxonomy): domain Bacteria; kingdom Bacillati; phylum Actinomycetota; class Actinomycetes; order Micrococcales; family Microbacteriaceae; genus Microbacterium; species Microbacterium sp. I2. The sequence goes on from NZ_JBLWIH010000014.1 coordinate 12,384, forward strand.
AAGCAGTACAAGGGGTACGGCGTCGACATCCTGACCTCCACCAAGGTCGAGACCGTCACCGACCAGGGCGACAAGGTCACCGTCGCCTACACCGCCAAGGACGGCAGCGCGGGCTCGATCGAGGCCGACAAGGTGCTCATGTCGATCGGCTTCGCCGCCAACGTCGAGGGCTTCGGGCTCGAAAACACCGGCGTCAAGCTCTCCGACCGGGGTGCGATCGACATCGACGACCACATGCGCACCAACGTGCCGCACATCTACGCGATCGGCGACGTGACCGCCAAGCTGCAGCTCGCGCACGTGGCCGAGGCCCAGGGTGTCGTCGCGGCCGAGACGATCGCGAAGGCCGAGACCATGACGCTCGGCGACTACCGCATGATGCCCCGCGCGACGTTCTGCTCGCCGCAGGTGGCCTCGTTCGGTCTGACCGAGCAGCAGGCGCGCGACGCCGGCTACGACGTCAAGGTCGCCAAGTTCCCGTTCTCGGCCAACGGCAAGGCGAACGGGCTCGGCGAGGCGATCGGGTTCGTCAAGCTCATCGCGGACGGCGAGCACCTCGAGCTTCTCGGCGGCCACATGATCGGTCCGGACGTGTCGGAGCTGCTGCCCGAGCTCACGCTCGCGCAGAAGTGGGACCTGACCGCGCTCGAGGCGGCGCGCAACGTCCACACCCACCCGACGCTGTCGGAGGCCGTGCAGGAGGCGTTCCACGGCCTCGCGGGTCACATGATCAACCTCTGACTCGCATCGGTGAAGGCCCGGAACCGTTCTCGGTTCCGGGCCTTCTCGTGTGTTCAGCGACCGAGGGCGCGAGCGAGTTTCGACGCGGATGCCGCAGCACGGCCGCCCACTGCGCGCACGGCGGCCTCGGCGGCCGACAGCAGCGCCGAGCGCTCGGCGGGCGACACGGGGGCCGCGGATCCGAGCTCGAACTCCCACTCCCGCCACGTCCGCTCCACGCCGTCGCGTTCGTCGAGGGCGGTGACCCGGTCGTCGACGAACTCGGCGACGAGATCTCCGGCGGAGTCCAGGAGCGCGTACGCCGTGCGGGTGTTGCGGATGCGCGCGATCGCCGCGAAAGCGGTGGCTTCCGTCACCGCAGCCAGCGCGGCGCGCACCTCCGCGGGAACCTCGGCGTGCGAACCCAGCGGCCACTGCTGTTCGATGCGGCCGCCTTCGGGGCCGCGCGGCCCCTTGATGTGCCAGCCCTCGTCCGGCCCGCCGGTGCGGCGACGCGCCGCGTATCCTGCGTGCGCCAGCGAGAGGTCATCGGTGTCGAAGTAGACGGCGTCGAGTTCACGGCGCTCGGCCTCGCCCACGGACGCAACGCCCGGCAGTCCGGACCAGTCCGGCAGCGGCGTCTCGTCAGCGACGTCGAACTTGAGCTCGATCTCTACGGAGCTGGTGCCGCCTGAGGTCGTCGGGGCTTCGTCACCGTCGGTCACGTGCCGTGTCGCTGTAGGGATCGATGTCGTCCTCGGACTCGACGAACCAGAACTCCGCCTCGGTCGGGCCGTCGCCGTCGCCGGTGTTCTCCGGCGAGCCCTTTCGCTCGTAGACGACCTGCGTCTCGCTGTAGGGAACGATCATGCGGTCCAGCTGCGGGTCTTCGAGGGGCAGGACCTGCCCGTCGAGCGGTCCGCCGTGAAGTCGTGCGATAGCCATGAGGCGAGCCTAGACCCGAGGCGCCGGCGGGCGGCGGCACTTGACTCGGCAGCATCCGGTTTGTGCCCCTCGCTCGTGCAAGCGCTTCCAGCTTGGGCCCCTAGAATGCACGCGTGAAGGCCATCCGAACGTTCACCGTCCGTCCCGTCCTCGCCGAATCCCTCACACCCCTGGACCGCCTCGCCTCGAACTGGCGCTGGTCGTGGAGCCGGTCCACCCACGCGCTGTTCGCGTCGATGGACCCCGCGCTGTGGGACGAGATCGGCGCGAACCCCGCACGCATGCTGGGGGCGGTGGGTCAAACGCGCCTGGACGAGCTGGCCAGCGACGAGGCCTTCGTCGCCCGCGTCCGGGAGGAGGACGACCGGCTCTCGGCGTACCTCACCGGCGAACGCTGGTACCAGGGCCTGCAAGACCCCAAGCCCGCTCACATCGCCTACTTCTCCCCCGAGTTCGGCGTCGACGGCTCGCTGCCGCAGTACTCCGGAGGCCTCGGCATCCTGGCCGGCGACCACCTCAAGAGCGCCTCCGACCTGGGCGTCCCGCTCACCGGTGTCGGCCTGTTCTATCGCGCGGGCTACTTCCGTCAGTCCATCGGCGACGATGGCTGGCAACGCGAGAGCTACCCGCTGCTCGACCCGTACGGCCTCGGGCTGACCCTGCTGCGGGACCGCAACGGCTCCCCGGTGGAGATCCCGCTCGCGCTGCCCGGCGACCGGCGCCTGCACGCCAGGATCTGGGTCGCCGACATCGGGCGCGTGCCGCTGCTGCTGCTCGACTCCGAGACTCCGTCCAACTCCGACGACATGCGCAAGGTCACCGATCGTCTGTACGGAGGCGGCGGCGAGCACCGTCTGCTGCAGGAGCTGCTGCTCGGCGTCGGCGGCGTCCGCGCAGTCCGCGCATGGTCCGAGATCACCGGGCGACCCGCTCCCGACGTCTACCACACCAACGAGGGCCACGCCGGATTCCAGGGTCTGGAGCGGATGTCGGAGCTCATCACGCACGATGGGCTGACGTTCGACGAGGCCCTGGCTCAGGTGCGCGCGTCGACGGTGTTCACGACCCATACGCCCGTGCCCGCCGGGATCGACAGGTTCTCTCGCGACCTCATCGCCGACGTGCTCGCGGGTGGCCTGTTCGAGGGGCTCGACGGCGGGCGTGCGATCGCCCTGGGTCTCGAGACGTGGGACGGCGGCGACCAGGGCGTGTTCAACATGGCGGTGCTCGGCCTGCACCTGGGTCAGCACGCGAACGGCGTGTCGGTGCTGCACGGTGAGGTGAGCCGCGGCATGTTCGGCCATCTGTGGCCGGGCGTCGATACCGACGAGGTGCCGATCACGTCGATCACCAACGGCGTGCACGCGCCGACGTGGGTGCACCCGGCGCTGAAGGCGCTGAGCGAGCGCGTCTGGGGCGACGCCCATACCGACGCCCACGACTGGACCGACCGCGAGGCCGTGACCGACGCGGAGCTGTGGGGCGTCCGCCAGCAGATGAAGGGCGAGCTCGTCGCCGAGGCACGACGCCGGGTCACGGCGGCATCCGTTTCGAATGGCAGCGGTGTGACGCCGTCTTGGGTCGGCGATCTGCTCAGCCCCGACGTCCTCACGATCGGGTTCGCCCGCCGCGTCCCGACCTACAAGCGCCTCACGCTCATGCTGCGCGATCCCGAGCGCCTCACGCGGCTGCTGACCGACCCCGAGCGGCCGGTGCAGATCGTGATCGGCGGCAAGTCGCATCCTGCCGACGACTCGGGCAAGATCCTCATCCAGCAGCTGGTGCGCTTCAGCCGCGACCCGAAGGTGCGCGGCCGCATCGTGTTCCTGCCGGACTACGACATCACGCTCGCGAAAGACCTCTACCCGGGATGCGACGTGTGGCTGAACAACCCGTTGCGCCCGCTCGAGGCCTGCGGTACGAGCGGCATGAAGGCCGCGCTCAACGGCGCGCTGAACCTGTCGATCCTCGACGGCTGGTGGGACGAGTGGTTCGACGGCGAGAACGGCTGGGCGATCCCGACCGCCGACACCGCGGCGAACGACGAGGAGCGCGACGACGCCGAAGCCGCGGCACTCTACGACCTCATCGAGCACCAGCTGGTGCCCAAGTTCTACGACCGCGAGGGGGGCTTCCCCCTCGCGTGGCTCGGAATGGTGCGCCACACCATGACCGACCTGGGCACCAAGGCCACGAGCGACCGGATGGTGCGCGACTACGTCCAGCGCCTGTACGTTCCTGCCGCCGCGCACGATGCGGCGCTGCGCGCTGACGGCTTCGCCGAGGCCAAGGCGCTCGCCGCGTTCATCGGGCGGGTGAAGGATGCCTGGGCCCGAATCTCGATCGCGAGCGTCGACAGTTCCGGCATCCCGCAGCAGGCGCAGGCCGGCGACACCCTCGAGGTGCGCGCCGACGTGCGGCTGGACGGGCTCTCGCCCGAGGACGTCGCGGTGGAACTGGTCTACGGCCGCACCGACGAGGACGACGCGCTGGCCGCCGAGCACTCCGTGCACCGTCTCGATCCGGCCGGACCCGCCCACGACGGCATCGTGACGTTCACCGGCGCCCTGCCGCTCACCGTCACCGGCACCTTCGGCTACGCCGTGCGCGTCGTGCCGCGGCACGAGCAGCTCGTCTCCCCTGTCGAGCTCGGCCTCGTGACCTACGCATCGTGAGCGCGGGGGCCTGCACAGAATCGGAGACTTCGGCAGACACGCCGAGACCGGATGCCGCCGCCCGGCGTTTCGCGCAGGACCTCCGATTCTGTGCACGCCGACATCACCGAAGGTGTAACCCGCGGTCGACGTAGCCGAGGATCGCCAGTTCGACAGTCCGCCAATCGTGGACGACCAGCGCGTAGTCGAACCGGAGCGTCACGTATCCCCATGCCGCTGCATGCGCGTCTCGCACAAGATCTTTGTGGCGGTGCGACTCGCCGTCATGGTTGTCGACTCCGTCGACCTCGACGATGAGCCGATCGCCGATCACGAAGTCGACGCGACCGACGGAGACGATCGACTGCTGCGCCCTGACCGACAAGCCGTGGGGTCGTAGGCGCCATCGCAGCAGCGATTCGAGCCCGCTGTCGGCGTCGCGGCGGGCGAAGGCGATCGCTTCTCGGGCCGGGGCATTGGTGTGCGCCTGCAGCCACTGCACATCGGAGCTCGAGAGCTTGCCCTGTCTCAGTGCGGACTCCAGCGCGACGAAGAACGCCTCGATGCCCTGGCATCGCAGAACCTGCCGCACGGTCGCTCGGACGGATGGCACGCCGAACACGCTCTTCTTTCCGTCCTCGTCGGACCAGTGGACGACGCACGTGCACTCGTCGTGCGCGTACGCCCGGGCGTGGGCACCGAGCGCGATGTGCAGGTTGCCGCCGTGCTCAGGAACCCAGAGGCCGTGATGGACAGCCGCAGACACGCACGCGACCGACCCACCGTGCGCCGCTGCTGTCCGGACCGTCTCGCAGGCGCCGCGCTCGTAGACGCCTCGCCTGACTTTACGAAGCGAGCCACGGTGGACGGCCTTGGCGATATTCGACCGCGACTGCCCCGCAATCGCTTCTTGATATGTCATGACGGCAGGGGCGGGAGCGGTGCACATTCCTCAACGCTGCGGGGCGCGGCATCCGCCCCCGCCCCGCTTCTCGCGATCTGTCGATAACCTGGCCGGCCAACTCCCTGTGGAGGAGTGGAGCTGCCGCACAGAATCGGAGACTTCGGCGCACACGCCGAGACCGGATGCCGCCGCCCGGCGTTTCGCGCAGGACCTCCGATTCTGTGCGCCGCGCCGCGTGCCGCTCGCGCCTAGGCTGGTCGGGTGAAGCCCTTCGTCCTGCTCGCCACGCGCGCCGAGGACGTCCCCGCCGACGAAGAGTACGCACTCTTCCTCCGCTACACCGGGCTCGAGGAGCGCGATCTCGTGCGTGTGCGACTCGAGGCGGGCCCCATGCCTCACCTCGATCTCGACGGGCTGTCGGGCATCTTCGTCGGCGGTGGGCCGTTCAACGCCTCCGACCCCGCCGAGACGAAATCGGCCGTGCAGCGACGGGTCGAGCACGAGTTCGACACGCTCCTGGATGAGGTCGTCGCACGGGATTTCCCGTTCCTCGGCGCCTGCTACGGCGTCGGCACGCTCGGCGCACACCAGGGCGCCGTGATCGATCGTCGCCACAGCGAGCCGATCAGCGTCGTGCCCGTCACGAAGACGCGGGCCGGGGCATCCGATCCCCTCCTCGACGCCCTGCCGACGACGTTCGACGCCTTCGTCGGGCACAAGGAGGCGATCTCGCAGCTGCCGCGCTCGGCGACGCTCCTCGCCTCGTCGCCCGCGTGCCCGGTGCAGATGTTCCGTGTGGGCGCCAACGTGTATGCCACGCAGTTCCATCCCGAGCTCGACGTCGAGGCCATCACGACCCGCATCCACGCGTACGCGGGGCACGGCTACTTCGGGGCCGACGAGCTCGAGCTCACCCTCGCGGCGGTGCGCCGTGCCGCCGTGTCGCATCCGAGCCGCATGCTGCGCACGTTCGTCGAACGCTACGCCCGGTAGGCGGGGCGCCGCTCGTCATCCGGTCACGACGCGCGAGACGGATGCCTCCCCTACCGGCACGAAGCCGTCGAGCTCGGGCCCGAGGCCGATGTCGGCGAGCACGAGCTCTCCGGTGAGCTCGGGACCCCGGCCGGTGACGAGGCCCGCCTTGACGGCGCCGAACGTGACGGTGACGGATGCCGGCAGCACATGGGCACCGCTGTCCCCGCTGTCGGGGTGCAGGCCGCTGGGCAGGTCCACCGCGATGACGCGCGAACGACCGGCGCGAACGGCCGGGAGCAGCGCCTCGACCGCCTCGCGGGCGCTGCCGCGCAGGTCGAGATCGGTCGTGCCGATGCCGAGGATCCCGTCGAGGATGAGGTCGTAGTCCTCGGCCGCCTCGCGCACGGCCGGGATCTCGACGCGACGAGCGCCCGCGCCGAGCGCCGACGCGAGACCTGTCTCGTGGACGCGCACCCCGACGGTCAGCACATCGACATCGACCTCGTCGGCGAGGTGGGCGGCCGCGTACAGCGCATCGCCGCCGTTGTCGCCGCTGCCGGCGAGCACGAGCAGGTGCCGGGCGTGGGCCGTCGCGATCGGCTGCGGCGCCCCGGCCGGCGCACCGCTGTCGCCCTGCCCGTCGCGGAACATCCCACGCACGACCTCCGCCAGCGCGGCGGCGGCGCGCGCCATGAGCGGCTGCTCGGCGGCGAGCAGCGGTGCCTCCGCGATCCGCACCTGCTCGGCGGTGAAGACCGGCACCTGGATCATGAGCGGGCCTCCGCACGTTCCCTCGCCCCGGCGTCCCCCTTGGAGCCGTCCGCGCCGTTCGCCGCGGCGCGCTCGGCGTCGGCCGCTTCACGCGCGAGCCGCAGCTCTTCGGCCGCGACGGCCGCGGCGTCCTCGGCCTGGCGCACCCGGCGCAGCGCGAAGGTGGGCGACCCGTGGCGCTCGCGCACGCGGTCGGCGCGCTCGCGCTCGCCGACGATCACCCACGTCCCCGCGAGCAGGATCACCTGGGCCGACAGATTCAGCCAGATCAGCAGGGCGACGAGCGACGCGAACGACGCGAGCAGGGGGTTGGAGTCCGCGCCCGCCACGAACAGGCCTGACAGCTGCTGCAGCACGATCAGCCCGACCGCGCCGACGAAGGCGCCCGACCACAGCGACCGCGGGTGCGCGCGGACGCCGCTCAGGGTGACGAAGGCGAGCGCGACCAGGGCCATGTCGAGCGCGAAGACGACGACGATCGACACGCCGCGAGTCGCGAGGTCGGCGAGGGGACCGCGGGCGATGCCCAGCCAGTCCAGCACCGCTCCGACGAACGAGGTGCCTGCGAAGGTGGCTCCGGCCGACAGGATGAACCCCCCGCCGATCGCGAGCGCGAGCAGCAGGTTGCGCAGCAGCACCCACAGGAACATCACGTCGTCGTGGACCTTGTCGGCGAGCGTGCGCAACGCACTGCGCAGCGAGCCGATCGCTCCGATCGCGGCCCCCACCAATGCCACAAGGGCGATGATCCCCGCCACCGTGAGGCCGGCGGGTGCGTCGATCCCGCTGACGTCGACGATGCCGCCTGGTCCGACCAGGCCCGGGATGGCGGCATCCACCGCTTCCACCAGGGAGTCCCACGCGGCGCGGTTGCCACTCAGCCACAGCGCCGCGAACGAGAAGCCGAGCAGCACGCCCGCGAAGACGGAGAACAGCGTGCGGTAGGTGACGCTGTCGGACAGCATCGGCCCGCGCCGCTCGGAGTAGTGAAGCCACACCCGCACCGGCTTGACAGACAGCGCCCACGCCGTCATCCGCTTGATCAGGTCACCCATGCGCGTCACCATACCCAGCCCCGAAAATCCGCGATCCCCGCTTGACGCGCGCGCCGTAGTGTGTCCCTCGGGATCGGGGCGCCGTGAGAGGGCTCGCGCAGACGCTGGCGCTCACCGGGACGGTGCGGGCGCCACATGGTGGGTCACCCCCACGGCGCTCACCGCGCCCGCCGACCCGTCACCCTGGTGAGCCTGCGGGCAGCTTCCGAGACCTCGACGATCGCGAGGTCCGACATCCCAGCGAGGCCGTGTCGTCATTCGAGCATGCTCAGGACGATTCGGCGCGCACGGCTTCCCGTGCCCTCGTCTTCGATGCGGTGCATGCCGATCTTCTCGGCGACCCGCTGGGAGGCGCGATTGTCAGGGTGGATGATCGCGATCAGCTCCCGTGCTTCGAGGTGCTCGATCACGAAGTCGCGACTGGCTGCCGCCGCCTCTGTCGCGACGCCCTGACCTTGCCACGCCGGCGTGACGTGATAGCCCACCTCGAGCTTGCTGAGCCCATCGACGTCCTGCCAGGTCAGGCCGCAGTCTCCTACGAACTCGCCCGCGTGCGTCTCGATGATCCAGAGTCCGTAGCCGTGTTCGGCGTAGTTCCGTTGGTTCCATGCGATCCATGCCGCGGCCTGTTCGCGGGACTTCGGCGCCGGGTAGTACCGCATGACATCGGGATCAGCCAACAGTCCGGCCATCGCGTCGAGGTCCGCCGGGGTCATCTGGCGAAAGCGAAGCCTTGCAGTATCCCGGGGAAGCACTTCTGCACGATAGCGGCCCGATGGTGTCCTCGTCCTGCGTCGTGCCATTCTCCACGCCGCATTCACCCGAGACTCCGCCCGCGCCCAGAACCTAGGATGAGCGTAGAAGGGTGGGCAGGTGAGAGGACTCGCGCAGACGCTGGTGCAGACCGGTGTCGTCGACGCCGACGAGATGTCGGATCTCGTCGCTCGCGCCGGCGACGGCGCGGAACTGCGGCACGAGATCGTCACCGCCCGCCTGGCCACCGAGACCCAGATCGCGCAAGCGATCGCCGAGCAGACCGGGCGCCCGTTCATCGACCTCGGTTCGACCGCACTCGACGCCGACATCATCGCCCTCGTGCCCGCCGCGCTGTGCCGGCGGTACCAGGTGATACCGATCACCCGCGGCCGGCGCCAGCTCATCATCGGCATGCTCGATCCGAGCGATCTCATCGCCCTCGACGACCTCACGACGGCGACCGATCTCAACATCGTGCCGGTGGTCGTCGCCGCCGACGCTCTGACCGCCGCCTTCAGCCGGTTCCTGCGCTCCGACGAAGAGCTGAGCGACCTCTCGGAGCAGATCGGCGAGAGCGCCGCAGTCGACTCCAGCCCCGCGGGTACCGAGTCGCTCGAAGACCAGTCCGGCGACGCTCCGATCGTGCGGTTCGTGAACCTGCTGATCACCCAGGCGATCAGCGACCGCGCGAGCGACATCCATATCGAGCCGGGCGAGCGGCAGCTGACGGTGCGGTACCGCATCGACGGCGTGCTGCACGAGATGCAGCGCGCCGATCGTGCGATCCAGGACGGCGTCATCTCGAGGCTCAAGATCATGGCCAACGTCGACATCGCCGAACGCCGTCGACCACAGGACGGCCGGCTCTCGGTCAAGCACGAGGACCGCCAGGTCGACCTCCGCGTCGCGACGCTGCCGACGGTGTGGGGCGAGAAGATCGTGATGAGAATCCTCGACAACTCCAGCAGCGCCCTGGAGATGTCGCAGCTGCGATTCTCGACGATCAACGAGAAGCGGTTCCGCACCGCCATCACTCGACCCCACGGGATGGTCCTTGTCACCGGACCGACCGGGTCGGGCAAGTCCACGACCCTGTACACCGCGGTGAACACGGTGGCCAGCCCGCAGATCAACGTCATCACCGTCGAGGACCCCGTCGAGTACCGCATCGAGGGCATCAGCCAGGTGCAGGTCAACCAGCGCGCGGGCCTGACCTTCCAGGCGGCACTTCGCTCGATCCTGCGATCCGACCCCGACGTCGTGCTCGTCGGCGAGATCCGCGACTCCGAGACGGCGCGCATCTCGATCGAGGCCGCTCTGACCGGTCACCTCGTGCTGTCGACGCTGCACACCAACGACGCGCCGAGCGCCCTCACCCGCCTCGTCGAGATCGGCTGCGAGCCGTTCCTGGTCGGCACCGCCCTATCGGCGGTGGTCGCTCAGCGTCTCGCCCGGCGCCTGTGCATGAAGTGCCGCGCCCCGTACGTCGAGGGCGCCGAAGCGCTGCGGTCGGTGGGCTTCCCGCACGATCCCGGCGACCTGCCCCAGCTGTACCGGGCAGTGGGCTGCTCGGCCTGCTCGGGCACCGGGTACCGCGGCCGCGTGGCTCTTCATGAGGTCATGACGCTCAGCGAGGGTCTCGAGCAGCTCGTCGTGGCGGGCGCCACCGGCACCGAGATGCGTCAGCTCGCGATGGCCGAGGGCATGGTGCCCCTCCGCGACGACGGCTTCAGCAAGGTCGCGCAGGGCGTCACGACGGTGGACGAGATCATGCGCGTCGCCGTCTGACGCCCGGACTCACTGCCCGGACTGCCCGAGCTCGCCGTAGATCGAGAAGATCGGCATATAGAGCGAGATGACCATGCCGCCGATGATGATGCCGATGCCCACGATGAGGATCGGCTCGATCGAGGCGGTGAGCTGCGACGTGGCCGTCTCGACCTCGTTCTCGTAGAAATCTGCGATACTTGCCAGCATCTCGGCGAGTGTTCCCGATTCCTCGCCGACCGCGGTCATCTGCGCCACCATCGGCGGGAAGACGGCCGCCTTGGCCAGCGGCGTGGAGAACGAGCGCCCCTGCTTGACCGACTCCTGGATCTCGCGGACGGCCTGCTCGATCTTCCAGTTGTTCGAGGCGGAGCCGACGATCGACAGTGCCTGCACCAGCGGCACGCCGGCGTTGAGCATCATCGACAGACTCCTCGTGAATCGGGCCACCGCGATCTTCGTGGCGAGGGGCCCCATCACCGGCAGCTTCAGCTTCCACGGGTCGACGATCCGCCGCACCTTCTCTGACCGGCGATTGCGTACCCACCACAGCCACCCCGCCATGCCGGCAACGATCAGCACGGGAAGGAGCCAGATCATGTTGTTCGACAACGTCACCAGGATCTGCGTCGGCACGGGCAGCTCAGAGCCGAGATTGGTGAACATGCCTTCGAAGATGGGCACGACGAACGTGACCATCGCGATGACGCCGAGGATCGCGATGACGAACACGATGATCGGGTACGTCGTCGCCGACTTGATCTTGCCCTGCAGCTCGGATTCGCCCTGATACGTCTCGGCGACGGTGGCGAGCGACTGTCCGAGGAAGCCACCCATCTCACCGACCCGCACCATGCTGATCATGAGCGGAGGAAAGACCTCGGGGTAGGCCGAGAGAGCGGCAGAGAACGACGACCCCGATTCGACACCGGCGTGGACGCCGACGAGGGCTCGCTGCAGCTTCTTGTCTTCGGCCTGCTCGATGAGGATGCTGAGGGTCCGCATGAGCGGGAGGCCCGCGTTGATGAGTCCCGCCATCTGCTTGGAGAAGACTGCGAGCGTGCCGACCTTGACGCGCTTCTCGAATCCGGGGATCGAGATCTCCTGATTGAGGCCGGTCTTGGATGCCGGTGTCACCTGCAGAGGCGTCATGCCCTGCGCGCGCAGCTTGGCCGTGACCGCGCCCTCGCTCGGAGCCTCGATCGTGCCCTTGACGATCGCTCCCCCCGTGCCATCGACGGCGCGGTAGGTGTACTCCTGGACGAGCGCCATCAGTGCCCCCACCCAGACGATGCGGGTTCGGGCGTGTGGACGGACCAGGCGTCCGCGTCCAGATCGCGCGGTCGCACCCGTGCCTCGTCGAGTGACTTCGGATCCGCTGCATACGATTTCGCCAGCGCCAGCGAGAGGCTGCCGTCCTCGACCAGCCGCTTCAGATCCTGATCCAGGGTGTGCATGCCCAGGCTGCCGCCCGCCTGCATCATCGAGTAGATCTGGCTCACCTGGCCCTCCCGGATCAGGTTCGCGATCGCCGGGGTGTTGATCAGAACCTCGGTCGCGATCACCCGGCCATCGCTATGTGCCATGGGCAGGAGGGTCTGGCTGATGATGCCCTGCAGGGTGTCGCCGAGCTGCGTGCGCACCTGCGTCTGCTGGTCGGGCGGGAAGGCGTCGACGATGCGGTTGATCGACTTGGCCGCGCTCTGGGTGTGCAGGGTCGACAGCACGAGGTGACCGGTCTCGGCCGCCGACAACGCGGTCGAGATGGATTCCGGGTCGCGCAGCTCGCCGATCAGGATGACGTCGGGGTCCTGACGCAGCACGCGACGCAGCGCCTCGGCGAACGACTTCGTGTCGCTGCCGATCTCGCGCTGGTGGATCAGGGAGGTGCGGCTGGTGTGCTGGAACTCCACCGGGTCTTCCACCGTCACGATGTGCGCGGGAAGCGTGCGGTTGACGATGTCGAGCATCGCCGTAAGGGTGGTCGACTTGCCCGATCCGGTGGGGCCGGTGACGAGGACGAGTCCTCGCGGCTTGAGCACGAGGTCGCGCGCGACGGCGGGCACACCCAGCTTCTCCAGAGAGAACGCCTTGTCGGGGATGAACCGCAGGGCCACCGCGACGTCGCCGAGCTGCCGGAAGACGTTCACACGGAAGCGGGCGACACCGGGCACGGTGTACGACAGGTCGACCTCGCCCGACTCGCGGAACTCGACGATCTGCTCGTTCGTCATGAGGCCGCCGACGGCGCCCTCGAGCCAGTTGGTCCCTGTCGGCTCGGCGAACCCGGGGATGGCGGCCAGGTCGCCCTTCACCCGCATGAGCGGCGGGTGATTGGCGGTCAGATGGACATCGGATGCTCCCGCGGTCCCCGCGGTCGCGAGCATCGAGGGCAGGGCGTTCGAGTCGTAGGTCATGTCAGCCCCCGGTGCTGCTGTGGTCGGTGCGGATGAAGGCGAGTGCGGTCACGGTCAGGGTTCCGTCGGCGAGCGTGCCGTCGATCGGGGCGAGCAGTCGCGGACCGCGACCGAGCGCGTCCATGAACGCGGCAGCCTGCGAGGCGTCGGCGAGCTCGACGACGATCGTGAGGGGCACCTGCTGCGATGGTGAGGGCGCGGTCGTGCCATCTGCCGGCGCGGTCGCGCCGGCTTCGGTGGCATCCGTCTCCGGTGAGGCCGGCTCCGACTCCGTCGGCTCGGCCTCGGGCGTCGCCGGCTCCACGGCGGTGTCGGCGGGCGCGGTCGCCGTGGGATCGTCCGACGCCGCACCGCGAGGTGCCCACGCCTCGGGGTCGCTCGCCGTCACGCTCGTGATCGTCGCTCCGGTATCGGCAGCCGAAGCGATCACGATCTCGAAGACGTCATCCAGCTGCGGGATCGCCGCGATCTGGCGGCGCAAGCCGGCGAGGTCGGCGGTGATCTCGTCCATGCGCTCGCGCTCGGCGGCGAGGGTCTGCACCTGGATGTCGTAGACGTCGTTCGTCTGCGCGACCGTGCGAGCCGAGGCATCCGTCGTCTGCGACGATCCGTACATCGGCAGGGCGATCAGCGCGATCCCGGCGACGACGACACCGATGACGACCACGGCACCGAGGAGGTTGATGAGCTGCTTGGGGATGTTCATTCGGCCTCCTCCTTCGCGTAGGCGCCGGTGTAGACCGACTGGTCGAGCGCGATGCGGATCTCGTACGAGTACGAGTCCTGCTCGGCCGTGCTCTGCCAGCCGTCCGCCTCGAGCACGCCCGGCAGCGGCCGCAGCGCGCGAACGATCGGCACGATCTCGGTCGGCGTCGCGCTGCTGAGCGTGAGTGTGCCCGAGACGCCCTCTTTGGCGGTCGGGTCGTCGCCCTGCGGCGCCGGGCCGGGAGCCAGACTGAACCCGGTGATCGAGACACCGCCGGGCAGCTGCTGCTGGACGGTCGCGATGAGCGGGCTCCAGCGCAGGTCGGTGGCCATCGCGTCCGCACGGAACGTCTGCAGATCGGCTTCGAGGTCCAGCGCCTGCCGCACGTCGCCGAGTTCGGCGAGCTGGCCGAGCAGCGAGGTCGTGCGCGCCTGCTCGACCACGAGGCGCTGCGCCGCGAAGATCTGCAGAGCGAAGGCGAGACCGGATGCCGTGGCCACGAGCAGCAGCGCGGCCACGAGTGCCCCGATCCAGCGCCGTGCGAGGACCGCTCGCTCTCGGCGTTCGGTCTCGGCGCGCGGCATGAGGTTCACGCGTGGCGCTCCGCCCCACGCGTGGACTGCCGGGTTGGCGGTCGCCATCAGCGGGCCTCCCCCATCGCCAGGCCGACCGTCGCCACGAGGTTGAGCGCGTCTTCGCCAGCCGGCAGCTTCTTGCCCGTGACGAGCGCGGTGACGTCGAGGTGGTCGACGGGCACCGGCAGGCTTTCGGCGAGCGCCTGCGCGACCCCGGGCGCCGCGGCACCGGCGCCACTGATCAGCACGCGCCGGATGGGTTGGCCGCCCGAGCGGTCGGCGTAGAAGGCGAGGGTGCTGCGCAGCCGCCCGGCCAGGTCGACGACCGCGGACTCCGTCATGCCGATGGGCCGCGCGACCCGCGCAGCTGACCGCAGGCGACGAGCCGGGGCCGCCTCGGAGGGCGGTACCGTCTCGAGCACTTCCTCCACGGGAGCGGGCGCCTCGTCGGCGATCTCGGCGAACGCCGCGAGCTCGCGCGCCCGCACGGCGCCGGTGACGATGTCGACCGGGATGATCCGGACGAAGCGCGGGATGCCGGCCTCGACGACGACCACATAGCTGGTGTGGTCGCCTAGATGGAAGGCGGCGACGGCCTCCTGCGGCGGGCACACGCGGGCGACGGCCCGGGCCAGGCCGAACGGCGCCAGATCCACGACGTCGACGGTGAGCTTGGCCTTCGACACCGCCGCGATGAGCTGTTCGACGGTCTCGGCCACGGCAGCGACCAGCAGTCCGCTGACCTGGTCACCCTCCTGCGACGCGGGGTAGAAGTCCAGCACCGCCTGATCGAGCGGGACGGGCAGAAGGTCCTGCACCTGATACGGCAGCGCCTGCCGGAGCAGATCCGGACGCATCGCCGGCGCGGTGTGCTCCCTGACCAGGATGCGGCGACTGCCCAGGCCCAGCACGACGCGGTGCCCACGGATCCCCGCACGACTCCAGAGCTGGCGCAGTGCAAGAGCCACGGCATCCGCGTCGAAGATCTCGGAGTCCTTCGCTGCCCCCGGCGGAAGGGGAACGGAGCCGCTCGCGATCAGCGCAGGCGTGCGCCCGGTGCTCACCTCGGCCGCTCTCACGCCCTCTTCGGTGATCTCGAGCCCGACGATCGTGTGCGCCATGGCCATTCCTTTCCGATGATGTCGCCGCGGATCACGCGACGAAGAATCCGATGTACCAGCGGGCGGTCGTGTCGCCCGCGATGATTCCCACCCACGCGCCGGCAAGCATCCAGGGGCCGAACGGGATCGCCGATCGCCGCCCGGCGCGGCGCGCGAGCAGCAGTGCGAGGCCGAACACGCCGCCGAGGAGGAAGGCCGCGAACGCCCCGACCACGAGCGGTCCCCAGCCCAGCCAGGCGAGGTAGATGCCGACGACGCCGGCGAGCTTGACATCGCCGCCGCCCATGCCGCCCGGTCGGATGAGGCGCAGGATGAAGTAGAAGGCGTACAGGATGCCGCCCCCGATCGCCGCCCTCAACAGCGCCGACCAGTCCACCCCGAGCACGCACGCGAGCGCGAACAGGACGCCCGCGACGAGATAGCTCGGCAGCACGATGGCGTTGGGAAGCCGATGCGTGTCGAGGTCGATGAGCGTGAGTGCGATGCTGATCGCGGCGAAGCACAGATACGCGACGATGACCACGGCGAGCGCGCCCCAGCCGAAGTCCGGTCGTTGAGCGAGCGGAGCGAGCCCGAACGCGTCGAGGAACATCCAGACGACTCCGACGAAGGCGATCCCCGTCGTGAGTTCGACGAGGGGATAGCGGGCCGAGATCGGCGTCTTGCAGTGGGCGCACCGGCCCCGCAGCACCAGCCACGACACGACGGGGACGTTCTGCCACGGCCTGACCGATGCGTCGCAGTTCGGGCAGCGGCTCTCACGCGTCAGCGGGATGCCGGCCGGCACGCGGTACACGACCACGTTGAGGAACGACCCGATGACGAGACCGAAGACGCCCGCAAGCACAAGGAGCGCAGTGAGGACGGCGGGCGCGAGCGCGGTCACGGTGTCCATGAGCCCAGCATTTCGTATGTCACATCGCGCTGACGGAGAAGGACTCCGACCGTCTTCGTCTCGATCGAGATGCCGTGCTCAGCTCCCATGCCGGGCAGCCCGATGGGATCGGCCGTAAAGGTGAACAGGCCGCCGGGTGTCCAGGTCCCCCCGTACAGCGTGCCGGTCCACTGGTCGGTGCCCTTGCTGCCCACATCTATCGTGCAGGGGGTGTATCCCATCGCCCGCACCGACGGTTCGATCACCGTCCCGTTGATGATCAAGGTGCCCTGGTTGGAAGCGCATGTCGGATTGGTGTCCGTCGGAGTGCGATCCTCCGTGAGGAAGACGAGCGACGGTTTGGTCGTCGCCGAGGTTGATGCCTTGACGGTGAGCGACCCGAGGTCGAACTTGTGCGCGAGAATGACGAGGTTCTTCTTCAGCTGCACCACCGGAGTCGACCCGTTCTCGGAGTTGAGACCGCTGCAGGCGCGGGCATCGATGATCGTGTCTGCAGCGAGGGTCGAAAGCCACGTCCATCCCGATCCCGGATTCTGGTTGAAGTAACCGCATGTGCCCGGACCGGTTCCCGACGCGGCGAGGGCCACGACCGTGTAGCCGGGCCAGTCCGCCGCCGCGAACCGGTATTCGAACCACGTCGGCAGCGTCAGCGGCGGTACTGGCGCAACCGCGGTCGGACGATCGATACCACCGGCGACGGTCCCTTCGTCATTCGTCAGCGTCTTCGCCGCAGGCAGGGTGAGCTTGCCCTGGATCCGCACTTTGCCGAGCTTCACGTTGCCGGTCGTGCTCACGGATTGACCGACGGTCTTGTTCTCCCAGCCGAACTCGAGCGCCCCGTTCGCCTGAATGGTGCCCTTGATCGTTCCGCGGACGATGCTGGCGGCCGTCCCCCGCAGGGTGAGATCCCCGTGGAAGGTGTCGCTACCGCAGCACATGTCGAGGATGCCACCGGCGGCCACGTTTCCGGAGACGTTGCACCCCGATTGCGTGTGCAGGTCACCCTTGAGGGTGAGGTTGCCGGGGATCGTGGCGTTGCACTTCACGGACGCCTGCGGCGCGACGACGTTGACCCTGCGCCCGGGGTCGGTCACGATGACGTTGGAGTTGAAGGTGATGTCGGTAGTGCCGAAGAAGACCATGTCGCCGCCCTCGCCCAGCGAAGACGAGTAGGCGTAGTCGGCCTGCACGGCGGTTCGGGCTCCGCGAACGTCAGCGTTGACACGGACGGTCGCGGTCGTGCTCGTGCAGGTGATCGCGTAGTCGTACGACAGCGCACCGGTATCGGCGGACACCTTCACTCCCGTCGCGGTGCGTGTCGCGGGGGCCATGGGGCAGGCGAGCTCTCCTCGCTTGAGCGCAGCAACGGTTGCCGCCAATCCCGCATCCGCGGTGGCGCGCGACTCCGCCCGCGCGCGGCTGTCGGTCACGACACCAGAGGTGTTGACCACGATGGAGGCCAGCGTCAGGCCGGCCACCGTGAGAACGAGCATGACGATGAGGACGGCGACGAGCGACGAACCTGCATCATCGCCCCTGCGGACGGAGTCCTTCATGACCAGCACGCGATCGCTCCCTCGGTCGCGACGGCCTGCGCCGTCATCCCATCCGAGATCGAGACCGTCTTGGGTTCGTCGCCCACGGTGATATCGATCGCGAGCTGGACGCCCTTCGATCCGATGAGGGCGAAGCCGGCCCCACCCATCGAGCCGGCCACTTTGTCGAAGGGCCGCTCCGAGGATCGCCCGGCGAGGATGGTCCAGGTCGAGACGTCCGTGCTGCGGGCATTCGGTCCGGCGCTGTAGCGAATCGACTCCTCCTTCAGCACCCAGGCTCGACACTCCCATGCCCAGCCCGCCAGCGAGTCATCGATCTCCGCGACGACGGCGTCGACGCGGGTGCCGGATTCGCTCACACGGACAGCTGTCGCGTTGCGCAGAGCCTGGGAGAATGTCGACTTCACGACCGACGCCTGGCCCGTGGCCGAATCGCGAGCGACCGAACGCTCCTGCGTCGTCCAGCCGTTGATGAACAGCACCGTCAGGAGCCCGGCGAACAGGCCCGAGACGACAATGACGACGATGAGCTCGATCAGGCTGAGGCCGTCATCGTCGCGAACGGATGAGTCCCTCACGCCGCACTCACCGGGATACGGGAGCGAAGCACGACGAGGCTTGCACCGCCTGATTCGCTGATCGTGACGGTGACCAGCATGGCCGCCGGCTTGCCTGCGGTCGCTCCGCTCGGGCAGTTCTCGACGGCAATGGCGCGCGTGAGCCCGGCTGGCACGGTGATGTTCGGGAGAGTTCCCGGCACCGAATCAACGAGGGTAATGGCCGCCGCGCGAAGCTGCGCGCACGTTGTGTCGGTGGCCGGTTGAGCCGGGAACTGGGCTCGCAAAGCGGCCAGGTGTGCGTCGGCGAGGGCCGTCGCCTCAACGGTGTCGCGGTTGTCAACGCTCAACCGTGTCCCCGAGATGATGAGCGGGAGGACCGCGAGAGACAGCACGGCGAGCAGGAACATCGCAATGATGACCTCGACGAGGCTGAAGCCTTCTTCGTGGCGTGCCACGGTGATCACCTCCCGGCGGATCATGGTTCGGCCAGGTCCGGAGCCCCCGGGCCCGGACCTGGCCGATCGTTCGCTGGAACGGGTCTTAGCAGCCGGGACCAGAGGGCGACGCGGTCGTCGCACCGCCCGAAACGGTCACGCAGAAGTTGTCGATCCCAAGCGGGTCAGCCGCCGGAGCGGTGGAGTCCTTCGCAATCTCGATCGTGTACTTACCTGCCGCAAGGTTCGCCGCATAAGGGCCAGCGATGGGATCGGTGGCCGCCTCATTTGCAAACTCGGCAGCTGCCTGGCTCGCCGCGTTCGCCGCCACAGAGTCCTGCGCGGACTGCTCGGCCTGGCCCTGCAGTCCGAGGAAGATCGGAATCGCCACAGCGGCCAGGATGCCCAGGATCACGACGACGACGATGAGCTCGATGAGCGAGAAGCCGGCCTCACCGGACTCCTCACGGCGGGCCTTCTCGGCCTGGATGTAATTACGCACGAAGGAACGCATTGCGGTTCTCTTTCTCTAAGGATGACAGAAGACATCCCTGATCAGACCGCGTTTTCGCCCAGTCGCCCAGTCAGTTCAGGCTGGCGATCGAAACCATGCGTGTGCATGTTCCCAACCCCCGCGGTCAATCATGAGAGAACTCTCATCTGGAGTCAAGCCGGATCGCTCAGGATGCGATCAATGATTCCTCAGGAGGTTGAGCAGACTGCTGAGGAACGCCTCAGGCGTCGAGCACTTCGATCCGGACAACCACGGGCCCACCCTCGACCAGGCCCTCGGCATCCCGCACCGATTTCTTGAGCGGAAGCACGTACGAGCCGGTCTTCGAATCGGGGAAGATCGAGGTCGCCCATTCCGACCCGCCGACGCTCGCGCGCACCCGCACCGATCCGAAGCCGCGGTACGGCCGCGGGATCTCGCGGATGTCTTCACTGAGCTCGGGCGGCACCGCCGTCAGGTACAGCGCCATGTCGTCACGCGCGCTCCACCGGAACACGTCGGATTCGAACTCGATGATCACACTGCGAGGCTAGCCAACCCGTACGACGCTCGTGTCGTGTCGATGGACTCAGAGGTGCTCGCCAGGCGTGCCGCCGTAGCGGTCGATCAGGCGCTGCAGGCAGTTCGACCAGCCCTCGACGTGACTCGCCCGCTCGTCTGCCGAGAGGAAGCCCGTGTGCCGCACGATCACGCGCGTGGCGCCGTCTGCGGCGGCCACGAGCATGATCTCGACGTCGGTCGAGCGCTCCTCCCCCGCCCACTTCCACGCGAGCCGCAGCGACCTCGGCCGGTCGACCGTGAGCACCGTGGCTTCGACGGCCAGCTCGGCCACATCCGATCGGATATGCCATCGCCCGAGCTCTCGCAGCTCGACTTCCGCGGTGGCCTCGAAGCGCTGTGGCCAGATCCACTCGATCAGCCTGTGGGACTCGGTCAGGTCGGCCCAGACGACATCGACGGATGCCGCGACCAGCGCCTCTTCGGTCAGCTCGAGCATGCCGTGCTCCCTCGGTTCAGCCGCCGTAGCGGGGTGCCCATTCGTCGCCCTCGGGTTCCCAGTTCGGGACCGCATCAGCCTCCGCCGGCACCTCGCGGCGGCGCCACGCGGCACCCTCGGGCCAGCTCACCGCGAACGTCGTCGCGACCTTCGCGATACGCCGCGACAAACCGGACAACGTCTGCACCGGTCGTGCTGAGACAGGCATGCGCAACTGCGGGTCGTAACGCACCCCGTCCGAGGCACGAAGGCGGATCGTGAGGTCCAGATCGTCGTGGATTCGGTCGTTGCCCCGGTCGACCTGCTCCCGTACTCGCTCCCAGACGCCGGTCCGCATCGCGAAGTTCGAACCGAACACCAGCGGGATGCCGAGCCACTTCTTGATCCAGTAGTGCCCGCCGCCGATGTACCAGCGCTCGCCCAGGTAGTTCTGGAGCGGAGAGCCGCCGTAGAACTCCGCACTGCCGGTCAGCACGCCGAGCGACGGGTCCGCGACGAACGCGCGCACCAGACGTGCGATCCAGTCGGGGTGCGGACGCGAGTCCGCGTCGAGCCGGGCGATGATGTCGGCGTCGGCCATCGCCTCGTCGTAGCCGCGCGCGGCCGCCGGCCAGATTCCGATCACGGGCTCGGTGACCACGACCGCGCCGTGGCGGCGCGCCACGTCGGCCGAGGCATCCGCGCTGCCGTTGTCGACCACGATCACCCGATCTGCGGCGTGCGTCTGCGCGTCGAGCGCGGCGAGGCATTCTTCGAGGAAGTCCGCGTCGTCGCGGCACGGAATGACGACGACGATGCGCGGGACGAGGGGCACAGCCACACGATACTCCCGCCCCGCGACGTGGGCTGCGCGCCCTGCCGACTGCCGCTTTCGAGCCGTCTCTGGTTCGCTCACCGTCCGCCGCGCCGGCGCGACTCGTGCGCGGCGACAGCCAACTGCACCCGGTTGTCGAGGCCGAGCTTGCTCAGGGCCGACGAGATGTGCGCCTTGACGCTTCCGACCGAGAGGTACAGGCGCTCGCTGATCTCGGCGTTGCCCAGTCCCTCGGCGACAGCCAGCGCGACCTCGCGCTCGCGGTCGCTGAGCCCCTCGAGCGGATCCTCCGCGGCCGGCCTCCCCTCCGTGGCGACGTGGTCGATCAGCTGGCGCAGCACGACCGGCGACACACTCGACTCTCCCGCGGCGGCCGCGTGGATCGCGGCGATGATCTGGTCGGGCGGCGTGTGCTTGAGGAGGAATCCGGATGCCCCGGCCCGCAGTGCATCGAGCACGATCGGCTCCGCACCGAAGGTCGTGAGCATCACCACTGCGGGCTGCTCACGAACCGAGCCGCGCAGTTCGCGCAGGGCCGTCACGCCGTCCATTCCGGGCATGCGCACGTCGAGCAGCACCACATCGGGACGCTCCCTGACGACCGACGCGGTCAGCTCGCCGCCGTCGCCCGCCTCGCCGACCACGTCGATTCCCGGGTCGCCGGCGAGCAGCATCCGCAGCCCCGCGATCACGAGCGGATCGTCGTCGACAAGGAGTACCCGCACGCTCATCGGGTGCCCGCCGGCAGTTCGGCGACGACACGGAACTGGCCGTCCTCGACTCCGGCGCGGAACGATCCGCCTTCGATCCGCACCCGCTCCTCGAGTCCGATCAGTCCGTTGCCCTCGACAGGCGCGTCCCAGCGTGTGATGCCCGGCGGGACGGGGTTGGACGTCGTGACGGTCAGCTGCGCGCGGTCCTGGTGCAGGCGCACCGTGACGGGGGCGGCGGGCGCGTGCTTGCGCGCGTTGGTGAGCGCCTCCTGCACCACTCGGTACGCCGCGCGCTGCGTGGTCTCGCGCAGTCGCTCGGGGCGCGCATCGCTGTCGAAGTCGACGTGCTGTCCCGCTGCGGCGGCGTCGTCCAGCAGCCTGTCCAGGTCGGTCAGGCGCGGCTGCGGCGCCGCAGCCCCCAGCTCACCGTCGCTGCGCAGCAATCCGAGAAGCTCGCGCAGATCCTCGACGGCGCCCTGGGCGTTCTGACGGATCACGCCGGCCGACTCCTGCAGCTCGAGCGGATCGGGCGGATGCAGCGAACGCGCGCGGTACTCGAGGGCTCCCGCATGCATCGACAGCAGCGAGATGCGGTGCGCGAGCACGTCGTGCATCTCGCGCGCGATGCGCTCCCGTTCGTCGCGCTGCGTCGTGGCGAGCCGCTCCTCGTAGCGCTCGCGGTCGCGGGCCGCAGACTCCCGCAGCCCGACGATCAGCTGACGCCGCGCGCGCCCGAGCAGGCCGATGCAGAGCGCAAGGGCGTACATGAGCGGCACGACGATCAGCCACATGAGCCAGGTCATGCCGGGCACCGGCGCGACCAGGTGGTAGGGCAGCGCCGCCAGGACGTGCAGCGTCGTCAGCAGCAGTGCCCAGCGGATCGGGGCGAGCAGCCCCATCCGGTACACCGCGACCAGTGCGCCGACCATCG
This sequence comes from Microbacterium sp. I2, assembly GCF_051364985.1. Classification (NCBI taxonomy): domain Bacteria; kingdom Bacillati; phylum Actinomycetota; class Actinomycetes; order Micrococcales; family Microbacteriaceae; genus Microbacterium; species Microbacterium sp. I2. The sequence goes on from NZ_JBLWIH010000014.1 coordinate 35,164, forward strand.
CGGTGATCGACACCGCGCCGGGAACGATCAGCAGAACGCCGACGGCGACGGGGTACCGCCGCGTCCACCAGATCGAGGCCGACGAGAGCAGACCCAGGGCGATGTCCCACGGCCACCACCACACACCGATCTCCGGGTACGCACTGGGGCTCGCCGTCAGCCACCCGACCAGGAGAGCGAGCGCGAACAGCGCCCAGTCGGTCGCCCACTCCCCGCGCGTGCGCCCCGCCGCGGGCGACAGTCGTCCGGCCACCCGGCGCCACGTCGCAGAGGTCGCCATGCCTCGATGATACGGACGACGGATGCCGCGGCATCCGCTCGACCGCATGGTCCTGGCCGATCGGCGCGGAGTCTGGCCGATCGACCGGCGCGCGAGACGCCCCGCCGGCGTGGAATGGAGTCATGACAGCACTCCGCGACGACACGCCGGCCCTGGAGATGCGCGCCCTGCGCCGGGAGTTCGGCGACAAGGTCGCCGTCGACGACATCGACCTCACCGTTCCGGTCGGCTCGTTCTTCGGCGTGGTCGGGCCCAACGGCGCCGGCAAGACGACGGCGCTCTCGATGGCGGTCGGCCTGCTCCGCCCTTCGTCCGGCAAGGCCTTCGTGCAGGGATTGGACGTGTGGTCCGATCCCGTGGAATCCAAGCGTCGCCTGGGCGTCCTTCCCGACGGGCTGGCGCTTCCCGAGCGACTGACCGGCGGCGAGCTGCTCACCTACTGGGGACGCTTCCGTGGCATGCCGCCCGAGACCGTCGCGGCGCGCACCGCCGAGCTGCTGCGCATCCTCGAACTGGAGGAGGCTGAGCGCCTCGGCACGCTGGTCGGCGAGTACTCGACCGGCATGCGCAAGAAGATCGGCCTGGCCACCGCGCTGCTGCACACTCCGCGCGTACTGGTGCTCGACGAGCCGTACGAGGCGGTCGATCCGGTGAGCGCACGCGTTCTCACGCGGATCCTGCGACGCTTCACCGAGACGGGTGGCTCAGTCATCATCTCGAGCCACGTCATGGCACTGGTCGAGCAGCTGTGCGACCGGGTGGCGATCGTCGCCCACGGCCGTGTGCTCGCGCAGGGCACGCTCGACGAGGTGCGGGCGGGGTCGAGTCTCGAGGACCGGTTCGTCGAGCTCGTCGGAGCGCCCGAGTTCGATGAGGAGGAGCTGTCGTGGATCGGTGGCTGATCTCGCTCAAGTTCGCGATGCTGCGCAACTCCTCCGCGGGGCTGCGACGGGCCGGGTGGGTGATCGGTGGACTGCTGGTCGTGGCGACGTGGGCCGCGGCCGCCCTCGCTGCAGACACGGCCATCCGTCACGACGTCCTGACGCTGGTCTTCGCGATGTGGCTCGTCGGCGGCATGTTCGGACCGGTGCTGATGAGCGGTGCCGGCGTGCTGCGCGCCGACTACTTCGCGCTGCTGCCGCTGTCGCGCAGTCAGCTCGGGCGGGGGCTGCTGACCACGGTGTACGTCGGCGTGGCGGCAACCTACGTGCTGCTCGCATTCCTGGCGGTGAGCTGGCACGCGGCCGTGCTCGACCCGGGCACGATCATCGTGGCCGTGGTCGGGTCGCTCCTCACGTGGGTCCTCGTGATCGCGCTCTCGCGGCTGGTCTACGGCGCGCTCGGGGCGGCGATGCGCACCCGGCTGGGCATCGAGATCGCCGGCGTGCAGTGGGGCATCATCCTCGCGGCGATGTTCGCGGGCTGGATGATCGTCTCGGTCGCCTTCCAGTCGATCCCGCAGCTGCTGCAGACCGGTCTACCCGCCGGCCCCATCACCGCCGTGCTGGATGCCCTGCCGACGTCCTGGACGGTGCTCGCCGTCGAAGCAGCCACAGTCGGCGACGGGGGGGTCGCCGTCGCCTTGCTCGCGGCACTGCTGGTGCTCGACGTCGTGTGCGTCGTCGGCACGGTGGCGCTGCTCGTGCCGCGCTCGCAGCGCGTCACCGCCCGGCGGGGGCGGCCCCGCTCGACGTCGCTGGTCGCCGGTGGGGGCATCCTTCCGGCCACGCCCACCGGCGCCGTCGTCATGAAAGAGCTGCGGCAGTGGCGGCGCGATCCCTGGCGCGCACTCGAGGCGAGCACCGCGGTGTGGACCGGAGCGGTCATCGGGGTGTTCGCGCTCCTGGGTGGCTACACGGCGCCGGCGGGCGCCTTCGCGGGCGTGATCGTCGCGATCATGGTCGCGCTGGCGGGCTGCAACCTGTACGGGCAGGACGGCTCGGCGGTGTGGCAGAACATCGTCGGCGAGAGCGCGTCGTCGGTCCGCGCCGACGTGCGCGGCCGTCAGTGGGCGATGGCTCTGGTCTTCCTGCCGCGCGCGCTCCTCGTCTCGGTCGTGTTCATCCTGCTCGCCCAGGCGTGGTGGGCCATCCCCTTCGTCGTCGCGGCGCTGCCCGCGACGGTGGGCGCCGCGGCCGGCGCGGCGATTCTGACCTCGGCCGTCGGCGTCTCGCCCGGGGTCGATCCGCGACGCCGTGTGGGGCCGAACGACGCCAACGGCAACATCGCGCTGCACATCTGGATCGCGTTCGCCGCGACCACGATCGGTGTCGCCCCGACCGTGGCCATGATCGTGTGGGCGGCGACGAGCGGATCGTCCGTCGTGATGATCGCGACGGCGGTCGTCGGGGTGGCGAACGGGTTCGCCGCGGCGTGGCTGCTCGGCCGCGTCGCGATCGGCTACCTGTCGACACGCATGGTCGACGTGTTCAGCCGCATCCGCTACGGGCGGATCTTCCGCGACAAGGGCTCCGGGTTGCTCGATCAGATCGCGGCGTCGACGCTGAAGGGCGAGCAAGTCGCGCTGGAGGCCAAGCAGAAGGAACGCGAGAAGCGCCTCGAACGGACGAGAACTGGATCTTGAGACCGCTCCCACGAATGGTTACAGTCCAGTAAGTAACGCAGCATCCGCGGCGTCACCACCTCGATGGAGAGGACCCGTCCATGCACGCTCCCCCTGCCCGCCGTGCTGTGCGCCTCGGCGCCGTGGCCGGCGCCGTCGCGCTCGCCGCCGGCACCTTGCTGGCAGCGCCCGCGATGGCCGCCCCACCGCGCGTCGTCGATGCGCTCGACCCGGACTTCGGCCCGAACGTCACGATCTACAGCCCCGACACCCCCGTGGCGCAGATTCAGGCTGACCTCGATGCGCTGCACGCGCAGCAGGTCGACGCCGAGATGAGTACGACACGGCAAGCGGTGTTCTTCCTTCCCGGACAGTACGGGTCGGCAGCGCAGCCGCTCCAGGCGAAGGTCGGCTACTACACCGAGATCTCGGGTCTGGGCGCCTCCCCCGAAGACGTCACGATCCACGGCGCCGTCGAGGTGTACAACCGCTGCCTCGAGGGCGGCGGGACGGCGAACTGCCTCGCACTGGTGAACTTCTGGCGCACGATCTCGAACCTGTCGATCGACATCGACAAGTCCGGCCAGGACGGCTGCCGCGCGAGCGCCGAGTTCTGGGCGGTGTCGCAGGCGGTGTCGATGCGCCGGCTGGACGTGTCGGGCGGCAACCTGTCGCTCATGGACTACTGCACCGCCGGTCCGCAGTATGCCAGCGGCGGGTTCATCGCCGACTCCCGGCTGCCTTCCGTGACGAACGGGTCGCAGCAGCAGTGGCTCATCCGCAACAGCGAGGTCGCCGGGTGGTCCAACGCCGTCTGGAACCAGGTCTTCTCGGGCGTCGTCGGCGCTCCCGATGACGCCACCTTCCCCAACCCGCCGTACACGACGCTCGATTCGACACCCGTCAGCCGAGAGAAGCCCTACCTCTACGTCGACGACGACGGTCGCTACCAGGTCCGCGTACCCGCCGTGCAGCACGAGTCACGCGGGATCAGCTGGGCCGACGGTGAGACCGAGGGGCGCAGCATCCCGATCACGGATTTCTTCATCGCAACGCCCGACGACTCGGTGAAAGACATCAACAACGCCCTCGCTCGTGGTCAGCACCTGATCCTCACGCCCGGCGTCTACGACGTCGACCGCACGATCAAGGTCAAGCGCGCCGGCACCGTCGTGCTCGGGCTCGGTCACGCGACGCTCACGGCTGTCGGCGGTGCGGTTCCGCTGGAGGTGAGGGATGCCGAGGGCATCGTGGTCGCCGGAGTCACGATCGACGCCGGCTCCGAGCTCTCGCCCGTGCTGCTGCGCGTCGGCAAGACCGACGGCGGCAAGCCGCTCGGCGCCGAGGATCCCATCACGCTCAGCGACGTGTACTTCCGTGTCGGTGGCCCTCACATCGGCAAGACGACGACGGCGCTCGAGGTGAACGCCGACAACGTGCTCATCGACCACACCTGGGTGTGGCGCGGCGATCACGGCGTCGAGGGCTTCACCGAGGGCTTCAACGGCGACACCGACCGGTGGAAGACCAACACCGGCACGAACGGCGTCATCGTCAACGGTGACGACGTCACGGCGACGGGCCTGTTCGTCGAGCACTTCCAGCAGCACAACACGCTGTGGAGGGGCGAGAACGGCCGCGTGGTGCTCTATCAGAACGAGCTGCCGTACGACCCGCCGACGCAGGCCGACTGGACGCAGCCCGACGGAACGCTCGGATACCCCGGTTACGTGGTCGACGACGACGTCACGACCCATCGCCTCGACGGCGCCGGCGTGTACGTCTTCAACCAGAACAACCCGGCGATCATCACGGCCAATGGGTTCTCGGTGCCCGAGACACCCGGCGTGCAGCTCCACCACATCATGACGGTGAACCTCAGCGCCGGCACGATCGAGCACGTCGTGAACGGCATCGGCGGCCAGGCCGACAACACCAACACCGGTGCGCCGCAGTACGTCGTGGATTACCCCACGCCGTAGCAGGGATTCGGATGCCCCGGCTCGGCCGTGTCGCCGGGTCGGGGCATCCGCGTCTCAGTCCGCGGGGGCGGCGCTCACCACAGCGGGTGGATGGCCTCGCGCAGGCGACGGTCGTACACGTCGCGCACGACGGCGTCGAACGCGCCGATGTCGAAACCGCCCTCGAGCAGGGCTGCGGCGTCCGCGTTGGACTGCGCCTGTCCCACGTTGCGCGCACCGGGGATCACGCTCGTGACGCCCGGCTGCGCCGCGATCCACGCGAGCGTCGCCGCGGGCAGGGTGACTCCGGCCGGGAGCGCGGCGGCGAGCTCGGCCGCGGCATCCAATCCCGTCTCATAATCGACACCCGAGAATGTCTCGCCGCGGTCGAAGGCCTCGCCGTGGCGGTTGTAGGTGCGGTGGTCGTTCTCGGCGAAAGTCGTCGATGATGTGTAGCGGCCCGACAGCAGGCCCGACGCGAGCGGCACCCGCGCGAAGATCGACACGCCGGCGGAGGCGGCGGCGGGAAGCACCTCGTCGAGGGGCTTCAGCCGGAACGGGTTGAAGATGATCTGCACGTTCGTGACATTCGGGCGTGCGATCGCCGCGAGCGCCTGGGCACACGTCTCGACCGACACCCCGTAGGCGGCGATGGCGCCGTCGGCGACGAGTGCGTCGAGGGCGTCATAGGTGGCGTCATCCTCGATCACCGCGGTCGGCGGGCAGTGCAGCTGCACGAGGTCGAGCGTCTCGACACCGAGGTTGCGGCGCGAGCGGTCGGTCCAGGCCCGGAAGTTCTCGGGCGAGTAATTCGCCGGCTCCTGCGCCAGGCGCCGGCCCATCTTGGTGGCCACTGTGACGCCATGGCCGGGCCGCTCCGCGAGGAAGCGGCCGATGATCGTCTCGCTGCGTCCGTCGCCGTACACATCGGCCGTGTCGAAGAGGGTCACGCCGCGGTCGACGGATGCCGCGAGCACCGCTGTCGCGTCCGCTTCGCTGACCGCACCCCAGTCGGCGCCGAGCTGCCATGTGCCGAGCCCGACCGCCGAGACCGATCGACCGATGCGTCCGAGGGAGCGCTGCTGCATCAAATGTTCCTTTCGTCGGTGGCCGAGGAGAACCGCCCGGTGTCGCCGCGCGTGTGATCGCGTCTGGTGATGGCTGTTCGCTCAGGTGCACCGCCTACCGTAGCGGCAGAGCCCCGCCATCTGGCGCCGTCGAGAGCCTGTGACGAGAGGAGCAGCGTGACAGAGAAGCGCACGCACGTCGTCCGCCGGCGGGTCGCCGAGTGGACGTCCGAGGTGGCGGACCAGCCGCGGCTGCTGCTGGCTGGCAAGACCGCTCTCGCCGCGGTGCTCGCGTGGTACCTGGCGCCGTTCATCCCGTTCGCCGAGGACCAGTACTCGTACTATGCCCCGCTCGGCGCCCTGGTCACGATGTACCCGACCCTCGCCCGGTCGGCTCGCGTGGGTCTGGAGGCACTCGTCGGGCTGGGGCTGGGGATCGCGCTGGGACTGGCCGGCCTGCTGCTCGTCCGCGCCGGCGCGCCGGGCGGCGTGGGACTCGCGATCGTGATCGCGGCCGGGGTGCTGGCGGGCGGGATCCGGCGCCTCGGCGCGGGTGGCGACTGGGTCGCGCTCGCCGCGCTCTTCGTGCTGCTGCTCGGCGGGAACGACGCAGACGATTTCTCGATCTCGTACCTGGTCACGATGGCCTTCGGAGTGCTGGTCGGGCTGGCCGTCAACCTGCTGGTGTTCCCGCCGCTGTACCTGCGACGCGCGAGCGGGCGCCTGTCGGCCCTTCGGAGCGCCGTGACCGAACGACTCGAAGAGCTCGCCGAGGCCGTCGCGGCCGGCGGTCTGGACGCGCAGCGGCTCGGAACGGCCCTGGGCGAGTTGGGAGACACCATTTCGGCGGTCGGCGATGAGGTGCGCGAAGCCGAGGAGAGCAGTCGAGGCAACCCGAGAGGCCGTCGCGCCCGTGGCGCGGTGCAGCAGGAGAACGCCCAGCGGATGTCCGCGCTCGAACGCACCTCGTTCCTGACGCGTGACCTCGTCGATCTGCTGCTGAGGATGCAGGAGCGGCGCAGTCCCAGCCTCGACCCGCCTCAGCGCGAGACGCTCGCTGCGGCGATCCACCGCGTGGCCGGCATCGTCGGAACCCCGCTGGGTGCGGACGAGGCACCCGACCGGCTGGATGCCGCGACGGCAGCCGTCGATGAGTTCCAGCGGACGATCGACGAAAGCCCGGCGGCGTCAGCGTCGGAGAGCGCCGACGAGCTGGCGGCGCTGGTGTGCCTGCGCCGGATCGTCGATGCCTCGCGTCCGTTCGTGTGACCCGCGCCCAGGATCCCGGTTCACGGGCTCACGGGTTCACGGGTTCACGGGTTCACGATCACTGGCGTCCCGAGCGGGAGGGCCGACAGCTTGGCGATCGCGTCGGGGTCGACGCGGAGGCACCCGTTAGAGATCGGTCCCGAGCGATCGTCGTGATAGTGGAAGGCCGTGACCGCGGCATCCGCTCCCCCGAAACCGTCCAGGGTCGGCGACTGCACCGACAGATACACGATCGGATGCCCGCGCGTGTACCCGTACTCGGGCACGACCTGGGTGGTCATGATGAACGCACGGCCCACGGGCGTGGGCGTGGCGTCGGTGCCCCACGCGAAGTCTCCGGCGATCCGCTCGGCCACGCCGTTGCGGACGATGTCGATCGTGCGGGCCGAGATGCTGACCACGACGGTTTCTGTCGAGGGCGCGACCTCGACGTCCGAGACGCGCATCCACCCCGCCACCTGCGCAGGGTTGCCCTGCGACGGCATGGCCTGCCGCCCGGTCAGCAGAACCTTGATCCAGTGCTCCTGCCGCTCGACGATGGGCACAGTGGTGCCGTCGTAGGCATATTCGCGCGGCAGGTAGGCCACCGGCTCGCCGCGAGGATCGGCCCAGACCGGCGCACCGACCCCGAGCGGGAGGGCGCGTTCCGCGGTGGCGGCGCCGAAGGGCGCGTCGTCGACCGGCAGCGCCGGGATGACGGCGAACACGTTCACCTGCGGGAGCGTCGACACATCGTACGGATTCGCGTTCTGCGGGAAGCCGGCGACGATCGGCGTCGGTGTGGGGGCCTGGGTGGGCGTCGCGGTGGTGGTCACGCTCGGTGACGGGGTCGCCGCGGCGCCTTCCTCTGCCGGCGCGCCGCGGAGCACACCCACGACGATGGCGGCGATCAAGAAGACCGCTGCGCCGGCCAGCGCCCACCAGATCGCCCGCCGGCGGCCGCCGCCCGCATCCCCCGCCGTGGGGACGCCGTCCGCAATCGATTCATCCCCCATGAGTCCATGGTCGGCCGCGATGACGGATGCCGCAACCGCGCAAGCCCTGAGGCCCTCGTGCACGGCCGCGGGCGGGCTCCAGTCACGCACGCTCGTCGGGCTACGCTGGCGCTGTGGGCACTGACGACGAGAGCATCCGCGTCGTCGGGATCCTCGGCGCGGGCAGGGTGGGGCTCGTGCTCGCGCGGCTCGCAGTGAATGCCGGGTATCGCGTCCTCGTCGCCGGCTCCGGCGATCCTGCGCGCATTGCAGCACCTGTTGCGACTCTCGGTCCGGCGGCGACCGCGGTCCAGGCATCCGTCGTCGCCCGTGAGGCGGATGCCGTCGTTCTCGCACTCCCGCTTCCCCGCTACCGCGATCTCCCGGTCGAGGCACTCCGGGGCACTCTGGTGATCGACGCGATGAACTACTGGTGGGAGGTCGACGGGCTTCGCGACGACCTCGCGGATCTGCGCACTTCGACCAGCGAGACCGTGCGGGGCTTCCTCGCCGGGTCGCGGGTCGTGAAGGCGTTCAACCACATGGGCTATCGGGATCTGGAGGACGAGGCGCGGCCGTCCGGCGCCCCGGGGCGCAAGGCCATCGCGATCGCCGGTGACGACGCTGCCGACCTCGCGGTCGTCGCGGGCCTCGTCGACGCCTTCGGCTTCGACCCGGTGATCGCGGGACCGCTCGCCGAAGGCATCAAGCTCGAGCCCGGCGCAGAGGCCTTCGGCGCCGACGTCGACGCGGACCAGCTTCGCGCGATGCTCGACCGGTTCCCGGCATCCCAGCGCGGGCGCATGGTCGCGCGTGCTCGCCGGATCAGGCCCGACGCGGCCGGCTGACGGACCCGAGCGCCCAGTCGAGCACCGTCAGCGCCGCGATCGTGACGATGTAGACGACGAGATCGCGAGCGTCGAAGACAGCGCCGAGCAGAAGCGTCATCGGCGCGAAGCTCGCACCCCACGCCGACGGCAGCCCCGTGAGCTGGAACAGCTCGACACCGACGCACCACGCCGCGGCGATGCCACCGATCGCAAGAGGGCCCAGGCGTGCCGCGACCACGACGAGCGCGGCGTACGCGGCCGCCGCGTAGAGCGCGTCACCGGCGATATCGGTCACGGCGGTGTCGGGGAGGAGGCCATGGACCGCTAGTCCCGCGACGATCACGACGGCCAGACAGACGAGCGCTGCGATTCGACGAGTGCGGGCCGTGCGGCTGGGCTGCCATCGCTCCGCCGAGTCGGCACTGGGGTTCACGGGATCGTTCACGCGATGACCCCAGCCGCCCTCGCGGGGGCGGCGTACGCGGTCGCGAGCGTCGCGACGGTGTCGTGCGCGTTCAGCCCGCTGGGGTTGGGCACCACCCACAGTTCGGAGCCCGCCAACGTCTCGGGCTGACGACCGCCCGTGGCACGCGAGCGGCCGAACCCTTGGCGGTAGGCCGTGAGCCCGACGACCGCGACCACGCGGGCACGCCAGCGGGCGGCATCCCGAGCCAGTCGCTCCGCACCTTCCCGCAGTTCCGTCCGATCGAGCTCGTCGGCGCGGGCGGTCGCGCGATGCACCAGGTTGGAGATGCCGATGCCGGCATCGAGGAACATCCGCCGGTCGGCCTCGGGCAAGCCCTCGTCATCGATCCGAGGCAGCCGCGGGATGATGCCGGCCGCCACCAGGGCCGGGTAGAAGCGATTGCCGGGGTGCGCGAAGTGGACACCGGTCGCCGCGGTCCACAGGCCTGGGTTGATACCCACGAACACCAGGCCCGGGTAGCTCGGCATGAGATCGGGCACGTTCCGGCCGCGGAACGACTCGAGCCCTGCACGCGTGAAACCCATCGCCCCAGTGTCGCGCACGAGGGCGTGCGAAATGGCTCCTGGCCGTGCTCAGGCCGTGCCGGTGCGGTGCTCCTCGAGCGTGAAGTAGTTCGACGGTGTCCCGTCGGCCCGGGTGTCCTGGTACGAGAAACTCAATCCGCGCTCATCGAACGCGGCGAGCCATTGGTCCCAGCTGACCTGGCGCAGGTCGCTGGTCTCGGTGTCGAACCCGAAGTCGAAGTCGAACCGCAGCGCACCGATCCCCTCGGGATTCTGCGGGTCGTCGATCGTCGCGGGGTTCGCGTGCCGGTCATCCGCCCACCGCCGGATCTCGTCGTGGTCGGTCGTGACGTGGGTCTCGGCCTGTTCGTTGTGCTCATGCATGGTCGTCCTCCTCTCGACACCACCCTGCGACCGGTCGCGATGGGCTTCCAGGGGCTTGCCCAAGGGCGTGGCGCGCGCTACGTGACGCGTCAGCGCAGGAACGCCGCTGCGATCACGACGAGGCCGAGGAGGGTGTCGAGCACGGCGCAGAACTCCGCCATCGACGGCATGACGACGCGCCGGGAGCGGAAGTGCACGACATCCCACGTCGCGTGGGCGAGCAGCCCCACCCCGACGAGCAGACCCGCGGCCGGCTGGCCGATGAACATCACGGCGACGGCCACCGCCGCGATGACCGTCATCGCGAGCAGCTGCAGCGGCAGGCCCCACCCGGGCCGAAGTGCACCCCGCACGAGCCCGACGACCGCCAGCACCGCACCTCCGCCCAGCAGCACCCACGTCGGGTCGAGACCCGGCACGGCATAGCCGATGCCGATGACCACGAACGTGAGCCCGAACAGGGACCACGCCGCACGCCGGGAGCCGAGCGCCGCGGAACCGAGGTAGACGAATCCCGCGGCCGTCAGCACCTGTGACATCTGCGCAGTATCGCTGAAGCCCACCCACAACGCCGCCGACAATGCAGCCGCGAAGATGATCGCAGCGATCGCCGGCCACCGTCGGAAGATCCACGGCCGGCCGGCGCGTGTCTCCAGATTCGCCGTCATCGCATCACCACGCGTGAGTATGCCATGCGGTCGGTCCGAATGGATGGAGTATTTTCCCGCGAAGGTGTCGGATCGGGGCAGGGACGTTCGTAGCAGTGGTGAGAGGCGGCACTGACCGGCCACCACCGAACACACCATCACAAGGAGTGCATCATGACCGCGACATACACCTTCGACGTCTTCTCCAGCCTCGACGGCTTCGGCGCCGCCGGCGGCGACTGGACCGGCTACTGGGGGAAGCAGGGCACCGAACTGCTCGCGCATCGCCTCGCCCTGTACGGCGAGGACCAGCGGCTGATTCTGGGGGCGCATACCTATCAGGAGTTCGCCCGCATGCTGGCCGAGAGCACAGAGGAATCCGACGTCCGCGACCCGTGGGTGACCCGCATGATCACGCTGCCCACGATCGTCGTCTCCGACACTCTCGAAGAGCCCCTCGACTGGCACGACGCCACCGTCGCGCGCGGCGGCGCGATCGACGTGGTGCGCCGCCTGAAAGAGGAGTCCGACGTGCCCCTGCGCTCTCACGGAAGCCTGTCGCTCAACCGGGCGCTGATGGCGGCCGGCCTCGTCGACGTCGTGCAGGTGACGCTGTTCCCCGTGATCACCGGGCGCACCGGCATCGACCGCATCTTCGAGGGCGCCGAAGACTTCGACCTCGAGTTGGTGAACACCGTGCAGCTCGACGGCCGCACTCTCGAACTCACCTACCACCCGACCCTGCACGGGTGAGCGGCCGGGGCGCGGCATCCGTCTCGCGCTCTCTGACGGGAGCGCGCCTTGTCGCCAACGGCGAGGGCTTAGGAGGCACCTGTAATCCGCCTCGGCATCTTCGTGAGGCGGTAGCGCTCGTATGCACTCAAATGAATCGCCTGCAGGCCACCGACGTCTCGTGCCGGAATCAGATAGTACGCAAGGGCGCCGTCGATGACGAAGAAGTCGTCAATTTCGCTTGGGTCGTAGGTCTTTCGCGTCCTGCCGGTCGTAGAGAGGTACACCTTCCAGCTGTCGCGGACCCGCACCGTCGTCGTTTTGACTTGGACCCGGCGGACCTCGCGGTCGATATTCACCAACAGGTCGAAACGGCTGGGCTCGAGCGGCCAGGAGACGCTGTGACCACAGAGCGTGAACCAGCTCGCGGCCAGAAGGGAGCCCGCACGGCCAAGGTTCGCTAGATCCGGCTGAGCGTTGTTCTCGGTTGCCATCGCATGTGGCTCGGCAGTCGGCGAAACATCTACGCCAAACCGCACGGCGTGTCCCATCACTCTGGTGGCTGCAGCAGGCCCGCGGAGCCCGAGTGCGGCGGCCGCGTCTGTCCATGTTTCCGCGATCGCCACCGCGCCGCGTACTTCTTCGTATGTCAACCGACGCTGCTTCGAGAAATGGCCGTACTCCAGGCCGAGGAGGTCGGCGCGCGACCGCACGGACGCTATCGCCCTCGACGAGGTCGCAACGAGCCCGATCTTGCGCATTGTTTCGCGCCATGAGCGAGACCCCGCAATCGCCATGACGAGTTCATCATCCGTGTACGTGCGCGACCTTGCCATACGCGGAGCGTAGGCTCGGCCGCAGACGTCACAATCGCACGCGAGATGGCACTGCTCATTCGAACGGAGAAGGGACCGGCCCGGCCGGTCCCTTCTGCTCTGTCGGGATGACAGGATTTGAACCTGCGACCCCCTGACCCCCAGTCAGGTGCGCTACCAAGCTGCGCCACATCCCGATACCCCCGCCTGCGCGCGGGCAACTCGACTATCCTACCCGGTCCACGGTGGCCACGCGAACACACGGAGGCTCGGCATCCGGCCCTTGTCGCTGTCGGCGGCCGCGGCTAGCGTCGCGTGAATGGCACAGGTCAGGATCGAACCCGTCACCGCCGACCGCTTCGACGACGCTCAGCACACGATGAGCGGAGGCGGCGACGGCCGCGGCTGCCAATGCCAGTGGTGGATGATGCCGAACGTGGAGTTCGACAAGACGACACTCGAGCAGCGGAAGGAGCTGCTGCGCGGAGAGATCGAGACCGGTCCCCCACCGGCCCTCATCGCGTACGTCGACGACGAACCGGCAGGCTGGGTGCGCGTCGGCCCCCGCACCCGGCAGGTGCGCCTCGGTCGCACCCGCAATTTCGCGGCCCACTCCGAAGAGCCCTGGGACGACGACGCCGTGTGGGCCGTCAGCTGCTTCGTGGTGCGCCGAGAGCACCGGCGGCAGGGGCTGAACGCGCAGCTGCTCGCCGCCGCCATCGACTACGCGCGATCGCGCGGCGCACGTGTGATCGAGGCCTACCCCGTCGATCCCGGTGCCGGCCGCAAGAAGGCGTCGAATGATCTCTACCACGGCGTGATATCGACCTTCGAAGACGCGGGGTTCCGCGAGGTCGCGCGCCCGCGCCCCGACCTCGCGATCGTCTCGCTCGATGTGTCGAGTTGAGCCCGATCGCGGCTTCCGGTCTCCCCACGACTCTCGGCTCGGCGCGCGCGCGTGCGACGATGTCAGGGCGGGAATCGAGGAGGATCATGCGACGGCTCTGGATCGCGTTCGCACCGTACATCGTGATGTCGGTCGTGCACGTCGGCGCTCTCGCCGTGGGGTCGGACGCGCTCGCGGGTCCGACCAAGCTCGCGCTCATGCCGCTGCTCGCGCTCGCGGTCGTGTGGGGCGCTCGCGGCACCACATGGACCACCGTGCACACGCTCCTCGTCGCCGCCATCGGGCTCTCGTGGATCGGCGACGGCGCCGCCACGTTCCTGCCGTGGCTTCCGACCGTGCCGATGATGCTGCTCTTCTTCGGCCTCGCACACCTCTGCTACATCGCCCTGTTCTGGCGCTTCCTCGCGGTGCGGCGCATCCCGCCGTGGGCGGTCGTGTACGCCGCGTGGTGGGGCGTGCTGCTCGCGGTGCTGTGGTCCCACCTCGGTGGCCTCGTGATCGCCGTCGCGGTCTACGGGCTCGTGCTCGGCGGCACCGCGGTCGCGGCATCCCGCTGCGATCCCCTCATTGTGTGGGGCGGTGCGTTCTTCCTCGCCTCGGACTCGATCCTGGCGTTCCGGCTGTTCCTGCCCGAAGCGATGCCGGACTGGACCAGCCCGGCGGTCATGCTCACGTACTGCCTCGGGCAGGGCCTCATCGCGGCCGGTGTGCTGGTGACCACGCGGGTGCGGCGTCCCGCGGAGGTCGTGGCATGACCACCGGAGGCGCTTCGGTTCGCGTCGACGCGTGGCTCTGGGCGATCCGCGTGTACAAGACCCGGTCCGCCGCGACCACGGCATGCCGCGCCGGGCATGTACGGGTCAACGGCGAGAGGGTGAAGGCCGCACAGCCCGTGCGTCCGGGCGACGAACTGAGGGTGCGCATCAACGGATTCGACCGGATCCTCGTCGTCAAGCAGCCCATCGCGAAGCGGGTCGGCGCCGCGGTCGCGGCCGAGGCCGTCGATGACCAGACGCCTCCCCCGCCGCCGCGTGAGCTGACGGCGTTCGTCCCGGTGCGCGACCGCGGCGCCGGGCGTCCCACCAAGCGTGAGCGCCGCGACATCGACCGGCTCCGCGGCCGAGAGGGCTGACCGCGGTCAGCCCAGCAGCTCGAGCAGCCAGCGCGCTCCGCGGACCGCGGCTCCGGCATCCTGAACCCGCGCCGCCAGTCCTCGATCACTGGTGACCACCGTCACGCGGTCCCCGGCGGCGACGAGATGTTCGGCCGCGGCGACGATGGCGTCGTCTCCGGATGCCTCGGCTCGCACCACTTCGACCCCATTCGTCGCCTCGGCCGCGCGCGCCTGACCCTCGACGACGGCGGTCCAGTGCGGATACCACGTGTGCTCGGGCAGCTCGAGCGCGGCAGCGGGCGTCCCCTGCTGCGCGAGCGTGCCGAGGCGCACCAACAGGCGCTCGGCCGCACCCGCGCGGTCACGCCACCAGCCGTCGGGAACCGCACCCATGACGTTCGCGACGTCGACGACCACGGCGGGTCGGAGCGGGAGCAGCGCCCTCAGTCGCTCCCACGAATCCGCGAAGCCGGGGTGCAGCGGATGCCGGGTGACCTCGTCGGCGGGCACCCACGCGAGCTCGCGGCTCTCGGGGTCGCTGATCACCGGTTCGAACGGCTCGACCACATCACCGATGACGGTCGTGTAGCTCCAGTACCCGAGGTCGAGCACGCTCAGCACACGCGGACGAATCGCGGATGCCGGGACCCCGGCCTCTTCCGCAGCTTCCCGCAGTGCGCCGTCGCACGCCGACTCGTCTTCGTGGCGCGCGCCCCCGGGCAGCGCCCACGTGTCGCCGAAATGGCTCCACGACACGCGATGCTGCAGCAGGACCCCGCGATCGGGGTCCACGGCCAGCAGACCGGCAGCGCCGAACCGCCCCCAATACCGCTCCCCCGTCGGCGCGACCACCCAGGCGTCGCCGGGATCGCGCGGGCCTAGCGGTCGCCGCGGCTCACCGGGTGCAGGAGGCTCGATGATCACGCCGCCCCTTTCGTCACGGTGCCCATTTTCGTCACAGGGCCCGTTCGGTCACAGCCAGCCTGTCACACCCGCCCGAGTCCCGATTCAGCGCTGGCGACGCTCGCGGACACGCATGTTGATCACGATCGGTGTGCCCTCGAAGCCCCACAGTTCTCGAAGGCGGCGCTGGATGAACCGTCGGTAGCCGGGGTCCAGGAAGCCCGTCGTGAACAGCACGAACGTCGGCGGACGCGTCGATGCCTGGGTGCCGAAGAGGATGCGAGGCTGCTTGCCGCCGCGCAGCGGGTGCGGGTGCTCGGCGATCAGCTCCGACAGGAAGGCGTTGAACTTGCCGGTCGGGATGCGCTGATCCCACGACTCGAGTGCCGTCTCGAGCGCCGGCACGAGCTTCTCGAGGTGGCGCCCGGTACGGGCCGAGATATTGACGCGCGGGGCCCATGCGACGTGTGCGAGGTCCTGCTCGATCTCACGTTCGAGGTAGCGGCGACGATCCTGACCGTCCATGTCGTCGTCGTTGAGGCGGTCCCACTTGTTGAACGCCAGCACGAGTGCGCGCCCGGACTCGAGCACGAGGTCGATGATGCGCACGTCCTGCTCGCTGAGGGGCTGGGTGACATCCAGGACGACGACGGCCACTTCGGCCTTCTCGAGGGCCGTCGACGTGCGCAGCGAGGCGTAGAAGTCGGCGCCCTGCTGCAGGTGCACGCGACGCCGGATGCCGGCCGTGTCGACGAACCGCCACATCTTGCCGCCGATCTCGACGATCTCGTCGACGGGGTCGCGGGTGGTGCCGGCGAGCTCGTTGACGACCACACGCTCTTCGCCTGCCGCCTTGTTGAGCAGCGACGACTTGCCGACGTTCGGCCGCCCGAGGATCGCGACCCGGCGCGGACCGCCGATCTCCTGCTTGGCGACCGCCGAGATGTCGGGAAGAACCTTCATGAGCTCGTCGAGCAGGTCGGCGACGCCGCGGCCGTGGATCGCCGACACCGGGTGCGGCTCGCCGAGGCCGAGGTTCCACAGCGCGGCGGCCTCGGGCTCCTGGCGGGGGTCGTCGATCTTGTTGGCGACGAGGAAGACCGGCTTGCCGCTCTTGCGCAGCAGCCGAACGACGTGCTCGTCGGTGGAGGTGGCTCCGACCATCGCGTCGACGACGAACAGCACCACGTCCGACAGGTCGATGGCGACCTCTGCCTGGGCGGCGACCGAACGGTCGATGCCGCGGGCATCGGGCTCCCACCCGCCGGTGTCGACGAGCGTGAAGCGGCGGTCCATCCATTCGGCCTTGTACGTCACGCGGTCGCGCGTGACGCCGGGCGTGTCTTCGACGACGGCCTCGCGGCGGCCGAGGATGCGGTTCACGAGCGCGGACTTGCCCACGTTCGGACGGCCCACGATCGCCACGACGGGCAGCGCCGGCATGTACTCGATGCCGTCCTCGCCGCGGACCAGCCCTTCGAGCAGTTCGGCGTCGTCCTCGTCGAGGTCGTAGTCCTCGAGCCCCACGCGCAGCGCGGCGGCGCGCTGGTCGGCGAGCTCGTCGTCGATGGCGGCGAGGTTCTCGGCGAGGTGGTCTTCACCGCCCTCGTACGTGTCGTCTGTGTCGGGGGCGCGGTCGTCAGCGGCCATCGGGGGCTCCTGTCTGCAGGGGATCAGACGCGGGCAGCGCGCTGCGGATCACGCCGAGCACGGCGTCCACGGTCTGATCGAAATCAAGGTCGGTCGAGTCGACGACCTCGACGCCGGGGGCGGCGGTGAGGAAGTCGACGACGGACGAGTCTGAGGCGTCACGCCGGTGCAGTGCCGCGGCGACGGCCGCGGCATCCTGCGTCGTCAGTTCCGCGCTGCGCCGCGCCGCCCGCACCTCTGGGGCGGCGGTGAGCAGGATGCGCACGGGCGCATCGGGGGCCACCACGGTGGTGATGTCGCGGCCCTCGACCACGACGCCGGGACGGCCGGAGTGCGCGACGAGCGCGCGGAAGAGGGCATTCACGGACTGGCGGACAACCGGAACCCTCGCCACACCGCTCACCGCGTCGCTCACCCTGGGCTCGCGGATGGCGTCTGTCACGTCGACCCCGCCGACCCGCACCCAGTATGAGTCGGGGTCGAGTGAGATGGCGTAATCGAAGTCGCCTGAGACATCCAGAACGGATGCCGCGTCGGACGTGTCGATTCCGTGCTCGAGCGCGTGCCAGGCCAGGGCCCGGTAGGCGGCGCCGGTGTCGAGGTAGCCGTAGCCCAATCGCCGTGCGACCTGCTTGGAGACGCTGGACTTACCGCTGCCGGCAGGCCCGTCGAGGGCCACGACGACCGTGCCGGCGCCGGTGGGCTGCCCAGAGGTCGAGGGGTCAGTCATTGGTGGTGCTCGCAATCTTCCAGCCGCGGGACTCGAGGCCGTCCACCGCACGCCGGACGGCGGCAGGGTCGACACTGATCTCGGCGAGACCGAACTGCGCGCCTGGGGAATGCTCCAGGCGCATGTCCTCCACGTTCACCTCGAGCTCGCCGAGTTCGCCGAACAGTCGCCCGAGCTGTCCCGGAGTGTCATCGACCATGACCACGATCTGCTCGAAACGCCGGTTCTGCCCGTGCTTTCCGGGCAGCCGCTCGACGCCGTCATTGCCGCGTCGGATCGTGTCGGCGATCGCACGACGGGCGCCAGGCGCGTCGGGTGCTCGCAGAGCCGTCGCGACGGTCGTCAGATCGGCCGCCAGCCGGTCGAGCACGTCCACCACCGGCTCGGCGTTGGCGCCGAGGATCTGCACCCACAGCTCCGGCGCGGAGGCCGCGATGCGCGTGGTGTCGCGCACGCCCTGTCCGGCGAGCCGCAGCGACTCGTCGCGCGCGTCGACGAAGCGACCCGCGAGCAGGCTCGCCACCAGCTGCGGCACATGCGAGACGAGGGCGACCGCACGGTCGTGATCTTCGGGCGACATCTCGATCGGGGTCGCGCCCAGCTCGAGGGCGAGCCCTTCGACGACCGCGAGATCCGCGGCCGACGTGGCCTCGTCGCGACAGACGACCCACGGTCGCCCCACGAAGATGTCGGCACGCGCAGAGATCGCGCCGCCGCGCTCGCGTCCGGCGAGCGGGTGGGAACCGATGTAGTGCGTGAGGTCGACGCCTCGTTCCCGCAGCGCGCGCAACGGCTCGAGCTTGACGCTCGCCACGTCGGTGACGACGGCGTCGGGGTGACGCGCCAGCTCACGCTCGATCACGTCGGCCGTGACATCGGGCGGGACGGCCACGACCACGAGCGACGGCTCGTCACCGTCGCGCGCCTGGCGGCCGGCGCCGTAGTCCACGGCGAGCCGCAGCTGCGACGGTGAGGTGTCGTCGAGGACGACATCGACGCCGCGCGCGGTCAGCGCGTGCCCGATGCTCGCCCCGAGAAGGCCCGCACCCACGATGCGGACGGTGCCGTGCACCCGGGGAGCGAGCGATGCCTCGGCCCGGCGCGCGCGCTCGGAGGTCGGCCTCGTCTCGGTCACTTACTTCTCCTGTTCGCCCTCTTCCGCCAGCGGCGAAGAGGTTTCACGGCGCGCGAGAGTCAGCAGAGCGCCGCGCTCCACTTTAGTCAACTCACGTGCCGCCCCCGCTGGCAGGGTTCCCAGGTGGAGCGGGCCGAACTGGCGGCGCACCAGTTCGACGACCGGATGCCCCACCGCGGCCATCATTCGACGCACGATGCGGTTGCGGCCCGAGTGCAGCGTCAGCTCGACGAGCGAGCCACCGCCCTCGGCGGATGCCGACAGCAGCCTGGCCTTGTCTGCCGCGATCGGGCCGTCGTCCAGTTCGATGCCGCGGATCAGCTTCTGCACCGTTTGCGGGGTGACTCGGCCCTCGACCTTGGCGATGTATACCTTCGTGACGCCGAACGACGGATGAGCCAGCACGTGGGCGAGCTCGCCGTCGTTCGTGAGCACCAGCAGACCGCTGGTCTCGGCATCCAGCCGGCCGACGTTGTACAGCCGCTCCGGCCAGTCCTTCGTATAGCGCCGCAGATCCGGGCGGCCGCGGTCGTCCTTCATCGAGCTCACCACGCCGGTCGGCTTGTTGAGTATCACGTAGCGCTTGGATGCATCCAGCTGCACGGCGGTGCCGTCCACGTCGACGAGGTCGCTCTCGGGGTCGATGCGGCTGCCGAGCTCGGTCACCACCTCGCCGTTGACGCGGACGCGGCCTTCGACGATCAGCTGCTCGGCAACACGACGCGAGGCCACGCCGGCGTTGGCGAGCACCTTCTGCAGCCGCACCCCGTCGGTGTTCTCGGGACTCATCGTCTGGTCCTCTCGTCGAATCCGTCGACGCTTCCGACGTCCTCGGCGCCGTCCAGCAGCGGCGAGATGTGCGGCAGCTCGTCGAGCGAGTTGATGCCGAGATGCTCCAGGAGCGCATCGGTTGTGCCGTAGTTGATGGCGCCGGTCTCGGCATCCGTGAACAACTCCGTGATGAGGCCCCGCGCCAGCAGAGTCCGCACCACCGAGTCCACGTTGACGGCGCGGATCGAGGCGACCTGGCTGCGAGTCACCGGCTGCTTGTAGGCGATGACCGCGAGCGTCTCGAGCGCGGCCTGCGACAGCCGCGAAGGCGCCTGGCCACCGACGAACTCACTCACCAGGTCGTCGTGCTCCTCGCGCACGTACAGCCGCCAGCCGCCGCCCACCTCGCGCAGCTCGAAGCCGCGAACGGGACCGCCGCTCCTGCCGTCGTAGTCGTCCACCAGCGCCTCGATCGCCTGTCGTACGGCGGGCACCGGCGAGCCGACCGCGGCGGCCAGGCTCACAAGGCTCTGCGGCTCTTCGACGATCAGCAGGATCGCCTCGAGCCTGGCTCTCACGTCATCGGTCATAGTCTGCTCCCAAGGTGGCGAGATTCTCGTCCGACCAGCGCTGCGCACTCCAGCGCAGCGTCAGCTCGCCCAACGGCTCCAGCTGCTCGAACGACAGGGCGGCGTGCCGGTAGAGCTCGAGCACCGACAGGAATCGGGCCACGACGACTCCCGACTGGTCGACGCCCGCGATGAGCTCGCGGAACGTCAGCGCCCCGGCATCCCGCAGCAGCGTCACCACGATCGCCGCCTGCTCGCGAATGCTCACGAGCGGTGCGTGCAGGTGGTCCAGGCCGACGCGCGGGATCTCTTTCGGCGTCATGGCCAGCAGCGCGAGCGCGGCGAAGTCGTCGACGCTGAGACTCCACGCGAGCTCGGGCACAGCGGTGCGGTATTTCTCGTCGAGGCGGACCGAGCGCGTGTGGCGCCGGCTCTCGCGCTGCAGGCAGCGCTCGAACCACACCGACACCTCTTTGAACGCGCGATACTGCAGCAGGCGGGCGAACAGCAGGTCGCGCGCTTCCAGCAGCGCCACGGACTCGGCGTCGACGAGCTCGCCCTGCGGAAGCAGACCCGCGACCTTCATGTCGAGCAGGGTCGCGGCGACGACGAGGAACTCGGATGCCTCATCAAGCTCTTCGTCGGGACCGAGCTCGCGCAGATAAGAGATGAACTCCATCGTCACGAGCGAAAGCGACACCTCGGTGATGTCGAGCTCATGCTGCGAGATGAGACTCAGCAGGAGGTCGAAGGGGCCGTCGAAGTTCCCCAGCGAGACCCGGAAGCCCGGCTCCGGAGCGGCGACCGCTGTGGCAGCGGCATCCGATTCCGAACCCTCGGGTTCGACGGCAGGCGATGGCGCGTGCCCTTCGGGCGCCTCTTCAGGCGACGGCGCCACGAGCGACCAGCTCTCGCGCCAGTCGCAGGTAGGCCTGCGCGGCAGCGTGCTCCGGCGCGAACTCGGTGATGGGCATGCCGGAGACCGAGGCATCGGGGAACTTGACAGTGCGGCCGATCACCGTCTCGAGCACATCGTCGCCGAATGCGTCGACGACCCGCTCGAGGACCTCGCGCGAGTGGAGCGTACGCGGGTCGTACATCGTCGCCAGGACGCCGTCGAGAGTGATCGTCGGGTTCAGTCGGTCACGCACCTTGTCGATCGTCTCGACGAGCAGGGCGACCCCGCGCAGCGCGAAGAACTCGCACTCCAGCGGGATGATCACGCCGTGGCTCGCCGTGAGCGCGTTGACGGTGAGCAGGCCCAGCGACGGCTGGCAGTCGATGAGCACGACGTCGTAGTCGTGCGCCACCTTGCGCAGCGCGCGTGCCAGCGTCTGCTCACGCGCGACCTCGTTGACCAGGTGGACCTCGGCGGCCGACAGGTCGATGTTGGCGGGGATCACGTCGAGGTTCTCGACTCCCGAGTTCACGATGACGCGATTCGGGTCGCTCTTGCTGTCCAGCAGCAGGTCGTAGATGGTGGGGATCTCGTGCGTGTGGATGCCGAGCCCGGCCGACAGCGCACCCTGGGGATCGAAGTCGACCGCCAGCACCTTGCGGCCGTAGCCGGCGAGGGCGGCGGCCAGGTTGATGGTCGTGGTCGTCTTGCCGACCCCGCCCTTCTGGTTGCACAGCGAGATGATCCGCGCGGGGCCGTGGCCGTCGAGCTTGGGCGGCGTGGGAAAGCCGTGATACGGACGCCCCGTCGGCCCCATGGGGACCTCCGACTCCGAGGTCTTCCCCGACCTGGTCTTCGTCCTTCTGTCAGCCACCGCGCTCCCGCTTCCTCGTGCTCGCTCGATATTAGTCGGCCACGAGGCTTCGCACCGGTAGAAACGGCGTCGCGGCGCTCACCCGGTGAGCGCC
>NZ_JBLWIH010000015.1:0-5648 GCF_051364985.1 Microbacterium sp. I2
ACGCCGGGAATCAGCGGGCGGCGCCGGCGAGAGTGCCCGTGAGCTTGGCCCCGGAGGGGTCCCACGCGATGCACAGCACCTCGCGGTCACCGCTGGCCCACGATCCCTCAGTCGGGTACAGCGGCCAATAGTCGAGCACCGACTCCTCGTACGCCAGGCCGATGAAGTTCGCGAACTCGGGGATGCAGGTGGCATCGGCGTCGGCCTTCACGGCCTCTTCGCCGGGGTATTCGCCCTCGGCGAGGTCGTACGCGTAGTAAACCTCGTCGTCATGCGGATCGGCGCACGGGACGACCGGGATGCTGGTCACCTCGTCGACCGATCCCATGTCGGCAGTGGCGAGGCAGTCGCCGACCTGGATCGCGAAGACGTCGGCGTTGTCGTTGGCCTCGGTCACTTCGTCGGTCTGAGCATCGCGGACCGGCTCCGAGGCCGGGACGAGCTGGTCGACGAGGGAGCAGCCGCTCAAGGCGGCCGCGGTGGCGAGGACGAGGCCTGCCAGGGCCAGACGCGCGCGGTTGTGTGTCATGGGAATCGATCCCCCCGGATCTGTCGATGTCCCACCCCCACGGCGGGCTCCAGCCGCCAAGTCTGGCGGAGATTCGGTCCGCGTGCCAACTCGCCCTCGTCGCCCGCTCAGCGGGCGCGCGGATGCGACGTGGCGTACACGTCCCGCAGCGCGTCCACCGAGACGTAGGTGTAGATCTGCGTCGTGGCGACCGAGGCGTGGCCGAGCAGTTCCTGCACGACCCGCACGTCGGCGCCGCCCTGCAGCAGGTGGGTCGCGAACGAGTGCCGAAGGGTGTGCGGCGAGACGTGCGCGCTCAGTTGCGCGCGCTCCGCAGCCGAGTGGATGACGAGCCACGCGCTCTGCCGCGACAGCGGCGCACCGCGCGCGCCGAGGAACAGCTTGGGCGTCGCACGTCCGCGACGCGACAACTCGGGCCGCGCACGCGTCAGATACGCATCCAGTGCCGCCCGCGCGTACGATCCGACGGGCACGATGCGCTCCTTCGCCCCCTTGCCCCGCACCCGGAGCACATCGCCGTGAGCGACGTCGTCGACGTCGAGCTGCACGATCTCGGAGACGCGAGCCCCGGTGGCGTAGAGCAGCTCGAGCAGTGCACGATCGCGCAGGCCGGTGAGTTCCCCCGGTGCGGCGTCCTGCGGAAGCGGGCCTGACGCGTCGAGCAGCTTCTCGACCTGATCGATCGTGAGCGCCTTCGGCAGCCGGCGCGGCTGTTTCGGGGGGCGCAGCTTCGTCGACGGGTCGGTGTTCTCGACCCCCTCACGCGCGAGGAAGCGGTGCAGACCTCGCACCGAGGACTGCAGCCGTGCGAGGGACGAGGACGCCATCGGCGGCTGTGCCGCGGCCCGATCCGCGATGAAGCTTCCGACGAGCGTTGACGTCACCTCGGAGGTGTCGGCCACGCCTTGTTCGCCGAGCCATGTCAGGTACCCCGAGAGATCCCGACGGTACGCGGCGACCGTGTTGTCGGACAGCCCGCGCTCGATCGTGATGTGCCGCAGGTACGAGTCGACTGCACGCTCAAGCCGCATGACCGAGCTCCCCCGCGCGCCCCATGTCAGCCGCTCGCGGTCTCCGCTCGCGCGACGCGAAGCCGTTCCGCGGCGGCGAGCGCCCCGACCGTCATGATCCCGTTGCGCAGCCTGCCCGCGAGGATCCCCGCGACCACCTCGTCGAGCGCGACCCACTCGAGGACGATGTCGGCCTCTTCATCTTCGCGTGCATGCACGGCACCGGCCGGCGAGAGCCCCCGCGCGAGGAACAGGTGCACGACCTCGTCGTTGCCACCCGGCGTCGTGAAGATGCTCACGAGCGGCTCCCACTCGGCCGCCTCGAGGTCTGCCTCCTCCGCGAGCTCGCGTCGGGCGGTCTCGAGCGGCGATTCGCCGTCGACGTCGAGGAGGCCCGCGGGGATCTCCCAATCCCGGTGACGGATCGGATGCCGGTACTGCTGGATCAGCAGCATCCGGTCGTCCTCATCGAGCGCCACGACCGCGGCCGCACCCGGATGGTCGACGTACTGGCGGACGATCGTGCCGTCGCCGTACGCGACGGTGTCGCGGCGGACGTCCCACACCCGACCCTCGTAGACGAGATCGCTCGAGATCACCATCGCCTCGAGCGGCTCGTCGGCCGGCCACGCGCCGGCCTGTGCTCCGGGCGTCGTCACGCGACGGGCTCCCGGGCAGCCTCGAAGGGCTCGTCATCGAACAGCTCGCTGGCCCGGTGCCGTTCGAGGGCGGCGCCCACGAGCCCGCGGAACAGCGGGTTGGCGTCGGTCGGACGCGAACGCAGCTCGGGGTGGGCCTGAGTGGCGATGTAGTACGGGTGTACGTCGCGCGGCAGCTCGACGTACTCGACGAGATTGAGATCGGGATTCACACCCGAGAAGACCAGCCCGGCAGCCGCGATCTGATCGCGGTAGCGGTTGTTCACCTCGTACCGGTGCCGGTGACGCTCGGACGCCGTGGTCGAGCCGTACACCTCCGCGGCGATCGATCCTTCGGCGAGGTCGGCGGGGTACAGTCCCAGCCGCATGGTGCCGCCGAGGTCGCCGTGATCGAGGATGTCGACCTGCTCCTCCATCGTGGCGATCACAGGGTGCTCGGTGTCGGGGTCGAACTCGCTCGATGATGCGTCCTGGATGCCGGCGACATGACGGGCGTACTCGATGACGATGCACTGCAGGCCCAGGCAGATGCCGAGCGTGGGGATCCCCTGCTCGCGCGCGAACTTCAGCGCGCCGATCTTGCCCTCGATCCCGCGGATGCCGAAGCCGCCCGGGATGACGATGCCGTCAAGCGGTGCGAGCGCCCGCTCGGCGCCTTCGGGCGTCTCGCACTCGTCAGACGGGATCCAGCGGATGTTGACGTGGGTCTCCTGAGCGAACCCGCCGGCCTTCAGCGCCTCGGTGACCGAGAGGTAGGCGTCGGGAAGATCGATGTACTTGCCGACGAGGCCGATCGTGACCTCGTGCTTCGGGTTGTGCACGGCCTGCAGGACGCGCTCCCACCGCGACCAGTCGACGTCGGCGGCCTTCGCGAGGCCGAGCGCGCGAACGATGTACTCGTCGAGCCCCTGCTCGTTGAGCATCGAGGGGATGTCGTAGATGCTCGGCACGTCGACGGCGTTGACCACGGCGCCCTCGTCGACGTCGCACATGAGCGCGATCTTGCGCTTGTTCGCCTCGGTGACGGGGCGGTCGCTGCGCAGCACCAGCGCATCGGGCTGGATGCCGATGGAACGCAGCGTCGCGACGGAGTGCTGCGTCGGCTTGGTCTTCTGCTCGCCCGAGGCGCCCATGAACGGCACGAGCGAAACGTGGACGAAGAACACGTTCTGCCTGCCGAGTTCGTGACGGATCTGCCGCGCGGACTCGATGAACGGCTGCGACTCGATGTCGCCGACGGTTCCGCCGATCTCGGTGATGATCACGTCCGGCCGCGGATCCTCGGTGGCCTGCAGCCGCATGCGGCGCTTGATCTCGTCGGTGATGTGCGGGATCACCTGCACGGTGTCGCCGAGGTACTCGCCACGGCGCTCCTTGGCGATCACCTGCGAGTAGATCTGGCCCGTGGTGACGTTGGCCGCCTGGTTCAGCTCGATGTCGAGGAAGCGCTCGTAATGCCCGATGTCGAGGTCGGTCTCGGCGCCGTCGTCGGTGACGAAGACCTCACCGTGCTGGAACGGGTTCATGGTGCCGGGATCGACGTTGAGATACGGGTCGAGCTTCTGCATCACGACGTGCAAGCCGCGGGCTGTCAGAAGGTTGCCCAGGCTGGCGGCGGTCAGGCCCTTGCCCAAAGAGGAAACGACACCACCGGTCACGAAGATGTGTTTGGTGGTGTCGTTCGAAGTGTCACCGCGGGAAGAACCAGAAGTCTGCATCACGGGCTTTTATCCTATCAGTCGACTTCGGTCCGAAGGCTGAGCAACTCACGTGCGTGGGTCAGCGCGGCGTCGGAGTCGGGCATGCCCGAGAGCAGGCGGGCCATCTCGGCCTCGCGCTGCGCACCCTCGAGCCGGCGGACGTCGGATGCCGTCACCGAGCCGTCGCCTGCCTTCACGACGCTGAGGTGGTTGGTCGCGAACGCGGCGACCTGGGCCAGGTGGGTCACGGCGATCACCTGAGAGGACTGCGCCAACCGCGCCAGCCGGCGCCCGACCTCGATCGCGGCGGCCCCGCCGATGCCGGCGTCGACCTCGTCGAAGACGAAGGTGGGGACGGGATCGACGGCGGCGATCACGACCTCGATCGCCAGCATCACGCGACTGAGCTCGCCGCCGCTCGCTCCTTTCGAGACGGCGCGGGGCTCCGCTCCGGGGTGCGGGGCCAGCAGGATGGCGACGTCGTCCCTGCCGTTCGCCGACTCCGATCCCCGGGCGACCGACACCTCCAGGCGGGCATCGGGCATCGCCAGGGCGCGCAGCTCGTTAGTGACGGCGGCTCCCAGACGCTCGGCCGCCTCGGTGCGGGCGGCGGTCAGTACCGCTGCCGCACCGTCGAGAGCGGATGCCGCGGCATCCCGCTCCTCGGTGAGACGCTCGATCCGCCCGGAGTCGTCGTCGAGCTCGGCCAGACGTGAGGAGCCGACGTCGAGCAGCGCGATCGCGGCTTCGAGAGTGCCGTGGGTGCGCACCAGGCCGGCCAGGACCGAGCGACGCTCCTCGACGGCGGCCAGTTCATGCGGTCCGGACTCGTCGAGGTCTGCCAGGTACCCCGCGAGCGCGGCCGCCACGTCGGCGGCACGGTAGCCGAGGTCGGCGACCTGCCCCGAGAGCTCCTCGAGGACCGGATCGTGCACGCGCTCGAGGGCTCGGCGCGCCTCCGCGAGCAGGGAGGCGGCATCCGGGCCGTCCCCCTCCCCCGACAGCGCCTCGTGCGCAGAGGCGGCGGCGATGCGCAGCTCTTCGGCGTTCGCGAGGCGCTCCGCGCGCGTGGCGAGGTCGGCGTCTTCGCCCGGCTGGGGTGCCGCCTGCTCGATCTCGGCGAGCTGGGCGCGCAGTTCGTCAGCTTCGGCCGCGCGGGCGTCACGGTCCGTCGTCAGCTGCGAGAGCTCGCGATCGAGGGCTCGCCATCGCTCGTACGCGCGCCGGTACTCGTCGCGGGCTGTGCGGACCGCCTCGCCGCCGAACCGGTCCAGAGCGTCGCGCTGGGCGGCGGCGGAGCGAAGGCGCAACTGATCGGACTGACCGTGGACGACCACGAGCTCGTCGGCGAGGTCGGCGAGCACACCGGCCGGCGCGGCGCGGCCGCCGACCGAGGCGCGCCCGCGCCCCTCGCTCGAGATCGAGCGTCCGACGAAGAGCTCGGCGCGCCCGTCGCCGAGAGGCTCGACATCGCCGCCCGCCTCACGGACCCGCTCGGCCACCGCGCCGTCTTCGGGCACGATCCATACTCCGTCGACGGTCGCCTGTGCCGCCCCGGCGCGCACCGCGCCGGAGTCCGCGCGCTGGCCGAGCAGCAGCCCGAGCCCGGTCACGACCATCGTCTTTCCGGCGCCCGTCTCGCCCGTGATGGCGGTGAAGCCGGGGCCGATCGGCAGGGTCGCCTCGGCGATCACACCCAGATCCCGCAGGCGCATCTCTTCGATCACAGGGAGAGCTCCGCGCTCGCCTG
>NZ_JBLWIH010000016.1:0-4813 GCF_051364985.1 Microbacterium sp. I2
ACGACCATCGTCTTTCCGGCGCCCGTCTCGCCCGTGATGGCGGTGAAGCCGGGGCCGATCGGCAGGGTCGCCTCGGCGATCACACCCAGATCCCGCAGGCGCATCTCTTCGATCACAGGGAGAGCTCCGCGCTCGCCTGTGTCGGCAGCGTCCCGGTGATCGCCGCCGGCCCGCGCCAGCCCTCGACGGGAAGACGGAACTTTCGCACGAGCCGGTCCGTGAACTGCGCGGGATGCAGTCGCGCCAGGCGCACCGGACGGTCGGAGCGACGTACCACCACGCGCGCGCCAGGCGGCAGGTCGTGCGAGCGGCGACCGTCGCACCACAGGATGCCGGTGCCGTTGGTGTGCTCGAGGACCTCGATCGCGACCGCGTGCTCGGGGCCGACCACGAGCGGCTTGGCGAACAGCGCGTGCGCCGACAGCGGCACCACCGAGATCGCCTGAACCGTCGGCCAGATGACCGGGCCGCCGGCCGAGAAGTTGTACGCGGTCGACCCGGTCGGGGTCGAGATGACCACACCGTCGCAGCCGAAGGTCGAGAGCGGGCGTCCGTCGACCTCGATCACGACTTCGAGCATGCGCTCGCGGCTGGCCTTCTCGACGGTCGCCTCGTTCAGCGCCCACGTCTCGTAGATGACCGAGTCGACGGTGTCCTTCACGCGCACCTGCAGCGCGAGCCTTTCCTCGACGCCGTAGTCGCGCTCGATGACTCGGCGGACGGCATCGTCCATGTCATCGCGCTCGATCTCGGCAAGGAAGCCGACGTGCCCCATGTTGATGCCCAGGACCGGAGCCGTGCCGTCGCGCACGAGTTCGGCGGCGCGCAGGATGGTGCCGTCGCCGCCGAGCACGATCGCCAGCTCGATCTCGGTCACCGCGATGTCGCGGCCCAGGACCGCGACATCGGCGAACGACGGGCGCACCGCCACGAGGGCATCGCGGTCGTCGGGGGCGATCACGGGGCGCGCGCCGGACGCACGCAGCGCCGAGACCACGCGCTCCGCGGCGATGACCGTGTCGTCCCGGTGCGCATGCGCGACCACCAGGATGCTGCGCTCGTCGTCGGCGTTGTTCATCGGCTCCCCGCCAGTCGGTTCACGGTCCTCCCCATTCTGTCGGATCGCTCCGACGGGCGGGGCGTCCGACACTGGATCAGTCGGTGAGGCGGTCGACCTCGTCGCGCCACTGCTCGGGAATGCTCCCCCGCCCGAGCGCGAGATGCGCCACGTACTCGCGGTTGCCGTGCGTGCCCGCCAGCGGCGAGGCGATCAGTCCGCACGTGCCGAGGCCGTGATCCCACGCCGTCCAGAGCACCGTCGAGACGGCATCCGCCCGCAGCGTCGGATTGGTGACGAGACCGCCCTTGACCGCGGTGCGCCCCACCTCGAACTGCGGCTTGATCAGGAGCACCAGGTCGGCATCCGGCGCCGCGACTGCGCGCGCGGCCGGCAGCACGTGCGCGAGCGAGATGAACGACAGATCCCCGGTGATGAGCGACGGCGCGGCATCGACGCCGCTGGCTTCGATGAGCGAGGCCGGCGTCATGTAGCGGACGTTGAAGCCTTCGATCGAGACGACGCCCGGATCGGCCGAGACGGATGCCGCGAGCTGGTCGTGGCCGACATCGACCGCGATCACGGGCTCGGCGCCCCGTTCCCGCAGCACCTGGGTGAAGCCGCCGGTGGAGGCGCCCATGTCGAGGGCGACGCGACCGCGCACGTCGATGCCGAAGGCGTCCAGACCGGCGATGAGCTTGTGCGCGGCTCTGCTGACGTAATGGTCGGAGCCGCTCACCTCGATCACGCTGTCGTCGGGCACGGGAGTAGATGCTTTCACGACGGGCTTGCCGTCCACGCTCACGCGCCCCTCCGCAATGAGGCCTGCCGCGCGCGTTCGAGACCGAGCGAGTCCCCGAGCGGCCAGCGCCGCGTCGAGACGCTGCGTCATGACGGGGAGCCGGGGTTCGACTCCAAGCGGCGGGCGAGGGTGTCGTGGAGGCTCTCGTACGCTTCGGCACGCGTTGCGAGAGGCTGAGCCTCGATCACCTCGAGGGTCGAGAGCAGATCCCCGGTGTCGTCGGCGTCGCGCGTCGCATCCATGCCCCCAGGATACGGGCGAGTCGCGCCGGCACCGGTGCGATCAGGGCCGGTGGAACGGATCGGCGTAGAGCCGCTCGGGAACCCGGAACCCGAAGATGGCGCGCCCGGTGGACCAGATGGCAGCGGCGCCGGCGCGGACCAGATCGATCGGCCGGTCTCCCTCACTGACGATCCGCACATCGGGGCCGTCGATCGCGACGGTCGCACCGCGGACGGTGGCGACACCGTCCGTGACGGCCACGTGCGGGTAGGGCTCGTGCAACTCACGCAGATCGCCGAGGATGTAGGTCGGCCGCGAGCCTTCGGGCGCGGCGAGCACATGCTTGGGCCGGTCGATGCCCGTCAGGACGAGAGCGGACGCGATACCTGCCCGGTTCGCGCCGAGGATGTCGGTGTCGAGTCGATCACCGAGGAAGAGCGGATGCCGGGCGTCGAACCGCGAGACTGCCTCTTCGAAGATCGGAACCTCGGGCTTGCCCGCGACGGTCGCAAGACGCCCCACCGCCGTGTGCACCGCCGAGACGAGGGTGCCGTTGCCCGGTGCGATCCCGCGGGACTGCGGGATCGTCCAGTCCGTGTTGGTTGCGATCCAGGGGATGCCGCCGTCCTCTTCGGGCACCTTGAGGGCGAACGCGGCCTCAGCCAGTTGCGCCCAGCCCACCTCGGGTGCGAAGCCCTGGACGACGGCGGCGGGCGCGTCGTCGGCGCTGCGGGTCACGGCGAAACCGGCCTTCTCCACCTCGACGACGAGGCCGTCGCCCCCGACGACGAGGACCGTCGAGCCGGCGGGGATCCGCGTGGTCAGGAGCCGCATCGCCGCCTGCGGACTCGTCACGACGTCCCGGGCAGCCGTGCGCAACCCGAGCTCCGAGAGGTGCGCGGCAACAGACGCGTCGGTGCGCGAGGCGTTGTTCGTGATGTAGGCGAGCGCCCGGCCCTCGCGTGCCCGGTTCAGGCTCTCGACCGCATGCGGCAGTGCGCCCGCTCCGGCGTAGACGACCCCGTCCAGATCCGCCAGGACCACGTCGACACCCTCCAGCGGTGCGGCCGTCGAGGGCCGACGTCCGAACAGCGGCATCAGGGACGTGCCTCGTCCGGCGACTCCCCGCGCTCGTCGGGTGAGGCTTCGTGCTCCTCAGGTGACACGTCGTGCGCAGCATCTTCGTCGGAGGCCTCAGTCTCGGACTCGCCGTCGGAGGCCTCAGTCTCGGACTCGCCGTCGGAGGCCTCGGTCTCGGACTCGCCGTCGGAGGCCTCGGTCTCGGACTCGCCGTCGGATTCCTCCTCGACCTCCTCGACGAAGATCGTCTCGAGGTCGTCCACGCCCGCCGCCGCGTCAAGCGCTTCGGCGGCGATCAGAGCGCGACTGCGCCAGCGATCTGCCTCCTCGGCACGGCCGAGCTCCTCGAGCACCGCGGCACGCGCCGAGAAGAGCGCGGGGCTCCACTCGAAGGCGCGGTCGGGGTCGAGCTCGGGGATGTCCAGCTCCCCCAGTGCACGGTCGGGCTCGCCGAGGTCGAGGCGCGCGCCCGACATCGCGATGGCGAGCTCGACGCGCACGGAGGTCGGCAGCGACGCCCGATCGACGGCGCGACCGGTCTCGAGTGCACGGTCGGGGCGGCCCACACCCCGCTCGCTGTCCACGAGAAGCGCGATCTGGTCGTCCTTGCCGGAGATGCGGCGGTAGGTGCGCAACTCCCGCAGTGCCAGACCATAGTCGCCCGTCGCGTACGCGGTGATGGCGAGCGTCTCTCGCACGACGGCGATGCGCCCTGCACGACGGGACGCCGACAGCGCATGCTGGTGGGCGAGCTCGGGGTCTTCGTCGATGAGCTGCGCTGCCATCGCGAGGTGGCGGGCGACCTGGTCGGCGTTCTCCTTGCTCAGCGTCTTCAGCTCGTTGCGCGCGCTCGGATGGAGGTCCTTCGCGGTCACCTCGTCGGGGATGATCGGATCGTCGTGACTTGGGCGCACGGAACGGATCTCGCCGTCGCGCACCGCCCGGTCGGGGCGATCTGCGCCACCCCGCGTCGGGCGGGAGCCGTAGGGCTTGTCGCCCTCGCGCTTCGCGTAAGGCTTACGCTCACCGTCACGCTTCGCGTACGGCCTGTCACCGTCACGCTTCGCATATGGCTTGTCGCCGTCGCGCTTCGCATATGGCTTGTCGCCGTCGCGCTTCGCATACGGGCGCTTCTCGCCGTCACGCTTGCCGTAGGGCTTGTCGCCCTCGCGCTTCACGAACGGCTTACGCTCACCGTCACGCTTCGCATACGGCTTGTCACCGTCACGCTTGACGTAAGGCTTACGCTCACCGTCACGCTTCGCGTAGGGCTTGTCACCATCGCGCTTCACGTACGGCTTGCGATCACCGTCACGCTGCGCATACGGCCTGTCGCCATCGCGCTTCGCGTACGGCTTCTTACCGTCGGCTCGTTCCGCGTAGGGCTTGCGGTCGCCGGCGCTGCCCGAGGAAGAACGGCTTCCGCGATTCGGCGTCGCATCGCGCCCACGCTCGCGCGGGGCACGCTCTGCTGCGCCGTCTCGCGGCTCCTGCTCTGACATTCCTCGATCCTCTCCGATGGCGCCGTCACGGGCAATCGGTGTGTTAACGCGGAATGGCCACCCTGCGTTGGGTGGCCATTCCGTGTAATGGGTGTCCGGCGGTGTCCTACTCTCCCACAGGGTCTCCCCTGCAGTACCATCGGCGCTGGG
>NZ_JBLWIH010000017.1:0-24445 GCF_051364985.1 Microbacterium sp. I2
GGCTGAGACGGCGCGGAGCGCGAGGGCGGCAGCAGGCCGCCCTCGCGCTCGCTGGGTGACGATGAACAGGGCATGACCGGGGAGTGAGGACACGAGGTGGGAGTCAAGGTCAACTACGACGACCTCGGCGGACTGAGCACGCAGCTGAAGAGCATCATCGATGAGTTCGAGCACGCGGGCAGTCGCCGACGGGACTTGGAGGATGCCGTCGACCGGCCGTACGACTTGGGCGATCTGAAGGACGCCGCCCACGAGTTCGAGGGACGCTGGGACGATCGCCGCAAGCGACTGATGGACAGTTGCAAGGGGCTCGCCGAACACGTCGACAGCGTGATCAAGGCGTTCAAGGACTTCGACGAAGAAGCCGGCAACCAGACCGGCGAGAGATGAGCGGACGATGAGCGTTACCCCATACATGCCGTCCCAGACGCCCGGCGGCCAGCGCCTCATCGAGCACCTTCGCGGTGACGCGGGCGACGTCCAGACCCGCGGCCAGCAGATCGTCGACCTCGGCACAGACATGTCTCAGGCGTGGACCCTCATCCAGCGACTCGTCGACGACGGCGCCGACATGGAGGGGCACGCGATCGACAAGCTCCGCGAGGTGGCCGGCAAGGTGAACGACGACCTGTCGAAGGCGGCCGAACTCTACGCCGCGGTCGGGCCGCACATCCGCACCTACGGCCAGGAGCTCGAGACTTCCAAGGCCGCGATCGACCCGATCGTCGATGATCTCATCGAGCTGTGGGCCGCCTACTATTCGCTCAGCCGGGAGGCCGACACAGCGGAGGGCGCCGTCCCGCGGGAGCCCGACGACGACGCCGACGCGGACGAGCAGTCCTCTTACGACACCGCGAACGCAAACGCCGTCGAGAAGCGCGGGCTCGCCGACACCAAGAAGGGCGAGTGGGACACCCGCGCCGGCGAGTACGACACGGAGTGGAACACCTGGCACACCGCCTTCGACACCGCTGCCCGGAACATCAAGGAGGGGTTCAGCGGCAAGATCGAGGACTCGTGGAAGGACGACATGCGCGGCGCGCTGGAGTTCCTCTCCAACGTCCTCGCCATCGCCGGCATCGTGCTCGCCGTTCTGGCGATCGTGATCGGCGGGCCGATCATCGCGGCGCTCGCCGCGATCGTCGCCGTCGCCACCCTCGTCGTCGCGCTCACCCGCAAGCTCGCCTTCAACGACGGCAGCTGGGTCGACGTCGCGTTCGGTGTCATCGGCGTGATCCCCTTCATCGGGCCGGCCGCGCGCGGTCTGCGCGGCCTCGGCGCCCCCGGCGGCTGGCGAGCGCTCGGCACCGCCTTCGGCGACGATGCCGCCCGTCTGTTCGGTGTCGGAGCGACCGGCGTCGACGACTGGCTGTCCGGTCTGAATCGCCTGCAGGGCGCCGGATTCGGAGCCAAGGCGGTGGATTTCACGACCGGCCTGCTGACCGGCAACAACATGGCGCACTGGGCGGACCCCGCTGTCATGACCGGCGGCCTCAACGTCCTCGAGGGCGTCGGCGGCATCTGGGCCACCCAGCTCGGCATCGCCGGCTGGATCAAGGACACCGCGGGCGGCGCGTTCCCCGGCTCGTTCGACCCCGATCAGAACCCGTTCTCTTGACGTGGTTCCAGGACGCCCGCCAGGTGATGAAAGACTGGTGTGGTGAGTGATCTGCGCGCGGAACTGACAGGGAGCATCGGTGCCACCGTGCCGCGGTACCGGATGCTGTTGCCCCCGGGCTGGCGATCCTACGATCTGAGCACCGACACCGAGCGCGAACTCGTTGCCGCCGCGCGTGCGCGGCTCAGCGAAGCGGGACGGCCCGACCTGGCTGCCGCGCTCGCGACCCAGGTGAAGGAGGCCGTCGCGAAGCTGCGCGAGCAGGATGCGTTCGCCTACGCGCTGCCCGCAGAGGGCTCGCCCACGTGGGTGCTGGGATCGGCGAGCCTCGTCGGCCTGCGTCGACGGTCGACGCCGCGGTGGACGCTCGATGACATCGTCGAGGACGCGGTGCGCAACCGCGGCGGCGTAGCGATCGGGGAGGGGCACCGGATCGTCCGGTGGACCGAACGTCACCCCACCCGGGTGGACGGCGTAGATGCCGTGTCTTTCCTCATCCAGTTCCTGCTTCCGATTCCCGGCACGAAGCGCACGCAGGCCGTGCAGTGGACGGCGACAGTCGCGCACAGCGCCGACCTCCCGCAGGACGATCCCGTGCTCGAGGCATGGGTTGCACTCTTCGACCACCACATCGCCTCGTTCACCTGGAGCGTGCGCTGACATGCAGCTGAATCTCCGACACGACCCCGAGCACTGCATCCCCGTCCCGTTCGTGGCGCAGACTGCCGGCGAACGGGCCGCGTGGGCCCGCGAGACCGCAGCGGCGTTCGCGACGCGCAGGGAGCTGGCACCGGCCGTTGCCACGCGCATCGCGGCGGCACTCGAGGATGTCGCCGCCGTGACCACCGACGAGAGCCGCAGCCTCGTCATCGTCGGCATCGAGGGGCGGGCGATCGCGCCGCTCACCGTCTTCGCGGTCGACGAGCGGCTCAGCGACGACGCGCAGGCGGCATTCCTGTGGTCGGCCTCCGCATTGCTGCCCGCGACGACCGAGATCCTCGAGACCGAGGGCTTCGGCGTCGGCATCTCGGCCACGCTGCTCGAGCGGCACGGCGACCGGGACTTCGGTTTCGAGCGCTGGCTGTTCCTGGGCGAGGAGACGACGATCGCCGCGGTCCTGGGCCCTGTCGCGCCCTACGCACTCGCGTTCGTGGAGGAGCCGGCGAAGGCCGTGCTGAGCACATCGACACTCGAGGGCTTCGTGCCGTCGACCGACCGCGCACGTGTGGACGCACTGGACCGCGCGGTCGTCCGCTTCGGAGAGGACTGGTCGGCATGAGCGGCAGGTCGCTGACAGAACTGGTCGACGAGACGAAGGGGTGGAACGCGGTCGACTGGTGGCGGCTGGAGCTGCGCTCGTTCGCGCTGACGGCTGCGCAACGCCCGCTCGCCGTGCTCGCGCCGAAGGAGGCGATGTCGGAGCACCGCGGCATCACCGTCGGCAGCTTCATCCAGGGACTGGCCTACCTCTACGCCGTCGCTGCACCGGTGATCGCCGCGGCGGCCATGCTCCGGTGGGTGCTGGGCGACACGGCGTACGACTTCCCGCTCGCGTTCGCCGGCTGGATCACGCTCGTGGGTCTCGTGGTCACCGGCTGGAGTGAGATCCAGCGGCTCCGGCATCCGCGGGCCACTCGCGCGGCCGCGCTGCGCACCCTGGCACTCATCCACGCGATTCCGGGGGCGATCACAGCGCTGATCGCGCTCACCGCCGGACGTGAGCAGCTGGGGGACGGCACATGGGCGTGGCTCGTGGTGATCGCGGCCGATGTCGTCGTCCACATCGCGATCCTCGTGCGAGGACCTCTGCCCAAGGGCGGACCCCAGAACGAGCGCGAGAACCTCGAGTGGAGCATCCGCGAGATCCCGCCCAGCACGCTTGCCGAGGTGATGCAGCGGCGGAACGCAGCCATCGGCCTGCTTGCAGAGCGCGGTCTCATCAACTCCGCCACCGCAGCGCGCGCCCTCGCCACGGCTCCGGGCGAGCTCGCGCTCACGCTCGCGCCCGAGGTGCAGCAACACGCTCCCGGCAATCCGCGCTGACCCGTCGCACCGGTCTTCCGCGCACCGCCCTTCTTCGCCCGACCGAAGACGGGCGACGTCTCTCGAAGCGCCTCGACGCGGTGGGAGGACTGCTGAGCAGGCATGGGGAATGGTCCCCATCGCCGGGCGGTAGGGCGTCGCGTTAGGTTTCTGGTGTCGGCCCGGGGTGGGTCGTGTTTCTGAGTGAGGGAGTTGACGATGGCCGATTTCGGTGCTTCGTATGGCGAGATGGAGCAGGTGGCGTCGTCGCTGTCGCAGGCTCGTGACGACATCCAGGGTCAGCTGGACACGCTGAAGAGCCAGGTGGACACGTTGCTGGGTGAGGACTTCAAGACGCAGCACGCGTCGGGCAAGTTCGGTGAGGGTTACTCGGAGCTGACGACGGGTCTGAAGGGTGCGGTGGACGGCATCAACGACATGTCCGAGTCGCTGCTGGGCATGATGCGCGCGATCCAGGACCTCGACCAGCAGCTCGCCGGCGGCTGAGCCCGCGTACACGTCTTCTGGGCGACGGAGCTTCGCACGACGGAGCTTCGTCCGCTCGGTTCTGAGCACTGTTTCGCGACGGCGATCGGAGGAAGGGCACCGTGGGAAAAGACATCAACATCCCGATGAGCGACCTGCAGGCGCTCAACACGTCGCTGAAGAACATCGTCGACGAGTTCGAGCATGCCGGGGACCGATCGGGCAGCCTCGAAGCGGCGATCGGCCGGCCGCACGGCGAGTCCGCGCTCCGCGACGAGATCGACCGCTTCGAGAGCGCCTGGGACGACAAGCGCGACACGCTGAAGGATGACGTGAAGACGGTCCAGGAGAGCGTCGAAGGAGTCGCCCGTGCTTGGGCCGATTTCGACAACGAGGCCGCGACGAGCCTCGACAACACCACCCGCACGCCTCAGGTCCAGAAGCCGGAGTGAGATCACGATGGACAGGACGCCCACAGGCGGAAAGCACTACGAGATCCTCGAGATCGAGGGCCAGGCGTACGAGATCGAACGTCGCGGGATCCAGATCGAGAGCCTCGGCGACCAGATGATCGCCGCGGCCGACCTGCTCGATCGGATCAAGCTCGGAGCCGAATGCCGTGGGAAGAGTCTCGAATCCATCAAGGACTCCGTCGGCGACATGACCGGCGATCTGCGCAAAGCAGGCGAGCGTTACCGGCCGAGCGGCACGGCGATCCTGACGTACGCGCGCGCCCTCGACGGGGTACAGGCCCAGCTGCGCTCTCTCATGCCCGACCTGGAGCGCGCGTGGGACGACTACGTGCAGACGCGAGGCCAGTTCGAGACTGATTCGCAGCTTCCCGAACCCGAGGAGGGCACGTCCGAGGAGCGCACCACGGCGGGCGATGTCGACCAGGATCGCACGGCGTGGGAGGGCTACGCAGTCCAGTACGAGGGCGTCTACGACACGTGGTGGGGTGCGTACGAGGACGCGCGCAAGGGCATCAAGGATGCCAACGACGACGGCGTCGAAGACTCCTGGCTCGACAACTCGCTTCCCGCGCTCGAGATCCTGGGTGACATCCTCTCGTATGCCGGCATCGTGCTCGCGGTCGTGGCGTGCATCATCGGCGGACCCTTCATCCTGGCGGCGGCCTTGGTGGGACTGGCGGCACTCGCCGTCACCTGTCTCAAGGTCGCGGGCGGACGGGGCGGGGCGATGGACATCGTCATGGCCGCCGTCGGAGTGTTCCCTTTCGGCAAAGCCTTCGCCGCGTTCGGGGCGGTCCGTACGGCCGTCGGCGCAGGGGGCAAGTTCGCTGCCGCCGGACGCGGTCTGATCGACATGGGCGGGGATGTCGTGGGCGCTGCCTGGCGCAACGGCTCTCGCCTGTCCGGTGTCCTGGACCAGGGGATGCTCGCCCGCGTGATGCATGACGGCGGGAACGTGCTGAACCGACACGGCTCCAATGTGCTGAGAGGGTTCTTCCGCGGCCTGGACGACGGTCCTTCGGTGACGGCTCGCCTTCTGCAGGGCAATCAGGGCGCGATGCAGAACATGATCTCGGATGCGGCGTCCGGCCTGTCCAACAAGGCCTTCAACAACCTCAACGGATTCCTCAACGGCCTGCCGCACGGAAATCTCATGCAGGACATGCTGAGCGCGGGCAACCCTGTGCTCAACCTCGTCGACGGCATGGGAAAGGCGACCGCGGGCTTCTCGTACGACCGTGCGACCAGCGGATGGGGCTTCGGGCTGTGACGGCGGTCGACGTCACGATCGACGACCGTTGGTTCCTGCCCATTCCCGCTGCGCACGAGCGGGCGACGTGGGCGCGCGGTGCGGTGGAGCGTCTGCGTTCCGAACCAGATCGCGCCGCCGACCCCGCCGGGGTCGAGAGCGCGCTGCTCGGCTTCGCCGAACTCGCCGACCCGACCGCGATCGCCAACCTGCTGTTCTGCCCCGACGGCCTCCCCGGTCGCGCGATCGTGATGGTCTACGCCTCGGCGACCGACGCGCGGACCTTCGACGACATCGTCGATGAGGCCCCTGCGGCGCTGCCGCGGCGTGTGCTCCCGTTCCGCGACGAGGACCCGGCGCGGGCACGCGTGATCAGCACCGTGCAGCAGCTCGATGACGGCGGAGTGCTCGGAATCCTGCAGTTCCAGCAGCTCCGTGACGGTGCGCTGGTCGAATCCGTCGTGGCGTCTCCGAGTCTGCGGAATCTCGGCGCGGGCATGGACCTGTTCGAGGAGCTGACGACGCGCGTGTCGATCGGCGCCGCGGACGATGACCGAGAATTGGGCGTATGACCAGTCTGCGAGCGGAACTGCTGGGCCTTCCGGGCGGCCTTCCCCGATTCCGGCTCCTGCTGCCGGAGGGATGGAGCGCCACCGAGATCACGCCCGAAGCGACCGAGCAGATGGAGCAGCAGGCCCGGAAGGTCTTCATGCGTGCGGGTCGGCCCGACCTCGACGGAGTCTTCTCGAGCACTCTCGAGCGCGCCATGCGCGAACTCGGCCGCGCGGGCGGCCGGTACGCGATCCTTCCCGGTGCCGGGCCGGACGGTGTGGCGCCCCCGCTGTCGCTGATCGTCTCGCTCATCTCGGGGGAGGCCGATGCTCCGCTCGACGACTGGGTCGCGGCCCGATTCCGTCGGGGTGCCGAGATGCTCGATCGCTCCGGGCAGATTGTGTTGTGGCGGGAGCGCAGCTCCGCAGGCGAACGCGGAGTCGAGCAGGCGCAGTCGACGTATGTCGCGCCGGTGCCTGACACCGCGCGCACGAAGGCGCTGATGCTCACCGGCACCGCGCTCATCGAAGAGGGCGTGCCCGATACGTCCGACGCCGTCGTGGCTGGCCACGCGGTCTTCGATGCCATCGTCTCGACACTCAGCTGGGTCCTGGCCGACGCGGGGACGCGTCGCGCATGACGGTCAAGATCGAGCGTCTCGTCGGCAGCGATCACGACGTCGCACGCATCGTGGACGCGGCGCGCCGATTCGTCCCCGCCGAACGACGCGATGCATGGGTGCAGGCGGTGGCCGGCATGGCACGCATGCGTGCGGAGCTGCGGCGCGCGATGGCGGATGCCGGAGCGAGGCCGCGCAGTGCACCCGCGGCGGGCGGGCGCGCCAAAGCTCCTGCGCTGTGGTGGTCGGCGTACGTGATCGGCATCGTGGCCGCCTTCGCCGGGGCGGCAGTCATGTTGCCGCCCAAGGGTCGCGGTGGTCAGGACCCGGTGCTGATGACCGCGGTCGCGCAGACGTCGCTGGTGCTGGGTGCCGTGTTGCTGATCGTGGTCGTGATCCTTCCCCTTCCGGCGGCAGTGCGCGGCTCGAGCACGGCTGTCGCGCTGGCCGTGATGCCGGTGCCGTTCCTGCTGTTCGCTGGCGTGCTGAACGTCGTCCGGTTCGATGAGCTGCGCGATGCGGTCGGTACGACGGCCATCGCGGTTGTCGGTGTCGCCGGCGTCGTGTGCGCCGGGCTGTGCGTCGTCATGTTCGTCCGCGTGCGAGCGTCCGCTCCTGTCCGGCGGCGCAGGACGCCGTCGACCGACCCGAAGGCCGCTGCAGACTTCGCGACGCGGATCGCTCGCGAGCTGCCGTACGGGCGCGCCGTGAGGGAGGCATGGCTGCAGGAGCTTGAGGCCCTCGCACCCCCGGCCCCTGAGGCCGTCGCGCGGCAGGCGGGGGACCTGGGACCCTTCGCGTACATCGTGTGGGCGTACTACGACGGTGAACGGGAACTGCCGCGTCCCGAGACGCTGCGCGGGCATTGACGGCCCATGGGGAATGATCCCCATGGGCAGAGGGTGGAGCGTCGGTTAGGTTGGAAGTCGTCGGCCCGGGGTGGGTCGTGTTTCTGAGTGAGGGAGTTGACGATGGCCGATTTCGGTGCTTCGTATGGCGAGATGGAGCAGGTGGCGTCGTCGCTGTCGCAGGCTCGTGACGACATCCAGGGTCAGCTGGACACGCTGAAGAGCCAGGTGGACACGCTGCGGGGTGAGGACTTCAAGACGCAGCACGCGTCGGGCAAGTTCGGTGAGGGTTACTCGGAGCTGACGACGGGTCTGAAGGGTGCGGTGGACGGCATCAACGACATGTCCGAGTCGCTGCTGGGCATGATGCGCGCGATCCAGGACCTCGACCAGCAGCTCGCCGGCGGCTGAGCCCGACTGATTTCGCCTGAGGGAGCCGGCACATCGCCGGCTCCCTCAGTTGACTCACGACCTGACGGAGGATGCCGCACGTGGACATCATGCTCGACCTCGAGCAGCTCAAGGCTGCACAGTCCGGTCTGGCGTCGTCGATCTCGGAGTTCGACGCCGCGTCGGACACGAACGACGACCTGGAGGACGCCGTCGGTCGTCCCGACGGGCGCAGCGCTCTGCTCAACCAGGTGATCGACTTCGAAGTGGCGTGGCGCGACAAGCGCGGCAAGCTCAAGGAGAACCTGGAGAACATCAAGGAGCAGCTCACGTCCATCATCGACGGCTGGGATGAGTGGGACACGACCACGGCTCGGGATCTCGAGGGCTCCACGACCACCACCGCCGTCACCTCGACGAGGGCCTCCTGATGCGGTCGCCGAACCGGGGGTACGACCTCCAGCAGCTGGACGGCAACGCGGCAGACATCACCGCGCGCGGCGGACAGCTGAAGACGCTCGCGACCACGATGGAGAACACCTCCCTCCAGCTCAAGGCGATCGGCGACTCGTCGGTCCACAAGAGCAAAGGCACCGACAAGCTCGCCGAGATGGCGAACGAGACTCACGCGGATCTCGCGGACGCTGCCGTTCGCTATCGCGGTACCGGCGAGAGCCTGGCCACATACGGCGAGGCGCTGAATACGGCGCAGACGTGGCTGCGCGCCAACCTGAGCGACGTCGAAGACGCCGAGAACGCCTATCAGGCGGCGCTCACGGCCAAAGCGGATGCCGATTTCGCCGAGAGCATCGCGTCGACGAGCGCCCAGGGATCGGACGACGAGGCGCTCGCCTGGGCGGCCGACCGCGCGGAATCGGATGCGGACTCCGCCGAGACCGCACTGACGAACGCGCAGACCCTGCGCAACGAGCTCTGGCAGGAGTTCGAAGAGGTCTTCGGTACGTGGTCCGACGCGTATGACGACGCCGTCGACGGCATCGAGAACGCGATCGAGAGCGCCGACAACAACGACGGGTTCTGGGAGTTCATCGACAACGTCCTGGACGTCATCGCGATCGTCCTCGTCGTCCTCAGCGTGATCGCGCTCGTGATCGGCGCGCCGCTGACCGGCATTCTGGCCGGCATCATCTTTGCGCTCGCCGCCGCCTCGTTCCTGCTCACCGCGCTGAAGTTCGCCTACGGGCGAGCGAGTCTGAGCGACCTCGCCTGGAGCGCCGTCGGCCTTCTTCCCTTCGGCATCGGCAAGATCCTGTCGCGCGGCGTCCCCGCGCTCGGCTCCGTCGTCCAGGGCGGGCGCGGTGTCGTCACGGCAGCCATCCGAAGCAGCCTGCCCCGCTTCTCGCTCCTGCGGCCGACCACCTGGGCCACGCCCCTGCAATCGCTCTTCGCGCCGGTGAGGTCGTGGCTCGCTCTTCCCAAGCCGGGCTTGTTCACCAACCCGCTGACGGCTCTTCGTCTGGGCGGAGCGGAGACTGCTCAGATCACGAGCTTCCTGAACACGATGCGCAGCACGCCGTGGGCGAGCAGTCCCGGGGTGGCGCAGTTCATCTCCTCGACCGCGGGCTCGCTGCCCGGCGGGTTCGTGCAGGGCGCGAACATCGTGTCGTGGACCGGCTTCGCCGTCGTCGACTTGCTCGGCCTCGCGGACGCGCAGCCCGAGATTCCGGGCCTGCGCGATGTGCGCATAGGCTGAGTCCGTGAGTCAGAGCCCCACGCGTCCGCGCACCGTTCAGTCCGTCACGCGCGTCGTGTACGCCGTCGTGGCGATCGTCTCTCCGGCGATCCTGATCGTGTTCCTGGTGGGTTCACTGTTCTTCTCGGGCGGTCAGGTGAGCGCCAGCATGGACCCGAAGTGGGGCGTGGTGTGGGCCTATCCGCTGTTCGCCGTGCCGACCGTCCTGCTGGTCGCTCTCGGAGTCGCTTTGA
Source organism: Microbacterium sp. I2 (assembly GCF_051364985.1). Taxonomy (NCBI): domain Bacteria; kingdom Bacillati; phylum Actinomycetota; class Actinomycetes; order Micrococcales; family Microbacteriaceae; genus Microbacterium; species Microbacterium sp. I2. The sequence goes on from NZ_JBLWIH010000017.1 coordinate 10,205, forward strand.
GCCTCCTGGCCGTCATCCTCGCGGCCACCGCGCGCGGTGAGGACGTCCCCGGGCTGCGAGGCCTTCTGGGACCGACCGTCGCCTCGATCGTCGCCGCCATCGGGTTCGCGCTGCTCGTGCCCGACGGAGGCACGCGCACGGGCGACGTGACCTTCGGAGACCAGTGGTGGGGGGCGGCCGCCGCAGCCGTCGCGCTCGTCATCCTGCTCATCGGCATCGCCGTCGGACGCACGAGGTCGCAGGACACCCAGAGTCGCGCACGATGACGGCGCTGTCGGGCTTCCGGCTCCTGCTTCCGCCCGGGTGGTCCCGTTACCGCGTCGACGAGGACGGACGCAAGCAGTTCATCGCGAAGCTCTCGGCACGACTGAAGCAGGTCGGCGATCCCGAGCTCGACGTGCGACTGCGGATGCTCGCGAACGCGCAGTGGCGACGGCTGGAGCAGACGCGCACGCACAGTGTGTACTTCCCTGATCGCGAGATCGACGGGCTCGCCCATCTCCCGCTCTCCTTGGCTGTGCGGCAGCACGTCGCGCCCGCGGGCACGGCTTTCGCCGACGACCTCGGCAGCCTGACCCGAGCGGCCATCGAGACGTACGACACCGCGATCGGGCCGATCCAGCGATGGCAGTCCGACAAGGCGGGCAGCGACGACACCGCCGGGATCACGACGCGGGCGCTCGGCTACGGGTTCGGGCTGCCCGGGTCGGATGAACGGCGAGGGCTCGTCTTCCTCGCGACCATCCCGTATCCGGACGACGCGGATCCCGTCATCGTCGAGGGGGCGACCGAGCTCGTGGATTCGATCATGGAGACGTTCCGATGGCGGTAGCCCCGACGTACACGCTCACGCTCGAGCCGACGTGGCTTCCGGTGCCGCTGCGATTCCCGTGGGGCACGTTCGCGCACCCCGAGGACTGGGCGGTGGAACTCGCGGACAGCCTGCTGGCCGACACCGGGGTCGGTGACGACGGCCGTGAGCTCCTGCGGACGACGGCCCTGCACCTGCAGGCCATGCCCGGGCCCCTTCCCGGGGCGATGGAGCGGTTCTGGCGCACGGAGTTCGTGGGTGGCGTGACGATCGTGGCGCACCTGTACGTCACCGATTCGGATGCCACGTCGGCCGACGATCTCCTGCAGCTCGCCCGCGCCGGCGTCGGGGGAGTGATCCAGACGTGGTCGACGCTGGAGGGCACCGCCTTCGAGGCCGCGATCTCGGCGGTCGTCGTCTCTGGGACCGAAGAGGCCCGCGTGTACGGGCTGCGGCACCTGGGCGTCCACAGTGGATACGTCTTCCTGCTCGATCTGCTCCACGACGATCCCCTGGCGGTCGACGCGGTGCAGGCGGAGCTCGAGCGCGTCTTCCGCTCGATCCGCTTCGCCTAGGGCATTGCGCGGCAGGTCTCCACCGCCGTGTCCGATTTCCGCGAGCGAGTGTCGGGGAGGCGTGCCAGGCTGGGGTCATGACCTTGACGACGACGGTGGCCGGTTCGACCGACCACTGGGGAATCGCCTCTATGACGTTCGACGAGCGCTACCGTGCCATCGACTCCCGCGACACGCGCTTCGACGGCCAGTTCGTCACCGCCGTGCGCTCGACCGGCATCTACTGCCGCCCGAGCTGCCCCGCCCGCACGCCCAAGGCGTCGAACGTCACGTTCTATCCCACGAGTGCCGCCGCGCACGAGGCGGGCTACCGGGCCTGTAAGCGCTGCCTCCCCGAGGCGGCGCCGGGCTCTCCGCAGTGGAACCTGCGCGGCGACATCGCCGGCCGCGCGATGCGGCTCATCGCCGACGGTGTCGTCGAGCGCGAAGGGGTCCCGGGGCTCGCGCGCCGGCTCGGCTACTCGCCGCGACACCTGACGCGCCTGCTCACCACCGAGCTGGGCGCAGGACCGCTCGCCCTCAGTCGCGCCCACCGCGCCCAGACCGCGCGCATGCTCCTGGTGGGCACCGACCTCTCAGCGGCCGACGTCGCGTTCTCGGCCGGGTTCGCGAGCGTGCGGCAGTTCAACGACACCATCCGGGAGGTGTTCGGGATGCCGCCGCTCGAGCTCCGCGCGCGGCGCCGGGTGGTGCGGGGCCGTGCCCGCGGCCCCGCGCGGGCGAGCACCCCGTCCCGTGCCGGCGTTCCCGAGGCTGACTCTCTTGCGGCCCCGTTCGCCGGCCTCACCGCGATCGACCTCACGCTTCCGCACCGGGGCCCGCTCGATGCCGCGGGCCTGTTCGCCTGGATGGGCGCCCGCGCGGTGTCCGGCGCCGAGCACGCGACGGCGTCCAGCTTCGCTCGCACACTCCGTCTGCCGGGCGGGCCCGCCTGGTTCGAGCTGCGGCACGACGAGCTCGACGCTGCGGGCGCGGGGCGCGTGAGGCTGCATGCCCGACTGTCCCACCTGGCGGACCTGTCCACGTTGGTCACGCGTGCGCGGCGGCTGTTCGATCTGGACGCCGACCCGATCGCGATCGACGACGCGCTGTCGCGGCATCCGGAACTGTCGGCGTCCGTCGCGGATCTGCCGGGCATCCGGGTGCCCGGCGCGGCGGATCCGCACGAGATGCTCATCCGCGCGATGGTCGGCCAGCAGATCACAGTCGTCGCCGCGCGCACCGCTCTGACCGCGTTGACCGGAGCGCTTGGCGAAGACGTCGTATGCCTCGACGGCACCGGAGTGACGGCGACCAAGCTCTTCCCGACGATGTCTGCCATCGCCGAACGCGGTCATGAGGTGCTGCGAGGCCCGGCTGCTCGCATCCGGGCGATCACCGGGGCCGCGGCCGCTCTCGCGGACGGTTCGCTGGTCCTCACGCCCGGTGACGACGCGGCCGAGCAGCGCGCGGCACTGCTGGCGATGCCCGGAATCGGCCCGTGGACCGCGGATTACGTCCGCATGCGGGTGTTGGGCGATCCCGACGTGTTCCTGCCTGGCGACGTCGCGGTGCGCGCCGGCGCCGCGGCCCTCGGCCTCCCGTCCGAGCCTCGCGCGCTGACCGATTGGGCGGTGCGCACCGCACCATGGCGCAGCTATCTCACCGCCCACCTCTGGCGCGCTGTGCCGCCCAGACCGACACCGCGGCGCCGGGCGGCGACGAACCTGACTGTTGAATCCGAAACGAAGGTGACATCATGACCGACGCGATCATTCAGACCATCGACACGCCCGACGGCCCGTTCACGATCCTCTCCGACGCCGACGCGCGTGTGCTCGCGTCGGGCTGGACCGACGACGTCGACCGCATGGTCGGCCGTGTCCGCGCGACCGAGCGTCCCACGACGGTGACGAGAGGCGAAACGGATGCTGCGGCCACCGTGCTCGCGTACTACGCGGGCGATCTCGACGCGATCGACGAGGTTCCTGTCGCCCAGTTCGGCACGCCGATGCAGCTCGCGGGCTGGCAGGCCCTGCGGCGCATCACCCCGGGCCGCCCGCTGACCTACGCGGAGTTCGCGGTCGAACTCGGGTCGCCGAACGCCGTCAGGGCCGTGGCATCCATCTGCGCGCGCAACGCGCCCGCGCTGTTCGTCCCGTGCCACCGCGTGCTGCGCACCGGAGGCGCGCTCGGTGGCTTCGCGTGGGGACTCGACGTCAAGCGCAGCCTGCTCGACCGCGAGGCAGGAGTGCCGGCACTCCTGGCGTGACCACACACGTCTGCGGTCCGGATGCCTCGAGCGGGGGCATCCGGACCGTTCATCCTTTCCGGGGGAGAGGAAAGCGCTTGTTGCGCTCAGCGATTTCTCAGGTATAGGCTGGAGGGCTGTCGCGCCGCTTCACGAAGCGGCGCGCCAGCCCCGTCCATTCAGCCCCGAGGAGGAGCCATGTATCAGGCCGTTGTCGCCGCGAAGACCGTCTTCGTCCTCCGCCCCGCACTGGACGGCGCGACCCCGGAGCGGCTCCGCATTCAGGGGTAGCCGCTCCCCGTCCCCGTCCCGGCGGTGCTGCCTCGGCATACCGCCGCATCCCGGAGCGTTCCTCCCTCACAGAGGGCTCCGTCGCGCCCTGCGCATCTTGTAGACCCCGATCCGGGTCATCCGCTCACCATCCCCGCAAGGATCATGACCTCCACCGTCGACTCGCCTCGGTCCGAAACGTCCACCTTCACATCCCTCGCGCGGCTGCTGCCGTTCGCGAAGCCGGTGCTGCCGCGCCTGAGCCTCGGCGCGCTCAGCGCGCTGTTCGCCAGCCTGCTCGCCCTCGCCATCCCTCTCGTCCTCGAGCAGGTCGTGCGCGGCCCGATCAGCTCCGGCGACATCGCCCTCATCACGTGGGGCGCCGCTGCCATCCTCGGCCTCGGACTCGCCGAGGCCGCCATGGTATGGCTGCGCCGCTGGTTCGTGCTGGGGCCGGCGACCATGGTCGAGTACGACCTGCGTCAGACCTTCTACTCCCGGCTGCAGCGACTGCCGGTCTCGTTCCACGACCGCTGGCAGTCCGGTCAGCTGCTGAGCCGCATGATGCAGGACATCAGCATGCTGCGCCGCTGGCTCGCCTTCGGCCTGGTGCTGCTGGTCGTCAACGTGCTCACGATCGCCGTCGGCACGGTGCTGCTCTTCCGCTGGCACTGGCTGCTGGGCACGATCTTCCTCGTGACCTCGGCGCCGCTGTGGTACGCGGGCTACCGGTTCGAGAAGACGTACGGCACGCTCGCACGCCAGTCTCAGGATCAGGCCGGCGACCTGGCGACCTCGGTCGAAGAGAGCGTGCACGGCATCCGCGTGCTCAAGGCCTTCGGCCGCGGCAAGCACGCGCTGCAGAAGTTCACGCGGCAGGCCGAGACGCTGCGCGAGACCGAGCTGAGCAAGGCGCGCGCGGTCGGCTGGATCTGGTTCTGGCTCGTGCTGCTGCCCGACATCGCCTTCGCGCTGTGCCTGGGTGCCGGCATCTACCTGACCGCGCTCGGGCAGCTGCAGTCGTACGAGCTCATCGCGTTCTTCGCGATGGCCACGGTGCTGCGCTGGCCGATGGAGTCGATCGGCTTCCTGTTCTCGTTCATGCTCGACGCCCGCACGGCGACCGACCGCATCTTCGAGGTGTTCGACGAAGAGAACACGATCGTCGACCCGGCGGCACCGAAGACCATCGACCGCCCGCGGGGTGAGCTCGCCTTCGAGGGTGTGCACTTCCGATACCAGGATGCCGCCACCCGGGAGCGCGACCTGCTCGACGGCGTCGACCTCGTGCTGCGGCCGGGCGAGACGATGGCGCTCGTCGGTCTCACCGGGTCGGGCAAGACCACGCTCACCACGCTGCCGACGCGTCTGTACGACGTCACCGGTGGTCGCGTGACCCTCGACGGCGTCGACGTTCGCGACCTGACGCTGAAGGAGCTGCGCCGTCACATCGGCATGGCCTTCGAGGACGCCACACTGTTCTCGCAGACCGTGCGCGACAACGTGCTGCTCGGCCGCGAGGACCTCGTGCCGGGGAGCGCCGAAGCCGAGGCCGTCATGCGCGAGGCGCTGCAGGTGGCCCAGGCATCCTTCGTCGACGACCTGCCCGACGGGGTCGACACGGTCATCGGCGAAGAGGGGCTGTCGCTCTCGGGCGGACAGCGGCAGCGGCTCGCGCTCGCCCGCGCGGTCGCTGCTCGGCCTGCCGTACTCGTGCTCGACGACCCGCTGTCGGCGCTCGACGTCGACACCGAGGCGCTCGTCGAAGACGCGCTGCGCGAGGTGCTGCACGCCACGACGGCGCTGGTGGTCGCCCACCGCCCGTCCACGGTGACGCTCGCCGACCGCGTCGCATTGCTCGAGGCGGGTCGCGTCACCGCGGTGGGGACGCACTCCGAGCTGCTGCGCACCAGCGAGCACTACCGCCACGTGATCTCGAGCCTCGAGGTCGAAGAGGCCCGTCTGCGGGCCCGCCAGCACGACCAGGAAATGGAGGTGAACCTGTGAGCACTACGGTCACCGGAACGAGCGGCGAAGATCGCTCCGACTACACGCGCGCCGAGAGCAAGGCGATCCGCAAACGGTCGCTGCGCCTGCTCGGTTCGCTCATCACGCCGGTGCGCAGCCATCTGATCCTCGCGGGGATCGTGCTCGTCGTCTCGACGGCACTGCGCGTCGCGGGCCCATGGCTCATCGGCCTCGGCATCAACAACGCACTCCCGGCGGTCGTCGAGCGGATGGACTGGATGCCGACGATCGGCGTCGTCGTGGTCTACCTGCTCTCGGCGATCGGCGGCGCCGCGCTCATCGGCTGGTACGTCGTGGTCGCGGCCCGACTCACGCAGGCGGTCATGCTCGACCTGCGCAAGCGGATCTTCCTGCACACGCAGCGGCTGAGCCTGGAATTCCACGAGTCGTACACGTCGGGCCGCATCATCTCGCGGCAGACGAGCGACCTCGACACGATCCGCGAACTGCTCGACGGCGGTCTGAACGAGCTGGTGTCGGGCATCCTGTACGGCACGTTCACGCTCATCGCGCTGCTCCTGGTCGACTGGCAGTCCGGCGTGATCCTCATCGTGATGGGGCTTCCGCTGTTCCTCCTGATGCGGTGGTTCTACCTGCGCTCGCAGCTGGTGTACCGCGAGTCGAGGGTGGTCAGCGCGCAGGTGATCGTGAAGTTCGTCGAGACGATGACGGGCATCCGCGCGGTGAAGGCATTCCGCAAAGAGACCCGCAACGACGAGGAGTTCGGCGCGCTGGCGATGGACTACCGCGACGTCAACATGCGCTCGATCCGACTGTTCGGCACGTTCGAACCGGCGCTGATGGCGGTCGCATCGGTGACTCTCGCCCTCGTGATCGCGTGGGGCGGCATCCGCGTCGCCGACGGCGCCATGGCGATCGGATTCCTGCTGTCGGCGGTGCTCTACGTCCGCAACTTCTTCTCCCCGCTGCAGGAGGTCGCGTTCTTCCTGAACTCGTACCAGTCGGCGACGGCGGCGCTCGAGAAGGTCTCGGGCGTGCTGGAGGAGGAGCCGACGGTCCCCGACCCGGTGAAGCCCGTTGATCTCTGGGCGGCGAAGGGGCACATCCGGTTCCAGGACGTGCTCTTCGGTTATTCGAACGATCGCGTCATCCTGCCGGACTTCTCGCTCGACATCCCGGCCGGTCAGACGATCGCGCTCGTGGGCACGACCGGCGCCGGCAAGTCGACGCTGGCCAAGCTCGTGTCGCGGTTCTACGACCCGACACGCGGCGCGGTGACCCTCGACGGCGTCGACCTGCGCTCACTGCACCCGAAGGATCTGCGTCGTGCGATCGTCATGGTGACTCAGGAGGCGTACCTCTTCAGTGGCACGGTGGCCGACAACATCGCGCTGGGCAAGCCTGACGCGACGCTCGACCAGATCCAAGCGGCGGCGCGCGCAGTGGGGGCGGATGCCTTCATCCAGGCACTCCCGGACGGTTACCACACCGACGTCAACAAGCGCGGCGGCCGGGTGTCGGCAGGGCAGCGGCAGCTGATCTCGTTCGCGCGGGCGTTCCTGGCCGACCCGGCGGTGTTGATCCTCGACGAGGCGACGGCCTCGCTCGACATCCCGAGCGAGCGCCAGATCCAGGACGCGCTGCAGACACTGCTCGCCGACCGCACGGCGATCATCATCGCGCACCGCCTGTCGACGGTCGCGATCGCTGACCGTGTGCTCGTCATGGAGCACGGTCGCATCATCGAGGACGACGCACCCGAGGCGCTCATCGGCGGCGACGGCCGCTTCGCCAAGCTGCACGCCGCCTGGCGCGAGTCGCTCGTCTGACCCGGGCTCCGGATGCCCCGGCCCGCGCTCACGCGCCGGCCGGGGCATCCGTCTCGTGCCCTGCCGCGGCCGCTGGGGCTGCAGCATCCGTCGTCCCTGTTGCGCCCCGGCCGCTTTGCCGAATCCGGAAACCGGAGTTCGTGCGTGTTTCCGGACCCGCCCGGCGGAAGACCGGAGCGATGTCGGACCATTCCGAGCCGATCCTCCGACGTGTGTGCGATCTACCGCCGGGCGGTACGCCGTAGGGATTCGATCGTCCGCCCGGCGGCTTCTTCCGTTCCTTCCTCAGGCGGCGAGATGCAAACCTGCGGCGATCGCCCGCGAGACCGCTCGCTCGACGGTCGGCCACTCACGGACGATCTGCGAGTACGTGAATCGCAGCACGGTGTAGCCACGAAGTCGCAGCTCGGCGTCGTGGGCAACATCACTCGAGCGCTGCGTGGAGGATGCATGGAACCCGTAGCCGTCGACCTGCACGATCAGACGCTCGCCGATCAGCAGATCCACGAAGTGGCCGGCGACGAGGATCTGCTGTCGGAGTGGGAGACCCCATGACGATAGCCGGGTGATGAAGAGCGATTCCAAGCCCGAATCCGAGAGGTCCGACGAGCACTCCGCGAGTTTTTTCGCAGCTCGGGACGTCCATCTCACGGCACGAAGCGCCGCTATCGAGAGCTTCTCCACCTTGATCGCAGATTCCCACACGACGCGAGCAGACTCGGGGTCGAGGCAAACCGCGATGTGAGAGAGGCAGTCCTCCACCGAGGCCAGCAGCGAGGTGCGACTCGCCGGGGCGACGGACGTGTTCCAGTGCGCGACGCCCTCGAACTCCGCGGGGCGACCGTGTGCGCGGAACTGAAGGTGGAGCGACTCATCGACCCCCTCGGGCACCCACCACTTTCGCTGACGTGCGGCGGAGACGCAGCCCACGCGCGCCCCATGCTCCGCTGCATCCACGAGCTCTCCGGTCGCTTCTGGTGTCGCGAGCCATTGACGGCGGATCGCCCTCACCTCGCCCGTGCGAACCGCAGCCCGAATCTGCGACACCTTGGCACCTTGAGCCACTGCCAGGTCTCGGTGGGCGATGCCGACCATGCCCGTTCTGAGCCATTCGAGAAGATCCACCATCCGACTCTGCGCGACGGCATGCGCGCCCCATCACTCGCGCTTGCGATTTGTGGATAGGAAGCACAACACGAGGTGCGGTGGAGGAACCTCGGTCCCGCGCCGTCCACGGACCATCGGCCCCGCCCGGCGGCACATCCTGCTCCGCCCGGCGGAGCTTCCCGCTCCGCCCGGCGGCACATCCTGCCATCGTCGGAGAATTTGGCCCCCGTTGTCCGACGTTGGCTCGATCGACCGCCCGCCTCACGCGACGGCGAAGGGCTCAGGCGCGGGCGACGGAGACGGCGGCGGCGAGCGGATGCCCCGGCACGAGGCCCGCGAGAGCGACCGCGCCGTCGATGCCGTGGCCGAGGGGCTCGACGAGCACGGCGTCCAGCTCGCTCGCTGACAGATGCGAGGTGAACGCCTCGCGCAGCTGTGCCGACCGGAAGACCCCGCCGATCGCGCAGACCGAGAACCGCTCGGACTCGTCGGTGCGGACGCGGCGCAGCGCCGTCTCGACACTGTGCGCGAGCTCGCCGCCCGCGCGCACGGTGATCCGCTGCGACACGGCGTCGCCGTCCGAGGCCAGCCGGGCCACCGGCTCGGCGAACGAGGCGACGATGCTGACGCGATCCTCGGCGGACTGCAGGCTGATGTAAGCCTGCGCGAGGTCGGGCCAGCGCTCGCGGGCGACGTCGGTCAGGCGCGTCGCGGGCCCGCGTCCGTCGTGCTCGCGCATGACCGCATCGAGGGCTTGGCGGCCGATCCAATAGCCGCTGCCCGCGTCGCCCATGAGGTAGCCCCAGCCGTCGACCCGCGCGACGCTGTCGCGTCCGACGGCGAGCGTGACCACCCCGCCACCTGCGGCCACGACCGCGCCGCGCCCGTCGGCGAGGGCCCCGAGGAACGACGTGGTGGAGTCGTGCGCGAGCAGCACTTCGCGCACGCCGGCGTCGTCGATGCGGGCGAGGAGGGCCGCGGCATCCGCTTCGCGCGTCGTGAGACCCGAGACGCCGGCGGCGATGACGGATGCCGCGACCCCGGTCCGCTCGACCGCCCCGTGAGCGACGGCGGCAAGCTGGGGGAGCAGCGGCTCGTCGGTGCGGATGCCGGGGAAGACGATGTCGTGTCCGCCGAGTCGGACCTTGATGCCGGTCTGACCGGCGTCGATCGCAAGGATGTCGCGGCTCACGTCACACCAGGCCCGCGAGGAACCGCGCCTGCGCCGCCCACTGGTACGCCTGGCCGCCCTCGTGGTTGTTGTGCGTGTAGACCTCGATCTGCTTCGGCCCGGCGTAGCGGTTGTATGCCGCATACACGGTCGACGGCGGGCAGACGGTGTCCATGAGTGCGACGGAGAACAGCGCCGAGGCATCCGCCCGTTTCGCCATGTTGGCGCCGTCGAAGTACGACAGGGTCTCGAACACGCGCTCGCCGGCCCCGCGGTGCACCGCGAGGTAGCGCACGACCTCCTGGTACGGGTCGGAGTCGGTGAGCCCCACCGACCGCTCGAAGTGGCACAGGAACGGCACATCGGGCATGACGGCGACAAGGCCGTCGCTCAGCGCGCCGGCGGCCAGCGCGATGCCGCCGCCCTGGCTGCCGCCGCAGACCGATACGCGGTCCGCGTCGACGCCGGGCAGGCTGCGGACCGCGTCGACCGCACGCACGGCGTCGGTGAAGACTCGGCGGTAGTAGTACGTGGCGGGGTCCTGGATGCCGCGGGTCATGAAGCCCGCCGACGCGGGGCCGGCGCCGTGCGGGTCGGGAGTCTGCCCGCCCGAGCCCCACATCGAGCCCTGGCCGCGCGTGTCCATGAACAGGTGCACGTAGCCCGCGGCCGCCCAGCCGAGGCGCTCGCCCGGCAGGCCGCGTCCGCCGCCATAGCCGTTGAACTCGACGACGGCCGGGAGCGGACCATCGACGCCCGCCGGCCGCGTGAGCCACGCCTTGACCGGCTCGCCGGCGAAGCCCGGGAACGTGACGTCGAAGACCTCGACCAGCTTCAGAGAAGTGTCGGCCGGCACCACCTCGGGCGGGGCATCCTGCCGCCTGGCTTCGGTGATCGTCGACGACCAGAAGTCATCGAAGTCGGCCGGCTCGCGGACGACAGGGGAGTACTGCTCGAGCTCAGCGAGGGGAAGGTCGAATCGTGGCACGCGCTTACCCTAGCGGCTCGAGGCGAGGCCGATTCCGATTGCGAAGCGCGACGAAATCCGAGGGCGACGAGGCCTCGATGGGGGAGGGGTAATCGAGGCCCCGCCGCCGGTCTCGAGAACCCGGCTACAGGGTGATCCGTGCGGAGACTTCAGGTCTGGCGGGTATTCGGATCACAGACGGATCTCCGCGATGACCTCACCGTACTCGGTCTCACCCACCGGCGTGAAGCCCACCCGGCGGAAGAAGGCCTCGGGGCCGTCCTCGCCGGCCTCGTAGATGACGTCGACGTGGTCCATGCCGCGGTTGCGGGCCTCTTCGAGGAGGCCGGCGACGGCGAATCGGCCGACGCCGCGGCCCTGGTCGTCGGCGTCGACGTTGATGCGCCACAGCACGGATCGGAAGTGTTCCTGCGTCTCTTCGGGGTCGAAGTTCGCGCTCACGAACCCGACCACCTCTTCGCCGTCCAGGACGACCCGCTGCCAGGTCGTCTGCGGATTGACCACGGTCGCGGCCACGCCGTAACTGACCGGTGCGAGGAACTGTTCCTGCCCGGGTTTGAGCGACATGTTGTTGACCGCCACGATCGTGCTGGCGGACAGTTCGACGAGTCGCAGATCACCCATGAAGCACAGGCTAGCCCGGATGGCGACATCCGGCATCGCCGAGGTCACGGTTTCACACGGAGTTCATCGGACGAGATATCTTGACGTCGAGATATATTCGGCCCCGTGCGATAGGCTGTCGGCCGACCCGTACGAAGGATTCCAGGTGACCGACTCCACCATCATCTACACCTATACCGACGAGGCTCCGGCGCTTGCGACCGCCTCTTTCCTCCCCATCGTCCAGGCCGTCGCCGGGCAGGCCGGGGTCGAGATCCAGACGCGCGACATCTCGCTGGGCGGCCGCATCCTCGCCGCCTTCCCGCAGAATCTCACGCCCGAGCAGCAGGTCGGCGACGCACTCGCCGAGCTGGGTGGCCTCGCGACGCTGCCCGAGGCGAACATCATCAAGCTGCCGAACATCTCGGCCTCGATCCCGCAGCTGAAGGCCGCGATCGCCGAGCTGCAGAGCCAGGGTTACGACATCCCGGATTACCCGGACGAGCCCGAGACGGTGGAAGAGAAGGACGTCCGGGCGCGGTACGACCGCATCAAGGGATCGGCCGTCAACCCGGTGCTGCGCGAGGGCAACAGCGATCGCCGCGCTCCGCTGTCGGTGAAGAACTACGCCCGCAAGCACCCGCACCGCAACAAGCCGTTCGCCGAAGGGTCGAAGACCCGCGTCGCCACGATGGGCCACGACGACTTCCGCTCGAACGAGAAGTCCTTCGTCTCGCCTGCCGACGACGTGCTCACCATCCAGCACGTCGCCGAGGACGGCACGGTCACCGAGCTCAAGACCGGTCTGAAGGTGCTTCCCGGCGAGATCGTCGACGCGACGTTCCTGTCGGCGTCCGAGCTGGACGCGTTCCTGGCACAGACGCTGAAGGATGCCGCGGCCGACGACGTGCTGTACTCGGTGCACCTCAAGGCGACGATGATGAAGGTCAGCGACCCGATCATCTTCGGCCACGTCGTGAAGGCGTACTTCGCCGACGTGTTCGCGAAGTACGGCGACAAGATCGCCGAGGCGGGACTCACGCCCAACGACGGTCTGGGCGCGATCCTCGCCGGCCTTCCGTCGGTCGAGGGCGGCGACGAGATCGCTGCGGCGATCGCCGCCGACCTCGAGCGCGGTCCGCGCCTGTCGTACACCAACTCCGACAAGGGTCTGACGAACCTGCACGTCCCCTCCGATGTGATCGTGGACGCCTCGATGCCGGCGCTCATCCGCAACGGCGGCAAGCTGTGGGGTGTCGACGGCGGCGAGGACGACACTCTCGCCGTGATCCCCGACTCGTCGTACGCGAGCGTCTTCCAGACGGTCATCGACGACGTGAACGCCCACGGCCCGCTCGACCCGGCCACGATCGGCTCGGTGCCGAACGTCGGCCTCATGGCGCAGGCGGCCGAGGAGTACGGCAGCCACGACAAGACCTTCGAGATCGCGGCACCCGGCGTCGTCCAGGTCGTCGGCGGTTCCGGTGACGTGCTCCTCGAGCACGCCGTGCAGCCCGGCGACATCTGGCGCGCGACGCAGACCAAGGACATCGCGATCCGCGACTGGGTCAAGCTCGCCGTCGCGCGTGCTCGCGCCAGCGCCACGCCCGCCGTGTTCTGGCTCGACGAGACGCGTGCGCACGACGCCGAGCTGATCGGCAAGGTCAAGACATACCTGGGCGACCACGACACCGAGGGCCTCACGATCGAGATCCTGGCTCCCGCGGCGGCGACGCAGTACTCGCTCGACCGGCTCCGCAAGGGTGAGGACACGATCTCGGTCACCGGCAACGTGCTGCGTGACTACAACACCGACCTGTTCCCGATCCTCGAGGTCGGCACCAGTGCCAAGATGCTCTCGATCGTGCCGCTGCTGTCGGGCGGTGGGCTCTTCGAGACCGGCGCCGGCGGCTCGGCGCCCAAGCACGTGCAGCAGCTCGTCGCGGAGAACTACCTGCGCTGGGACTCGCTGGGCGAGTTCTTCGCGCTCGCCGCGTCGCTCGAGCACCTCGCCGACTTCACCGGCAACGTCAAGGCGCAGGTGCTGGCAGACACGCTGGATGCCGCGACCGGCACGTTCCTCGAAAATGACAAGTCGCCCGGTCGCGCGCTCGGCACGATCGACAACCGCGGCAGCCACTTCTACCTGGCCCTCTACTGGGTGCAGGAGCTGGCTGAGCAGCAGGCCGACCCCGAGCTCGCCGCCGCGTTCGCGCCGGTCGCCGAGGCCCTCGCGGCGAACGAGGAGAAGATCGTCGGCGAGCTGGTCGGAGTGCAGGGCTCACCTGTCGAGATCGGCGGCTACTACCGCCCCGACCCCGAGCTGGTCGCGGACGTCATGCGCCCGTCGGCCACCTTCAACGAGATCATCGACGGCCTGCGCTAGGCCGAGAACGAAGAGAAGAGCGGATGCCGCGGCATCCGCTCTTCTCTTCGTTCTCGGCCTAGCGCAGGCCGTCGATGATCTCGTTGAAGGTGGCCGACGGGCGCATGACGTCCGCGACCAGCTCGGGGTCGGGGCGGTAGTAGCCGCCGATCTCGACAGGTGAGCCCTGCACTCCGACCAGCTCGCCGACGATCTTCTCCTCGTTCGCCGCGAGGGCCTCGGCGACCGGCGCGAACGCGGCGGCGAGCTCGGGGTCGGCCTGCTGCTCAGCCAGCTCCTGCA
>NZ_JBLWIH010000018.1:0-111482 GCF_051364985.1 Microbacterium sp. I2
CGCAGCCGTGGCTCTGGGGGTACCCGAGCGACGAGCGCAGGCTGTTGGCACCGTGGAAGCCGATGTCGGGCGCGAACCAGGTGACCCACGGGACGTCGCGGACGCAGTACGGCGCGCCTTCGAAGCAGCCCATGCTCTGCTGGCGGGAGTACCCGTTCACCGTGAAGTTGCCCGTGGGCGTCGGGGTGTCCGAGAGGCCTGACGAGATCACGTACGAGCCGATGAGGCTCTCGTTCTCGAAGAGATACGCGCGCTGGTCGCCGAGGTCCACCTCGATGCGGCGGGCGAGCGAGACGGTCGCGACGGGCACCTCGTTGACGGGCAGGTCGAACGAGGCGTCTCCGCTGCTCAGCTGCGTCGCGAAGTCGTCCGCGACGCTCTGCGTGTCGCCGAGTTCGCGGCCGCTCTGACCGGCGGCCTCGGTGCGCAGCACCCGGCCGGCGCTGTTCGTGATCACGAGCGCGTTCTCGGGCGCCCGGTTGACGGCCGCGGCGAGTCCGTCGACCACAGGCTGGATCGCCGCAGCGTCGGCGGTGATCTCGAAGGCGCCATCCGCAGGTGCGGGCGTGATCGTGAGCCAGGATGCCGCGACGGCGCGATCGACCGGCACCGTGCGCTCTTCGCCGATGTAGAAACCGACCGTGTCGAGCATGCTGTTCAGCTGGCCGGCCGTCGCTTCGGCGGCGGGCGTGGGGATCGCGGCTTCGATGTCGGCCGGCACGACGTCGAATTCGACGCTCATGCCGCCGGCGTCGAAGGCGTTCTGCACGGCCTGCTGCACCGCGGCGACGTCGATCCCGGTGCCGAGGACGGCGGGGGTCACGACATACGTGGCGCTGGCGGGGTCGAAGGCCAGCGTCGCGTCGACGGGATCGGTGTAGAGGTCGGGCACGGCGGCGCGCAGCGCTTCGGTCGCCGCTTGGGTGTCGAGCGTGACCTCGGCCTCGATGGGTGCGGCGAACCAGGCGGTGGGGTTCCACATCGGGTGCTCGGCGAAGGCGGCGTCGGCCATCGCCCGCGCGTCGACCGAGGCGCCCAAGTCGGCACCGGTGACCTCGGCCTCGACGCCGTCGCCGGCGAGGACGATGGTCGTCTCGGCCAGGCGCTGCTCGATGGCGTCGGCCGCGGCGCCCGGGGTGAGCCATCCGACCGGAACCCCGGCGACGGTGGTTCCAGGAGCGATCAGGATGAGCGACGCGGCCACGAGTGCGGCGGCCGCCGCGGCGCCGGCCCCGATCCCGATCCACATCGCGGTGCGATGCTTCTTCGGCTGCGGCTCGGGCGGTGCCCATGCGTACGTCGGCGAGGCGGGTCCGTCGCCCGTGGGGGTGTCTTCGGTGACGGCGCGATCGTCGGTCGCCGGGACGGCGACACCGTCGGCGGCGTCGCCGTCCGACGCCTCGTCGGCGTTCGGCTTGGTGGCCAGATCCGTCACGTCTTCACCCCCCGGCATGAACAACGTCAGTCCCTATCGTAAGGGACGCAGCCTGCGCGTGGATTACGGCTAGGTCACACCTTTTCCCAGGTCAGGGGGCGCAGACCGCCTGGAATTCCTCGATCGTCTGCTGGAAGCTCGTCCCGAGCTCCTCGACTTCGGCGATCCGTGCCACATCGCCCTGCGCGATCGCGCCCATCACATCGGCGACCTGCTCGAACATCCCCTGGAGCGAGGGCAGCAAGGCGGCGACCTCGTCGTTCGTGATGTCGGCGGACGCCTCGGCGATGGGCTGGCCCGCCGCCTGCATGGCGTCGATCACGGCCGTCGGGTCCTCGCTCGAGATGTTCGCGAATTCATCCGTTGCCTGGGTGATGGTGTCCTCGACGAGCGCACACGCATCCGCCGTCGACTGCCCGCTGTCGCCGGGCTCGTCCTCGACGGTCGGCGCGCTGCTGCGAGACGGTGACGCGCTGTCCGGGACGGACGGGATGCCGTTGCACGCGGTCAGTGCGAACAGCGCCGCGCCCGCCAGTGCGAGAGCGGCCAGGCGGCGGCCGGCGGCGCCGCGGCGCGGCGGAGTGGTGCTCATGGCTCCACTGTAAGCGACCCCGCGCGCGTGGCAGCGGACGCGCCTGCGGCGGTCTCGCGAGCTCGTAACGGTTCGGTAAAGACCGCGCCGAAGGCCGGGGAAGGGGCTTGCGGATTGTTTGTTCGTAAGGTCTACTAACAAACATGGTCACCAACGCCGGCATGCGCAGCGCCTTCGCTCCCGGACGCACGCTCCGCCAGGGTGCGAAGGTTCTGCCCGAGCACGCGCGCGGTCACAATCGCTCGCTTCTGCTCCAGACGCTGTTCCATCAGGGCGCGATGAGCCGCGCCGACCTCTCACGCGAGACCGGACTGACCCGCGTCACGATCTCGGACCTGATCGCCGAACTGATCGCGGACGGCTTCGTCGCCGAGATGGGCGTGCGCGAAGCCTCCGGTCCCGGCAAGCCGGCGATCCTGGTCGACCTCGACCGCGCCGGGCATCGCATTGTCGGGCTGGACCTGTCGGGCAGCGACACCTTGATCGGCGCAGTGCTCACGCTCGACGGCGACATCGTCGCGCGGCGCGAGGTGCCCGTCCCGGAGGCCACGGATCTCGTCGCGACGGTCGTCGAGCTCGCGCGTGAACTCGTCGCCGACTCCCACGCCCCGGTCCTCGGCATCGGCGTCGGCACGCCGGGCATCGTCGACGATCACGGCGTGATCGTGACAGCCCCGAACTTCGGATGGGCCGGGTTCGACCTCGAAGGCGCGCTCCGACAGGCGCTCGGTCTGCCCGTTCTCGTCGCGAACGACGCGAACGCCGCAGTCCTGGCCGAGTACACCTTCGGCGGCTCGGCCGAGGACGTGCTGCTGGTCAAGGTCGGCCGCGGTGTGGGCTCCGGGCTGCTGGCATCCGGCCAGCCGATGCGTGGCAGCCGATTCGCCGCGGGCGAGATCGGCCACGTGACCGTCGGCACGGACGGTGGACCGCCTTGCGCGTGCGGGAAGGTGGGATGCCTCGAGGCCTGGCTGTCGGTGCCCTCGCTGACGAAGCGCTTGGCCGCGGCATCCGACGACGCCGCCCGTGAGGGCGTGCTGCGCGACGCGGGGGAGCGGCTGGGAATCGCGCTGGCTCCCGTCGCCGGCGCCCTCGACGTCTCGGAGATCGTGCTCTCCGGTCCCCCCGAACTGCTCGGTGGCCCACTCGCGGAGAAGGCCATCGAGACTCTGCGTGCCCGCACTCTCGCGCCCTCGGCCGATGACGCCCTGCGGCTGCGCATGACCGAGCAGGGCCAGGACATCGTCCTGCGCGGTGCCGCGGTCATGGTCCTGTCGGGTCAGCTCGGAGTGTCGTAGCACTGCGCGGCGCTCCTCCTGCGGGGCTTCGGCCCCACCCCCCGGATGGGTCACCCGACCCACCCGAACACCAAGAGAACACGAAGGAAGACACCATGAAGAAGACGCTCGGAGCTGTGGCGCTCCTCGGCGCCTCAGCGCTCTTGCTCGCGGGCTGCGCAGGCAGCGGCGACAACGGATCCTCGGGCGAGACGGAGGGCGCCGAGATCCGCGTGTGGCTCAACGGCACCGATACGCCGCAGGAGGCCCGTGACTACCTCAAGGAGACGTTCGAGGAGGAGAACCCCGGCGCGACGCTCACCATCGAGGAGCAGAGCTGGGAGGGACTGGTCGACCGTCTGACCACCAGCCTGTCGAGCTCCGACAGTCCTGACGTGGTCGAGTTCGGCAACACCCAGGCGCCCGCGTTCACCTCCGTCGGCGCGCTTCTCGACCTCAGCGACATGTACGAAGACCTCGGTGGCGACGACCTGCTGCCGGGATTCGTCGAGGCCGGCTCGTACGACGGTGCGTTCTACGCTCCGCCGCTCTACGCCGGCGCTCGCGTCGTGTTCGCCGACCCGGCCTTCGTCACCGAGGCGCCGGCCACGCTCGACGACTACATCGCCAAGGCGAAGGAGCTCGCTGCCGCCAACCCCGGCAAGTCGGGCATCTACTTCGCCGGCCAGGACTGGTACAATGCCCTCCCCTTCATCTGGGAGAACGGCGGCGAGATCGCCGTGCAGGATGGCGAGGAGTGGGACGCGCAGCTGAGCTCGGACGAGTCGGTCGCCGGCCTCCTGCAGGTGCAGGACCTGATGACGACGGCCTCGGTCGCACCCAAGGACGGCGACAACGCCGAGCCGTGGACGCCGTACTGCGAGGGCTCGTCGATCCAGTTCTCGGCCCCGAACTGGGCGCTGGGCCTGGCCAGCGAGTGCGAGACCGACAACCCGCCGGCCGCACCGTTCGTCTATGCCCTGCCGGGCATGGACGGCGACGCCGCAGAGGTGTTCGCGGGTGGATCGAACATCGGCGTGTCGGCGAAGTCGGCCAACCCCGACCTGGCCAAGAGCGCCCTGGAGATCATCCTGAGCGATGAGTTCCAGACGATCTACGGCGAGAACGGTCTGATCCCGGCCAAGAAGTCGCTGTCGTCCACGCTGGGTGACACTCCCGAGGCCCTGGCGTTCGCCGAGGCCGCAGGCAACGCCAAGCTCACCCCGGCATCGCCGAACTGGGCCGAGGTCGAGGCCGCTCGTATCCTCGAGGACTTCTTCGTCAAGATCGCGCAGGGCGGCGACGTCGCCGCGCTCGCGGCGGACGTCGACGTCCAGATCGAGGAGATCCTCAACGGCTGAGGCTCCGTGCCGACACCGAGAACGGGCGCAGACCGCAACGCTCTGCGCGAGTTCACCCGGGCCGGCGGCACCCGCCGCCGGCCCGGGTCATGCCCGGCCCCGCCATGCCGGGACATCATCACCGAACTACAGGAGCCACCATGTCCACCGCGTCCCGTCAGCTGCCTCCGGCGGTGAGCGCCGTCGAAGGCGAGCGGCTGATCGCCCCGCCCGAGCCGCGACGTACCGGCCGGCGACGCGCCGCGCGCGACGGAGGCTTCACGCCTTACGCGCTGCTGACTCCCGCCCTGATCGTGCTCGCGGCGATCACGGGATGGCCGCTCGTGCAGCTGCTCATCATGTCGTTCCAGGAGTTCGGTCGTGCCCAGATCTTCGGGGCGCCTCCGGAGTTCGTCGGGCTGGACAACTACGCAGAGGTGCTCACCGATGCGGCTTTCTGGGAGGTCCTCGCGCGGTCGCTCGTGTTCACCGCCGTGTGCGTGCTCGGGACCATGGTGCTCGGGATCCTCATCGCCCTCCTCATCAAGCGGCTCGGGACCGTGCTTCGGACCCTCGTGTCGGTGGGGCTCCTCCTCGCATGGGCCATGCCGCCGCTGGCGGCCACGATCGTCTGGGGATGGATCTTCGATACGCAGTACGGCGTCCTCAACTACGTGCTGGTCCACTGGTTCGGCCAGACGCAGTTCGAAGGCCACGCCTGGCTCATCGAGCCGCTGAGCTTCTTCTTCGTCGCGACGATCATCATCGTGTGGGGTGCCGTGCCGTTCGTCGCGTTCACCGTCTACGCGGGTCTCACTCAGGTGCCCGACGAAGTCCTCGAGGCCGCGCAGCTCGACGGCGCCGGCGCCGTGAAGCGCTTCACGCTCGTGATCGTGCCGTACATCCGGTCGATCCTCATCATCGTGACGATCCTGCAGGTGATCTGGGATCTGCGGGTGTTCACGCAGATCTATGCGCTTCAGTCGATCGGCGGCCTCGCCGAGCAGACCAACACCCTCGGCGTGTACATCTACCGCGTCTCGCTCGGGTCGGGTGACTTCGGCACCGGTGGTGCGATCTCGGTGATCGTCGTCCTCCTGCTGTCGGGGCTCTCCATCTTCTATGTGCGTCGCAACATCAAGGAGGAGGCACTGTGATCACCGCCACCCCCACGGCCGGACGCCGCGAGACCGCCGGCGCGCCTCGCCGACGCCGGCTCGGGGCCAAGCGCCGGATCGGATCGGTTCTGGCCGGCATCGCAGCGATCGTCGTGTTCGCGGCATCGGTCTTCCCGGTGTACTGGATGGTGAACACCTCGTTCCAGCCGAACGGCCAGGTGCGCGGCAGCGAGCTGCACTTCTGGCCCGACAACGGCACCGTCGACAATTACGTCAACGTCATCTTCCACTCGGCGCGCGCGCCGTTCCTCCCTGCGCTCGGCAACTCGCTCATGGTGACGCTGCTCACGGTGGTCGTCTCGCTCGTCTTCGCGTTCTTCGCGGCACTGGCGGTGACGCGGTTCCGCTTCCGCAGCCGCGCGGCGTTCGTCGTGACGATCCTCATCGTCCAGATGGTGCCCGCCGAGGCCCTGATCATCTCGATCTTCCGGGTGATCGATGGGTGGCAGCTCCTCAACACGGTTCTGGGCCTTTCGGCCGTGTACATCGCCACGGTGCTGCCCTTCACGATCTGGACGCTGCGCGGGTTCGTCAACGGGGTACCGGTGGAGCTCGAGGAGGCGGCGATGATCGACGGGCTCAGCCGTGCGGGGGCCTTCTGGCGCATCACCTTTCCGCTCCTTGCTCCCGGTCTGGTCGCGACCGGCATCTTCGGGTTCATCCAGGCGTGGAACGAGTTCATGTACGCGCTGGTGCTCAACCCTCGTCCCGAGGCCATGACCCTGCCGGTGTGGCTGAGGACGTTCCTCGACCCCAACGGAGGCATCAACTGGGCCGAGCTGATGGCCGGCTCGACGCTCGTCGCGATCCCGGTCGTGATCTTCTTCCTCATCGTGCAGACGCGCATGACGAGCGGTCTCGTGGCCGGGGCGGTCAAGGGCTGATGCGCGCGGAAGACGCCGCCCTCCGCCCGGGGGGACGGCCGATGAGGATCGGGCTGGATGTCGGAGGCACCAAGACCGACGCGGTGGCGCTTGACGCAGCGGGAACGATCATCGGCCGCGTCCGCCTGCCCACGGGATGGGGTCCGGATGCCGTCACCCAGACGATCCTCGACGCCGTCGGCGCGGTCGCCGCCGACGCCGGTGCAGGTGCCGGAGACGTGCGCTCGGTCGGCATCGGCATTCCCGGACAGATCCGGCCCGGCTCCGGCCGCGTCGTGCACGCCGTGAATCTCGGGGTCGAGCGACTCGACCTCGCCGCGGCTCTCACGCCGCGCGTGGGCGTGCCGGTGCGGCTCGAGAACGACGTCAAGGCTGCGGCGCTCGGCGCGTACGCCCTGCAGGCCGCGGCAGGACCGGCACCCGACTCGATGGCGTACCTCAACATCGGCACCGGCATCGCGGCCGGCATCGTCTCTCGCGGGACGCTGTGGCGCGGGGCCCGCGGCACGGCGGGTGAGGTGGGGCACATCTCGGTCGACCCGAACGGGCCGCTGTGCCGCTGCGGTCAGCGGGGATGCATCGAGGCCTTCGCGGGCGGCGGCGCGATCGCCGAACGCTGGGCACGGCGCGGTGCGCTGCCGGTGCGCGACGTGTTCGACGCCGCCGATGCGGGCGACGCGTCTGCCCGGCAGCTGCGCGCGGGTCTCGCGCGCGGCGTCGCTGCCGCGATCCGGGTACTGGTCCTGGTGGCAGACGTCGATATCGTGGTGCTCGGAGGGGGCGTGACGGCGTTGGGAGGACGACTGATGACGGATGTCGCAGCCGAACTGACCGCCAGCGCCGAGGCATCCACTTTCATGCGCTCGCTGCGGCTGGGCGAGCGAGTGGAGTTCCTGCCACCAGGCTCGCCGGCGGCTGCGCTGGGTGCCGCGCTGGTGGGTGCGGGCGAAACCGAACACGACGCCGAGGAGGCGCTGGCACATGGCTGAGATCGTCATCGTCCGCGACAAGGCGGAGGCCGGCGCGCTGGTCGCCGACGAGATCGCCGGACTCATCCGAGCCAACCCCGAGACGGTGCTCGGCCTGGCCACCGGGTCCACGCCGCTGCCCGTGTACGAGGCGCTGCGCCCGCGCCTGCAGGGGGTCGACGTGTCCCGCGTGCGCGGGTTCGCGCTCGACGAGTACGTCGGCATCGATCCGGCCCACCCCGAGAGCTACCGCTCGGTCATCACCCGCGAGGTCGTGGAGCCGCTGGGACTCGACCCGTCGCGGATCCGCACGCCCGACGGGTCGCCCGCAGGCATCGAGCGCCACGGCGACGAGTACGAGGCCGCGATCGTCGAGGCCGGCGGCATAGACCTGCAGATCCTCGGCATCGGCACAGACGGGCACATCGGCTTCAACGAGCCGGGGTCGTCGTTCGCGTCGATCACGCGCGTGAAGACGCTCACCGAGCAGACCCGCCGCGACAACGCGCGCTTCTTCGACTCGATCGACGACGTGCCGATGCATTGCATCACGCAGGGGCTCGGCACGATCCTGCGCGCGCGACACCTCGTGCTGCTCGCCTTCGGCGAGGGCAAGGCCGCCGCGGTCGCCGGAGCGGTCGAAGGACCGATCACCGCGTCGCTGCCGGGCTCGGCGATCCAGCTGCACCCGCACGCCACGGTCGTCGTCGACGAAGCGGCCGGGTCGCGTCTCGCGAGGGCCGGCTACTACCGTTACGCCTACGCCAACAAGCCCGACTGGCAGGGTCTGTAAGCCGGACTCGGCCCGCACGCTGCCGGAATCGGCATCCGCTGCAGAAGCGTTCGGCAGCGGATGCCGATTCCGACCGCGTGAGGCGTGGTGCTGTCACGCGACCCGTCGTTAGGCTGGCGCCATGACCGGCCCGATATCCGCGCCGCAGGGCGCTGAAGCCCGACGCGGAGCCTCGGGGAACGCGAGCGTGCGCTTCGCTAAGGACGCCCGGCTCGCGTGGATCCTCGGCGGCTCGCTGCTGATCGCGGTCGGTCTGCTGCCGATGGCGCTGCAGGCCGCGTCGGTGCTCGTCCCGGGCCTCGACCTCTTCGGCGACGCCCTCTGGGCGGCGGCTCTCACGGTGTTCGCCTTCGGTGTGCGCGGGGCGGGCAGCGTCGTCGCCCGGCGTCCGCTCGGCGTGACCGCTCTCCTCGTCGCCGGGTTCCTGCCGCTGGCCGGCACGCTGGCCTGGCGGTTCGTGCCCGTCGGCTCCGTCACGCCCGGCACGGCGATTCCGATCACTCAGATCCAGCTCGTCCTGATGCTGGCCGCCCTGCTCACGGCGACGGTCCAGATCGGCCGTGCTCCGGTCGTGCCGCCGAGGCTGCGGTGGCTTCCGCTCATCGCCGTCATCGTCGTCGCGGTCGCCTTCGCGGGCGCCCAGATCATCGCGATGCAGGTCCCGACGCTGGGGCAGCAGGTGCTCTCGCTGTTCGTCGCGGTGACCACTCTCGTACCCGCTCTCGCGCTCTTCGCGGTCGGCATCGCCGCGATCGTGGCGGGCGCTCAGCAGCCGCCGCGCGCCGACGCCGCGACGGTGCAGGTCTACCCGCCGGCCTCGTAGCGAGGCATCCGTCGCCGTCTCGTCCCCCCGCGGTGCGCGGACCGGGGGCGCCGCCGTGCGGCGCGAATCCTCCCCGCAGTCCCGCGCGAACCGGATCGAGTCGGATGGCTGCGGGTGAGGGGGTACCCGGGCCCGTCAGGGCGTGAAGACCTTGCCCGGGTTGAGGATGCCCTGTGGGTCGAAGACCCGCGTGATCTGCCGCTGCAGCTCCCACTGATCGTCGCCGAGCTCGTCGGCGAGCCAGCGGCGTTTGAGCACGCCCACGCCGTGCTCGCCGGTGAGGGTGCCGCCGAGCCGGAGCGCGGCCCGGAACAGGTCGTCGGCGGCGGCCCACACGTACGGCGGCGCCTCGATCACGCCGAACTCGTCGGGCTCGCCGTCGAAGATGAAGTTGGGGTGCAGGTTGCCGTCGCCGGCGTGGGCCACGGTCGGGATCGTGATCCCATGTTCGCGCTCGACGCGGGCGATCTCGTCGAACATCGCGGGCAGGGCGCTGCGAGGCACTGAGACGTCCTCGATCAGGGCGGTGCCCAGCGACTCCATCGCCGGGTGCATCGAGCGCCGGATCGTGAGCAGCCGCTCGCCCTCCGCGCGGTCGTGCGACATCGCGACGGTGCCGCCGGTCGCCCGCAGCACGGCCGCGATCGCGTCCGCCTCGGCGGCGGCCGCTGGTCCGTCGGTCTGGATGGTCAGCTGGGCGGCGCCCGGTGTCGGCGGCTCGAGCGAGAGCAGGGCATGGACCGCCGCCAGGGAGGCGGCATCCATCAGCTCCATGATCGCGGGCTGTACCCCCGACGCGGTGACGGCGGCGGATGCCTCGGCCGCGCGCCGCACGTCGGGGAAGGTCGCCGCGACCGTGCACACGCCGCCGGGCACGAGGCGTCGCAGCTTGAGCGTCGCGCCGACGATGACCCCGAGCGTGCCCTCCGACCCGATGACGAGCGACGTCAGGTCGAGGCCCGTGACACCCTTGACGGTGCGATGTCCGAGGCGCATCAGGCGGCCGTCGGCGAGAACGAGGTCCACGCCGAGCACGGCGTCGCGCACGACTCCGTACTTGGCGCACAGCAGACCGCCGGCGCCCGTCGCGATGTTGCCGCCGACCGTCGAGATCGCGCGGCTCGCCGGATCGGGAGCCCACCACAGTCCGTACTCGGCGAGCGCGGCGTTGAGGTCGGCGTTGAGGATGCCCGGCTCGACGACCGCCAGCAGGTCGTCGGCGTGCACCTCGAGGATGCGGTCCATCTCACGCAGCGAGAGGGCGATCTCGCCGTGGCCCGCGTTGGCGCCGCCGGCGAGACCCGTGGCCGCCCCACGGGTCACGACCGGCGTGGAGGTCGCAGTCGCGATGCGCAGCGTCTGCTGCACGTCTTCGACCGAGCGCGCACGAATCACCGCCAAGGGGAGACCGGATGCCGCGTGCCCGGACTTGTCGGCCCGTGCCGCGGCGAGCGAAGCCGGGGAGGTGTCGACGCGATCGCCCAGGGCGTCGCGCAGGAGCCCGACCACGTCGGAGCCAGGGGTGGCGAGGGCGGATGCCTCGATCGGCGCTGTCATCGAGGGTTCGGTCATGCGAGACGACGCCGTCCGGCGATGACGCCGACCGTCACGGCGACCACGCCGAATGCCAGTCCGATCCAGGCGTTGCCCATCATCCACCACGCGACCGTGGCGGACGCGTACACGAGGAGCTCGACGAGCGCGCGGACGAACGGGTGGACCGCGACGACGGCGCGGGGCGACACGAACAGGGCCCACGCGAGGATCGCGGCCACGGGCGCGGCGATGCCGGCGACGATGTTCCACGGGAAGGGCCACATCGTGAAGCCCCACAGCGCGAGGGTGGCGAAGGCGAAGATCTCGCAGAGGAACGCGACGATGTCGACCGCCGTCAGGGGTGTCCGCGTTCCCGGCGCCGTTCCGGCGGGTGTGGCGGGTGTGACAGGGGGCGTGTCGGACATGTTCCCAGTTTAGGACGCCGCTTCGTCGCGGATCATCGGCCAGGGAGTCGGTGCCCGTGCGATCAGGGCGCGGGAGTGCCGGCGATCGGATCGGTCTCGGTGGGCGCTGCGGCGGGGGCTTCCGGGGAGGCGTTGCTCGGAGGTTTCGCCGGCGCCACCCTGGTCGGGGCGGATGCGGCTCCCGCGGGGGCTCGGGACGTGCCCTGGTTTGCGGGCACCTGCGCCATCGGTGCTGCCGCTGTGGAGGGGGAGTCGCCGAGTCCTTGGGGCACGTCGCCGGTTCCCGGTCCCGTGTTGCCGCCGTTGCCGCCGCGAGTGCCGTGAGGCGGGGTGCCGTTGCCCGTCGTTCCGCCGTTGCCGTTGCCGTTGCCGTTGCCGTTGCCGTTGCCGAGGCTCGGCGTGCCGTTGCCGGTCGTTCCGCCGTTGCCGTTGCCGAGGCTCGGCGTGCCGTTGCCCGTCGTTCCGCCGTTGCCGTTGCCGTTGCCGAAGCTCGGCGTGCCGTTGCCCGTCGTCCCGCCGGTGCTGTTGCTCGGCGTGCCGTTGCCGGTACCGGGTCCTGTGCCCGGGTTCGCCGGAGTGCCCGTGTCGGGGTTCGCGGGCGTTCCGGCGCCCGGTGCCGGATTGCCGTCGGCGGACGTGCCGGGTTCTGCGCCCCCGGCCGCGCCGTCCGTCCCAGAATCGTCGTCGGGCGCTTCGGGCAGGACAGGGATGTCGGCGGGATCCGGCCCGGACCGATCGGCGATCTGCGTCGTGTCCGTGGACTCTCCGGTCCCCTCCGCACCGCCGACCGACTCGTCTCCGGCCGGCACGGTGTCGGAGATGGTCGTCTTGTCGGGGGTGTCCGCGGGGGACACGAGCGCAGGCAGCCCGACAGCCGCCGCCACGACACCGCTTACGACCACGAGCCCCGCTGCGGCAATGCCCGTCGTCGCGCCGATGCTCGCCAGCGCGGAGGCCGACGCGGCCCCGGCGGCGACAGCGGTGGTGCCGGCAGCGCTTCCCGCGACGCCGGCGCCCGTCACGGCGGCCGATCCGACGGATGCGGCGGAAGCTCCGGCCACGCCCGACGTCGCTCCAGCGGGCGCGACGACCGCGCCGGACATCACACTCGAGGGCATCGCGGCCAGCGCCAGGATCGGCGCTCCGCCGCCCTGCACCGTGGCGAGGTAGCCGGCCGTTCCGGTGGCGCCCAACGCGAGCGGCAGCAGGATCAGCGCCAGCCGGCCAGAGACCTCCTCGGCCTCGCTCGCCACGACCCCGCAACGCACGCACGACTCCAGATGCCGCTCGACCTTGCCGCGATCGCGCCGGCCGAGGTTGCGGCGGGCGTACGCTCCCAGGCGCTCGATCGTCCACTGGCAGTCGGATCCGTCCGCGACGGCGCGCAGGTGCGCTTGCACCCACGCTTCGCGCAGGCCCTCTCTGGCGCGGAACGTCAGCTGCGCGACCGCAGTCGGCTTGAGCCCGAGCAGCGGCGCGATCTCGGCGGGCTTCATCTGCTCGATCTCGGAGTACCAGAGCACCTCCTGCCACCGGATCGGGAGGCTGCGGAAGGCCTGATGGGTGAGGCTGCGGTCCAGCGCGGCGTCGCTGTCGTCGCGTACTGCCGCGTCTTCGACGTGGTCGAGTTCGTCGTAGGCGGTCTCGCGCCGCGCGCGTCCCCACGCGGCGGCGGTGTTGCGGATGCTGGTGAAGAGGTAGGCGCGGAACGAGCCGGTCGGCCCGCCGCCGGCCACGATGGACTGGTAGATGCGCGTGTAAGCCTCTTGCACGAGGTCGTCGGCATCCAGGCTCGAAGTCAGGTTGCGCGCGACGGTGACGCCCGCGCGGTAATGGCGGCGCCACAGCTCACCGAACGCACCGGCATCGCCCGATCGCGTGCGCAGGACGAGGTCGGCGTCGCCGAGCGCGACCGTCTCGCGCTGTCGCACTTCTTCGTGGTCCATGTGTTCCCCAGTGGTGCGACGACGTCGGCAGGTGCTCCCCGGCGCTCCCCGGCGCGGAGTCCGACGGGCGCCGCGTGTGGGTCCATTGTCGCCGCTGCCACGCAGTTTGACCAGGCCGGGCCGCCGCTGCCAGCCTGATGCCAGAGGAAACTCTGCGAAGTCGCGTAATAGATTCGCCCTGGCCCCGTCTCTTTCGTCAGAGTGGTGCGCCCGATCTCGTGCGTGGGGCATGAAGATGCGCGCCGCCGCGGCCCAGCCGCGGACCCGGCGGGGCTCGGAGGTAACTCGGGGGAGGGACCTCCGGCCCCGCCTACATCTTGTCGGCCGTCTGCTCGGCCTGAAGCGTCACGCCGATGCGACCGCGACGCCGTCGACCCAGACCGTCTCCACTGTCAGCTCCCGCGTCAACAGCACCGCGTCGGCGGTCGCTCCGATGCCGAGGCGTCCGAGATCGGCACGCCCGATCGCTCGCGCCGGCACCGATGCGGCTGCCGCGAAGGCGAGCGCCCGCGGCACACCGGCGCTGACGACGCGGCGGACCGCCTCATCCTGGGTGAGCGTCGAGCCTGCGATCGCCCCGCCGTCCTGCAACCGGGCCACGCCGTCGACCACGTTGACGGCCAGGCCACCGAGCTCGTAGTGCCCGTCGTGCGCACCGGCAGCCGCCATCGCGTCGGTCACCAGGGCGACGCGGTCCGGCGCGGCCGCGAACACCGTGGCGATGAGATCCGGATCGACGTGAACCCCGTCGGCGATGATCTCGAGCGTGACGCGCTCATCACGAAGGGCCACGACCACAGGTCCCGGTGCACGGTGATGGATGCCGCGCATCGCGTTGAAGGCGTGGGTCAGCAGCGTCGCGCCGGCGTCGAAGGCGCGACGGGTGGTGGCAGCGTCGGCGTCGGTGTGTCCCACCGCCACGGCCACTCCCGCCGCCGTGAGGCGGCTGATGGCGTCGTCGGCGCCGGGCAGCTCGGGAGCCAGGGTGACCTGCCGGATGGTGCCGCGGCCGGCTTCGAGAAGGCGATCGACGGATGCCGGGTCCGGCGCGCGCAGCAGTGCTTCGGAGTGCGCACCCTTGTGCCCAGGGTCGAGGAACGGTCCCTCCAGGTGAGAACCGAGGATCGTGGCATCCGCCTCGCACAGGTCGGCGACCATGGCCGCGTGCGCCACGAGGTCGTCTATCGAGGCGGTGACCCGCGAGATGACGGCACGCGTCGTGCCGTGGGCGCGGTGCAGCCCACGGGCAGTGCGGATCGCCTCGATACCGTCCTCGAAGCTGACGCCGCCCCCGCCGTGCACGTGGATGTCGATGAAGCCGGGGACGAGGCATCCGTTCCCGCCGTCGACGATCTCGTCCGCCGGCGGCCGCTGTTCACCGGAGCCGACAGCGGAGACCCGCCCGCCGTCGAAGAGGACCCACGCGCCGACGTCGTCGGGGTCGGCTTCGGCCGATCCGAACACGTGCACCGAGTGGACGAGAGTGCTCATTCGGTGGCCCAGGGGATCTCGTCGGACGCGTGGAATCCGATGCCAAGGCTCGACCACAGCGGGCCGAGCGCGCCGACGCGCTCGCGGAACGACGCCCACGTGCGCAGGTGGCTCGCTCCGGTCGCCGGAGACCAGGCCGCTTCGGCCGCGGCGGCGATGCGCGGAAACGCCATGACGTCGATGTCGTCGAGGTCGCGGATGGTCTCGGTCCACAGCGGCGCCTCGACGCCCAGGATGTCGGCGTCGTCGATGCCCGCGATGACATCCGACGGCTCCCACGAGTATGCCCGCTCGACGCTGGTCGGTCCGTTGGCCCATTCGAGTCCCAGCGACGGGCCGGCCACGTCGGAGCTCGAAGGCGGGTACTTCATGTCGAGGTAGATCGCGTCGGCGGGGGAGAGGATCAGCTGCGATCCGTTCGCGACGAACGCGCGGGCACGGTCGTCCATGCCGTCCGTCGGCACCATGTAGCCCCAGTACTGGCCGATCGTGGTGTCGGCGATGTTCTCGGCCGCACCCACCTCGTGCCAGGCGACCGGGACCTTGCCGAGGTCGGCGATGATGTCGCTCGCCCGCGCCACGAAGGTCGCGAAGTCCTCCGCCGATGTGCCCAGCGCCTCGTCGCCGCCGAGGTGAAGGTAGGGGCCGGGCGTCATCGCCGCGAGCTCGCCGAACACGTCGGCGACGAAGTCGTACGTCGCCTCGTCGTGGATCTTCAGCGACGAGAAGCCCACCGCGATGCCTCCGTACGGGGTGCCCGCCACCGGCAGCCCGCCGCCGTACACGCGCGCCGTCTCGCGGATGTCGTCGCTCAGCACCGGCGCCTCCGCGAGTTCCGGATACGCCAGCCCCACCGCGTGCGTGTGACCGGGCATGTCGATCTCGGGGACCACGATCAGGTGACGGGATGCCGCGTACTCCACGATCTCGCGGTAGTCGGCCTTGGAGTAGAAGCCGCCACCGGTGTCGCCGCCCACGGCGGTGCTGCTGGCCCGCGCGGTGAGCTCGGGACGCGAGTCGAGGTGGATGCGCCACCCCTGGTCGTCGCTGAGGTGCAGATGCAGTGCGTTGAACTTCAGCGAGGCGGCCCGGTCTATGTACGCCTTGACCGTCGAGAGGGAGTGGAAGTGCCGCGCGACGTCGAGCATCACGCCGCGGTAGGCGAAGCGCGGCGCGTCCTCGATCGTGATGCCGGGAACGACCCAGCGGTCGCCGTCGCGTGTGAGGAGCTGGCCGAGCGTCTGCACGCCGTAGAAGAGCCCGGCCGCATCCGCGCCGGTGACGACGACACCGCTCTCGGCGACGGTCAGGCGATACGACTCCGGGGCGCCGCCGGCCGCGACCCGCAGGTCGATCAGCCCGCCGCCGGAACCGTTCGCGTCGCCCAGGCCGAGACCCGTGCGCGCCCGGACCACCGCGGCGAGGGAGGCCGCGGCATCCGGATCCCCTTCGACCGCGGTCGAGGCGTCGAGGGCGAACGCGGCCCCGGTCGCCTCGATCGAGGCGGGGGCGGGAACGACGGGGGGCACACGCACAGTGTCTCCATTCTGCGCCGCCGGCGCGCAGCCGGCCAGCGCCGCCGCGAGGAACGCGGCGAACAGGGCCGTCCGTCGGCGCCGGTTCATTCCCCGGCGACGGTTCGTCGGAAGCGTTGCATGTAAAGCGTCCTAACAAAAGGCGTGAGCTCAGCCTATCGGTTATGCTCGGGGGGTCGCGACTGGCGTTGAGGTGGGCCACCATCGGGGAGCGACTGACTACGGCATTCGACCGCACGCCTGGGCCGATGTGATTCCCGGCACCCCGTGCCGCACCAGAAAGCCGTGAGTCAGGAGATCCCATGACCGATCAGTTCTTCAACGCCCCCCTCGCCGAGGTCGATCCCGAGATCGCTCAAGTGCTCGAGCGCGAGCTGGAGCGCCAGCGCGGCTACCTCGAGATGATCGCCTCCGAGAACTTCGTGCCGGTCTCGGTGCTCGAGTCGCAGGGCTCGGTACTGACGAACAAGTACGCCGAGGGCTATCCCGGACGCCGCTACTACGGCGGCTGCGAAGAGGTCGACGTCGCGGAGGAGCTGGCGATCGAGCGCGCGAAGGCCCTCTTCGGCGCCGGGTTCGCCAACGTCCAGCCGCACTCCGGAGCGACCGCCAACGCGGCGGTGCTGCACGCGATCGCCCGGCCCGGCGACACGCTGCTCGGGCTCTCGCTCGACCAGGGCGGCCACCTCACGCACGGCATGAAGATCAACTTCTCGGGCCGTCTCTACAACATCGTCGCGTACGGCGTCGACCCCGAGAGCTCGACCGTCGACATGGACGAGGTGGCGAGGCTCGCCCGTGAGCACAAGCCCAAGGTCATCATCGCGGGCTGGTCGGCGTACCCGCGTCAGCTCGACTTCGCCCGCTTCCGCGAGATCGCCGACGAGGTCGGCGCCTACCTGTGGGTCGACATGGCGCACTTCGCCGGACTCGTCGCCGCGGGCCTGCACCCCAACCCGGTGCCGCACGCGCACGTCGTCTCGTCGACGGTGCACAAGACGATCGGCGGCCCCCGCTCGGGGTTCATCCTCACCAACGACGCGGAGCTCGCCAAGAAGATCAACACCGCGGTGTTCCCCGGCCAGCAGGGCGGACCCCTCATGCACGTGATCGCCGCGAAGGCGACCGCGTTCAAGCTCGCCGCGACCCCGGAGTTCGCCGAGCGGCAGGAACGGGTGCTGCGCGGCGCGCGCATCCTCGCCGATCGGCTGTCGCAGCAGGATGTGACGGATGCCGGCATCTCGGTCCGCTCGGGAGGCACCGACGTGCACCTCGTGCTCGTCGACCTGCGGGGCGCCCAGATCGACGGCAAGCAGGCCGAGGATCTGCTGCACGAGATCCACATCACCGTCAACCGCAACGCCGTGCCGAACGACCCGCGGCCGCCGATGGTCACCTCGGGTCTGCGGATCGGCACGCCTGCCCTCGCGACCCGCGGGTTCGGCGACGCCGAGTTCACCGAGGTCGCCGACGTCATCGCGCTCGCCCTGCTGCCGGGCGCCGACGTCGCCGGGCTGCGCTTGCGTGTCGCCGCGTTGACCGCCGCCTTCCCGCTCTACCCCGGCCTGCACTACTGAATGGAAGCGTGCTTGCCTCGGGCAAGTACCTATGGCCATAGTTATATGAGCCGCGGGTTCTCCGCGCGACCGCGAAGGAGCACGACATGACAGCACGCGTCCTCGATGGGCGGGCCGCCGCCGACGCGATCAAGAAGGAGCTCGCCGAACGGGTCGCCGCACTGCGCGAACGCGGCGTGGTGCCGGGCATCGCCACGGTGCTCGTCGGGGCCGACCCGGCATCCCAGCTCTACGTCGGAATGAAGCACAAGCAGTCCGAGTCGATCGGCATGAACTCGATCCAGCGCGAACTGCCCGCCGACGCCACGCAGGAGCAGGTCGAAGCCCTCATCGACGAGCTCAACGCCGACCCGGCCTGCCATGGCTACATCGTGCAGCTGCCGCTGCCGAAGCACCTCGACACCGACGCCATCCTCGAGCGCATCGATCCGTCGAAGGACGCCGACGGCCTTCACCCGACGAACCTCGGCCGCCTCGTGCTCAACGTGAACACCCCGATCACCTCGCCGCTGCCCTGCACCCCGCGCGGCGTGATCGAGCTGCTCGTGCGCAACGGGTACGACCTGGCCGGCAAGCATGTCGTGATCGTCGGTCGCGGCGTCACCATCGGTCGCTCGATCGGCCTGCTGCTGACGCGCCGCGAGTACAACGCCACGGTCACGCTCACCCACACCGGCACGACCGATCTCGGGCATCACCTGCGACAGGCGGACGTGATCGTCGGGGCCGCGGGCGTCAAGCACATCGTCCGCGCCGAGGACGTGAAGCCGGGTGCCGCGGTGCTCGACGTCGGCGTCACGCGCGAGAGCGACCCCGAGACGGGCAAGTCGAAGGTCCACGGCGACGTGCACCCCGATGTCGCCGATGTCGCCGGCTGGCTCTCGCCCAACCCGGGCGGCGTCGGCCCGATGACGGTGGCCCTGCTCATGACCAACGTCGTCGAGGCCGCCGAGCGCACCCTCGCCTGAGAGCTGCCGCGACCCTCAGGTGGTGAATCGCGCGAGGAATGCCCGCGTGCGTTCCTCACGCGGCGCACCGAAGACCTCGGCGGGTGGACCCTCCTCGAGGATGCGGCCGGCGTCGAGGAACACGACGCGATCGGCGACGTCACGCGCGAACGCCATCTCGTGCGTGGCCATCACGATCGTCATGCCGTCATCGGCCAGATCGCGCACCAGGTCCAGCACTTCGCCCACGAGTTCGGGGTCCAGCGCAGAGGTGACTTCGTCCAGCAGCAGCAGCTCCGGCGAGGTGGCCACCGCACGTGCGATCGCCACCCGCTGCTGCTGACCGCCCGACAACCGGTCGGGATGCGCGTCGGCCTTGTCGGCGAGACCCACGCGCTCCAGAAGCGCGGTGGCCGCCGCATCCGCCTCCCTCCTGCCCAGGCGGTGCACGTGACGAAGTGCGAGGGTGATGTTGCGCTGCACGGACAGGTGCGGGAAGAGGTTGTACTGCTGGAACACCACGCCGATCCGCGACCGCACGGCATCGGCACCCACGCGAGGGTCGCTGATGTCCGTGTCGCCGAGCCAGATGCGGCCGTCGTCGATCGGCTCGAGCAGATTGACGGTGCGCAGGAGCGTGGATTTGCCCGAGCCGCTCGCGCCGATCAGGGCGACCACCTCACCGGGCGCGACCGACAGATGGATGCCGCGGAGCACGTCGTGATCGCCGAAGGACTTCCAGACGTCCTCGAGGCGCAGCACGGGGGCACTCATACGATGCCCCCGACCTGCTCGCGGGCGCGCACCCGCGCGGTGTACCAGTCGGTGAGCCGGATGGTGGGGATCGCGAGCAGCACGAACAGCAGCGCCGCCACGACGTAGGGCGTGAAGTTGAAGTACGCCGCGGTCTCGATCTGTGCCGCGCGCACGGCATCCACCGCGCCCAGGAGCGAGATGAGGCCGACGTCCTTCTGCATCGCGACGAAGTCGTTCATGAGGGCGGGCGTCACCTTGCGGAACGCCTGCGGCACGACGACCAGCCGCATCGACTGGCCATGCGAGAGTCCGAGGGACCGCGCGGCGTGGCGCTGGGACGGATGCACCGCCTCGATGCCGGCGCGGAACACCTCCGACACGTACGCCGAATACGTGAGCGTGATGGCGATCGTGCCCCAGAACTCCGTGGGCATGCGCACCGGGATCATCTGAAGCCCGGGGATGCCGAATCCCACGAGGTAGAGGACGATGATCAGCGGAATGCCGCGGAAGACGTCGGTGTACGCGGCTGCCACCGCCCGCAACGGCAGCCAGACGGCGCCACGCAGCGTCCGCAGCGTCGCCAGCAGCAGCCCGAACACCAGGACGAGCACCGCCGACATCGCGAGCACGCGCAGGTTCAGCAGGAACCCGTCCCACACACGAGGCATCGAGGCCAGCGCGATCTCGGGATCGAAGAACTGCTGCTGCACGCGCGCCCAGCCGGGCGTGTTGATGACGAGCAGCCACGCGAGCACGGCCAGCACGAGTGTCGACACGACGCTGATCGCGACGGATGCCGCGCCCTGTCGTTTGCGGAACGCACGGCGCTCGAGCTCGACGGAACTCACCTCGCGGGGCGCGCTGCCGACCTCGCGGGCCGGCGTGGCGGGGTCGGTCGCAGCCCCGCGTGCGCGGTCGGCCGCGGCGCTGCCGGGAGCGGGAGTCATCCGGCCAGGGTAGCGGCGCGCGTGCTCACTGCAGCAGCGGCGCCTGGCCCTCGCCGCCGAGCCACTCGGCCGCGAGCTCGTCGAGCGTGCCGTCCTCGCGCAGCGCGTCCACCGCGGCGGTCACCTCGTCTGTCAGCGGGGAGTCCTTGGCGAGCACGAATCCGAACTCGTCTCCGGTCTCGCCATCCGGGTTGGGCAGCTGGCCCACGAGCACGCCGTCGGTGAGCTCGACGCCCGAGATGTAGAACGCCGTCGGCAGATCGACGACGATCGCGTCGACCTGGCCGTTCTCGAGGGCGAGCTTGGCGTCGTCGTTCGTGTTGAACGCCTGCGCGCTCTGCGTGGGCTGGATGACGGACTCGATCGTGGTGTAGCTCGTCGTGCCGGTCTGCGCGCCGATGAGCAGGTCCTGAAGATCGGCGATCGACGTGGCGTCGGCGGCCGGAGACGATGCCGTCGTCACCACGACCTGCGTCGTCTCGTAGTACGGCGAGCTGAAATCGACCGACTCCTTGCGCTCATCGGTGATCGAGAACTGCTGCAGGTTGACGTCGAAGTCCTTCGGGCCGGGGGCGATGGCCTCTTCGAATCCGGTGCGCACCCAGACCACGTCCTCCGCCGCGAAGCCGAGCTGCTCGGCGACGGCGTAAGCCACCGCGGCTTCGAAGCCCTCACCCGACGCGGGGTCGTCATCGATGACCCAGGGGTAGTAGGCGGGCTCGCCGGTGGCGATGGTGATCTTCCCGGGCGTGACCCAGCCTTCGTCCGAGCCGGAGTCCGTGCCGGCGGGGGCGGCGGTCGACGCACAGCCGGCCAGCGCGAGCGCGGCGGCGCCGGCGACGGTGAGACGGAGCAGGCGAGTGCGACGCGACATGATGCCTCCAAGGTCGGGTGTGTGCGGGGCGCGTGCTGTCGCGGCCCGATGCACTCCATCTTGGCTACTGCGGGGCAGGACCGGCCGCGCAGGTCGGATTGTTACGGGGCGGGATGGGCGGATGCCGCCCCCGCCGTCGCAGGCTCAGACCACTCGGGCTTCGGCTGCGGCGAGGGCGGCGCGAGCGCCGTCGGTCGGGGCGATCGCTACGAGACCTCGGTACAGCTTCACGAGTGCGTCGACGTCGAGCTCGCCGGTGCGCGCGCGGTCGCAGTGCACGGCCTGGATCGCCGCCTCGAGCTGGAACCGGCCGAGCGGCCGACCCAGCGCGGAGGCCCGGCGCAGGAGTGCGGCGGCCTCGGCGATGAGGGCGCGGTCCCACAGCGCGGGATCCTGCTCGTCCAGCGGCGGCCATGGGCTCGTCGCGCGTGCCGGGACGCGGGACTGCGCGTAGGTGAGGAGGGCTGCCAGACCCCACGCCTCGGGTTCGTCCTCGAGCAGGCTGGCGGTCAGCACCGCGAGCCAGCGGGCCTCGTCGGCGATCGTCAGGCGCGGATCGCCGGCCTGCTCATGACGGGCATCGTCGAGCCAGTCGATCGCGTACGCACCGTAGATCGCCTCGAGCACGGCCTCGAGCCGCGCGGGCATGTCGGCCCGCGTCGGCACCCGGAACGGGATGCCGGTGTCGCGGATGCGGCGCTTGGCCCGCACCAGCCGCTGCGCCATCGTCGCCGGCTCCACCCCGAACGCCCGGGCGACGTCGGCCGCTTCGAAGCCGAGCACGGTCTGCAGCATGAGCGGCGTGCGGATGGCCGGATCGATCGCGGGGTGCGCGCAGGCGAAGAGCAGCTCGAGGCGCTTGTCGGGAATCGCGTCGCGTCTCTCGAGGACGTCCGACGCGTCGAGACGGTCGGGGTCGGCGAGTGTCGCCTCCAGTGACTCGTCGAGGGGCGTGCCGGTGCGGTGCGCCGCGGAGCGGAACATGTCGCGCAGGCGGTTGCGGGCCACGGTGAACAGCCACCCTTCGGGATTGGCGGGGATGCCGGCATCGGGCCATATCGTCAGCGCCCGCTCGAAAGCGTCGGCGAGGGCGTCTTCGGCGGTGGTGACGTCTCCGGTGGCGGCGGCGACCATGGCCAGGATGCGGCCGTACGACGCACGGGCGGCGAACGCGGCCGCCTCCCGTGCGTCGTCGGCTGGGCCCACGCGCCCGGAGGCTCCGCTCGACGCGCCTGGGCCCACGCGGCCGGAGGCTCCGCTCGACGCGTCAGCGGCGAGTGGAGGGGCCGTGGGGACGGCGACTGGAGGGGGCGTGGGGACGATGGGCATCAGCCCGCGAACGCCGTCCACGCGCCGTCGTGGAACCGGGTCATGGTCGGACGGATCTCGACGGTGCCCCAGCTCACCGAGGGCGCCTTGCCGGCCCAGCCGATGGCGGCGTCGAGGTCATCGACGTCGATCACGAAGGTGCCGCCGATCTGCTCCTTGGTGTCGGCGAAGGGCCCGTCCTGCACGCGCAGGGTGCCGCCCTGGGCGGTCACGGTGGTGGTGGCCGAGGAGGGCTGCAGCACCTCGGCCGATACGAGCACGCCCGCCGCGTCGAGCGCTGCGGCGTAGGCGTCGAACTCGCGCATGCCTTCGGCGAGCGCCTCGGGGCCGAGGTCGTCCGGGGTCATTTCGGGGTAGTGCAGCAGAAGGGTGTACCGCATGATGTGTCCTTTCGTCGGAACAGTGACACTGCGATGACGATCCAGCGCCCCGGCAATCGACAGCCGGCGAGAATCAGGACTTGCCGAGTTCGTCGAGCATGCGGCGCTGCTCCTCGGTGAGGCCGTCGTCCCGTTTGCTTCGGGCGGCGGATGACTCGGGCCGCGGTGCCGCGGGGGCGGTTGCGTCGGTGGCCACGGTCTTGGTGCCCGTCGCCCTGTCGTACAAGGCCCCTGCCTGCGACTCGACCCTGTCGTCGACGGCCCCGTAGATCGCCCAGCCGATGAGGAGGAAGACGGGCGGCAGCACGTAGCCCCAGAAGGCGCCGAAGATCCCGCCGCCGATCGAGACGCCGGTCAGCAGCACGGTGCCGATCCACACCAGGAACGCCACGGCGAAGGCGAGGAGCGCTTCGACCAGCTTCTCGCCGGCGCGGGTGCGGCGCCCGGCCGAGCGGGCCGCCATCGAGCGGAACCACTTCTCGACGAGCGGCTTGATCCAGATGACGATCGCGGTCAGCACGATGCCGGCCCACAATGCCGCCCAGCCGACGCGAGCCGGGGTGAGCCACCCGATCAGCAGCAGCACGACGACGTTGAACACGAGCAGTGAAACGAACCGCACGACCCACTTCTTCATGGATTCACTGTGCCACGACTCGTGCGCGGCCTGCGACTGCGCACAACTCAGCAAGAACCCTCGGCTCGCCGCGGGCGGACCGCGGAATTCCGCGGCCGACGACCCAAGCGGCCGCCATCCCTCCTGAATTGCGAACACCGCGCCGGCGCGAGCGGATGCCTCCGACCCGGGGCGGGGGTCAGTACGAGGCGCGCTCGGGGCCGGTGTCGGCCGGGACGAAGCGGGCGGCGAGCGCCTCGGAGCCGCGGGCGAGCAGCGCGGTGTCGGCGCCGACGAGGATGAACGACGCCCCCGCCTCGAGGTACGCGTCCGCCGCGGCCGGGTCGAACGCGTTGACGCCGACCGGCTTTCCCGTCGCGCGCACCGCCTCGAAGACGCGCAGGGCCGCCGCGATGACGTCAGGGTGCGTCTGCTGCCCGAGCAGACCCATCGAGGCGGCGAGGTCGCTCGGGCCCACGAAGACGCCGTCGACGCCGTCGACGGCGGCGATCTCGGCGGCCGCGTCGACGCCGGCGGCGGTCTCGATCTGCACGAACAGCGAAACGTGCTCGTCGGCGTCGGTCAGGTAGTCGTCGACGCGGTTCCACCGCGCCGAGCGCGCCAGAGCCGAGCCCACCCCACGCGTGCCACGCGGCGGATAGCGCACCGCCGCGACGGCGGCCTCGGCATCCGTCCTCGATGACACCATCGGCACGAGCAGGTTCTGGGCTCCGAGGTCGAGCACCTGCTTGATCGTCACGACATCGCCGATGGGCACGCGCACGACGGGCGTCACGGGGTACGCGGCGACAGCCTGCAGCTGGGACAGCACCGACTCGAGACCGTTGGGGGAGTGCTCCATGTCGATGAGCAGCCAGTCCAGGCCGGAACCGGCACAGATCTCGGCCACGAGCGGCGAACCGGAGCACACCCACATGCCCGTGAGGGGTCCGGATGCCTCGGCCAGTGCGGCACGGAAGGTCGGCGTCAGACGAAGCGGCATTCGATCACTCCCATGGGTCCGTAGTCGCACAGCACGCTATCGCCCCGCGCCACCCACATGGGGCGGGTGAACGATCCGGCGAGGATGATCTCGCCCGCCTCGAGGCGCGCACCGTGCTGGTGGAACTTGTCGGCGAGCCACGCGACGCCGGTCGCGGGGTGGCCGAGCACACCCGCCGCGACGCCGGTCTCTTCGATCTCGCCGTTGCGGGCCAGCACGCCGGGGACCCAGCGCAGGTCGATCTCGTCAGGACGCTTGTGCACCGTGCCGAGGATCATCGCGCCGTACGCGGCGTTGTCGGCGATCGTGTCGACGATCGTGCGCCCTTCGAGCTCGATGTGCGAGTTGAGCACCTCCAGAGCGGGCACGGCGTAGTCGATCGCGGCGAGGGCGTCGTCGAGGGTGCAGTCGGGGCCTTCGAGCGGCGCCTTCAGCACGAACGCGAGCTCGACCTCGATGCGCACGTTCGAGAAGCGGTCGACCGGGATCTCGGCGCCGGAGCGGTACACGGTGTCGTCGAACATCACGCCGTAGTCCGGCTCGGTGATGCCGGTGGCCTGCTGCATCGCCTTGGACGTCAGCCCGATCTTGCGCCCGACGAGGCGGCGGCCGTCCGCGATCATGCGGTCGCGCCACACGCCCTGGATCGCGTACGAGTCCTCGACCGTCGCGTCCGGGTGCCGTGCGGTGATGCGGGGGATCACGCCGTGCGTGCGGTCGGCCTCGGCCAGCTCCTCCGCGAGCTGCTGGATGACCTCGGGTGTCAGCATCCGTCCTCCTCAATGATCGCGCTCGTCCGTCTCTCAGCTTCGCCGTACGCAACTCCTGAAATCACGCGGTCGCACCCCGCCGGATCGGCCAGGAGGGCCATCCGCGCCCGCTTCTCAGGAGTCAGGCACGGGCGACGCGTCAGAGCTGGTGGCCGAGCTTGTACTCGCCCTGCTTCCAGCTGGGCAGCTCCTCGGCCTTCTCGTCGGGGCGCGTGTACGAGAAGCCGTCGGCGCCGATCGTGACGGCCATCTCGGACTCGTCGGTGCGCGCGACGACCGGCTGCGGGTTGCCGTCGAGGTCGAGGACGAGGGAAGCCTCGGTGTACCACGACGGAACCACCGGGTTGCCCCACCAGTCGCGGCGCTGGTTGTCGTGCACGTCCCACGTCACGACCGGGTTGTCGGGGTCGCCGGTGTAGTAGTCCTGCGTGTAGATCTCGACGCGGTGCCCGTCGGGGTCGCGCAGGTACAGGTAGAACGCGTTGCTCACGCCGTGGCGGCCGGGGCCGCGCTCGATCGCGTCGGAGCGGCGCAGTGCCCCGAGCTTGTCGCAGATCGCGAGGATGTTGTGCTTCTCGTGCGTCGAGAAGGCGACGTGATGCATGCGCGGCCCGTCGCCGCCGGTCATCGCGGTGTCGTGCACGGTGGGCTTCCGGCGCATCCAGGCCGCATAGACCGTGCCGGCCTCGTCCTGGATGTCCTCCGTGACGCGGAAGCCGAGGCTCTGCATGAAGTTGACCGCGCGGGGCACGTCCGGCGTGACCTGGTTGAAGTGGTCGAGGCGCACCAGCTCGCCGGGGGTGTGCAGGTCGTAGCGCCACGACAGCCGCTCGACGTGCTGCACATCATGGAAGAACTCGTACGGGAACCCGAGCGGGTCGACCACGCGCACCGACTCGCCGATGCCCTTCGTGAAGCCCTCCGAGTTGCGACGCACCTCGCAGCCGAGCTCTTCGTAGAACGCGACGGCCTTGTCGAGGTCTTCGGGCGTGCGCACGCGGTACGAGAAGGCGGCGACCGCCGCGACCGGGCCCCGGCGCACGACGAGGTTGTGGTGGATGAACTCCTCGGTCGAGCGCAGGTAGATGCTCTCGTCGTTCTCCTCGGTGACGTGCAGTCCGAGCACGTCGACGTAGAACACGCGCGACGCAGCCAGATCGGTCACGACGAGCTCCATGTACGCGCACCGCAGGATGTCGGGCGCAGGGCTCGTCGGCGTGGGGATGGGGTTGTCGGTGTGGATCGGCGCCTCCTGGCTCACGTAGAAGCCCGAGGAGGTGAGGATCATGTCGTCGCGGTGGGTCATTTCGCGTCCTTGCGTGTCTTGTCTTTCGTGTGTTGCCGAGCCGTCGCGTCCGGTCGCATCAGCGGGGCGCTGAGCGGCCGATTGCGACGGCTCGGCGCGGCGTCAAGCCGGGGCCTTGCCGAACGTGGGGTTGTGCGCCGGGCCGAGGGTGATGTGCACGGCCTGCTGGTCGGTGTAGAAATCGATCGAGCGGTAGCCGCCCTCGTGGCCGAGACCCGAGGCCTTGACCCCGCCGAATGGCGTGCGCAAGTCGCGCACGTTGTTCGAGTTGAGCCACACCATGCCGGCCTCGATGGCCTGCGAGAAGTTGTGGGCGCGCTTGAGGTCGTTGGTCCACACGTAGGCGGCGAGGCCGTACTTGACGCCGTTCGCAAGAGCGAGGGCCTCCTCGTCGGTGTCGAACGGGGTGATCGCGACGACGGGTCCGAAGATCTCCTCCTGGAAGATCCGGGCCTCCGGCGCGACGTCGGCGAAGACCGTCGGCCGCACGAAGTTGCCGGTCTCGAACCCGTCGGGGCGGCCGCCGCCGGCGACCAGCCGCGCCTCGGTCTTGCCGATCTCGATGTACGACATCACCTTGTCGTAGTGCTCCGGGTGCACGAGCGCGCCGACCTCGGTCTTCGGGTCGTGCGGGTATCCGACGGTCACCCGGTCGGCCTGGGCGGCGTAGCGCTCGACGAACTCGTCGTAGACCGAGCGCTCGACGAGGATGCGCGAGCCGGCCGTGCAGCGCTCGCCGTTGAGCGAGAAGACGCCGAAGATGGTGGCGTCGATCGCGGCCTCGAGGTCGGCGTCGGCGAACACGACGGCCGGGCTCTTTCCGCCCAGTTCCATCGAGAGGCCCTTCAGGAAGGGTGCGGCATTGCCGAAGATGATCTGCCCGGTGCGGCTCTCGCCCGTGAACGAGATGAGCGGGACATCCGGATGCTTCACCAGCGCGTCGCCGGCATCCTCACCGAGTCCGTTGACGAGGTTGAAGACCCCCTGCGGCAGCCCGGCCTCCTCGAAGATCCCCGCCCACAGCGACGCCGACAGCGGCGTGAACTCGGCCGGCTTGAGCACCACGGTGTTGCCGGTCGCGAGGGCGGGGCCGAGCTTCCACGACTCGAGCATGAACGGCGTGTTCCACGGCGTGATCAGGCCCGCGACGCCGATCGGCTTGCGGTTGACGT
Source organism: Microbacterium sp. I2 (assembly GCF_051364985.1). Taxonomy (NCBI): domain Bacteria; kingdom Bacillati; phylum Actinomycetota; class Actinomycetes; order Micrococcales; family Microbacteriaceae; genus Microbacterium; species Microbacterium sp. I2. The sequence goes on from NZ_JBLWIH010000018.1 coordinate 27,904, forward strand.
AGTTCATCTGCCGGCCCGGCACCTTGTAGGCGTCGTCGGCCTGCGCCACGATCAGATCGGCGAAGAAGCGGAAGTTCTCGGCCGCGCGCCGCGCCTGCCCGAGCGCCTGCGTGATCGGCAGGCCGGAGTCGTACGACTCGAGCTCGGCGAGCCGCGCGTCGCGTGATTCGACGATGTCGGCGATGCGGTGCAGCACGCGCGATCGCTCGCGCGGCAGCATCCGGGGCCACGGTCCCTCGGTGAAGGCGCGTCGCGCGGCGGCGACGGCCCGATCGATGTCGGCCTTCTTGCCTGCGGCGGCACGCACATAGGTCTCGTTCGTGACCGGGTCGAGCACGTCGAACGTGTCGCCGTCGGCCGAGCCTGCGAACTCGCCGTCGATATAGTGCTGGATCCGCTCAGGGAGCCCGTCGGGCACGTGCCGTGCGTCCAGCTGTGTGGTGGTGTCGGTCATGGGTTGCTCCTTCATGGGGAGAGGATCTTGGACGGATGCCGGGTGCCCGGCATCCGCGGACGGTCAGAACGCGGGCAGGCCCAGTGCCTCGTCGGGGTGCTCGTGGATCATGTAGGCGTCGAGGGTCGCCGAACGGTGGCGCCGGGCGGCCTTCTCGATCTCGCCCAGGGGCGCACCCGACTCGATGAGCTGCACGATGTTTTCGTGCTCGCGCACGGATTCGGCGGCACGGCCCGGCACGAAGCTGAACGTCGAGTCGCGCAGATGCCCGAGCCGCGCCCACTCGGCGTTCACGAGTTCGAGCATGCGCGGGTTGGCGCACCTGGTGAACAGCGCCGCGTGGAACTCCTGGTTCAGCGACGTGAACGCGCGCGGATCGAAGTGCTCGAGCGTCTCGATCATCAGCTCGTTGATGCGGCGCGCGTTGCGTATGTCGTCGGCGGTCAGCCGGCGTGCCGCGAGCGCGGTGGCAGCGCCCTCGAGGATCGACAGCGCCTGCATGCTGTGGCGGTACTGCGAGTCGTCGACCATCGACACGCGCGCGCCGACGTTGCGCTCGAACGTGACGAGGCCTTCGGCCTCGAGCTGACGGATCGCCTCGCGCACCGGTACGACGCTCATGTCGAGGTCGCCGGCGATCGCGCCGAGCACCAGCCGGTAGCCGGGGGTGTACTCCTGCCGCGCGATGCGCTCCTTGATCCAGTGGTAGGCGCGCTGCGACTTGCTCTGCGACGTGAGCGGCGTCTCGGTGGTCATCTCGTCTCCTCGTCCGCGCGGTCGGCGTCGAAACGTGCGCGCCACTCGGCGTTCATCGGGAAGAGACCGTCGACGGGATGACCCTCAGCGACGCGCGCGGCGATCCAGGCGTCTTCGTCCTCCTGCGCGAGTGCGGCGTCGAGGACCTCCTCGGCCATCGCGCGCGGAATCACGATGACCCCGTCGGCGTCGCCCACGACGACATCGCCCGGAAGCACCGTCGCTCCGCCGCAGGCAACGGCGACGTCGGCATCCCACGGCACGTGCTTGCGACCCAGCACGGCGGGATGGGCGCCGGCGGAGTACACCGGAATGCCGACCGCGGCGACGGCTGCGGCATCCCGCACGCCTCCGTCGGTCACGATGCCGGCCGCACCGCGCGCGTGCGCCCGGATCGCGAGCACGTCGCCGAGCGTGCCCGAACCGGTCTCGCCACGGGCCTCGATCACGAGCACCTCGCCCTCGCCCACGGCATCGAAGGCGCGCTTCTGCGCGTTGTAGCCACCGCCGTGCGAGGCGAAGAGGTCCTCACGGTTCGGCACGAAGCGCAGCGTGCGCGCGGTGCCGACCAGCTTCGCAGCGCTGTCCAGGGGAGCGCCGCTCAAGGGAGTGCTGCTCAAGGGAGCGCCGTTCGGGGGAGCGCCGTTCAGGGTAGCGCCGTTCAGGGGAGTGGGATGCAGCGGCGAGACGCCGTCGATGTGCACGTTGTTCAGCCCGCGCTTGCGCAGCTGTGCCGACAGCCCAGCCACGGGCGCGGCCTCGAGCTTGGCGCGCAGCTCGGGCGAGAGGCCCGTCGGTTCCGGCCCCGTCAATCCCCGTCCGGTCACCGAATCAGGTGATTTCACGTGCGTAGGAGATTCCGCCGAGATTCGTCCTACCTCGGTGAAATCACCGGATCTCGTGACCGCCGCGTCGGCCGTCGCGGGCGCCGGCTGGGGCGGCGGACCCGCGTCCTCTGGTGGCAGGCCCGCGGCCTCGCGGGAGCCCCACGCCTCGGTGCGCTGCAGATCGTCGGCGGCGGGAACGGACCCGAGTTCGGGGTCGAACCCGTCCTGGCCTTGCACGACCGTGGTGACGAGCCGTCCCGAGGTCGGTCCGCCGTCGACCGAGACCTCGACCTCGATCACATCGCCGGGCACGGCGACCGACGAGCCGGCAGGCGTGCCGGTGAGGATCACGTCGCCCGGCTCGAGGGTGAAGTGCTGCGAAAGGTCGGCGACGAGCTGGGCGAGAGGAAAGATCATGCCGGCCGACGTGTCGTCCTGCACGAGCTCGCCGTTCTGCCACGTGCGCAGTCGCAGCGCCGCCGGAGCGACTGCGCGGGCGTTGATCAGCGTCGGTCCGATCGGCGTGTACCCGTCGCGGCCCTTGGAGCGCACGTTCGACCCCTTGTCGTTGGCGCGCAGGTCGTACAGCCCGAAGTCGTTTGCGGCGGTGACGGCCGCCACGTGCGACCAGGCGGCGGCGAGCGGAACCCGCCGTGCCGGCGCACCGATCACGAGCGCGATCTCGCCCTCGAACGCGAGCAGTTCGGTGCCGGCCGGCCGCTCGATCGTGCTGCCGGAGGCGGCGACGGAGCTCGACGGCTTGAAGAAGTACGACGGATGCTGCGGCCGGCGTCCGCGCTGATCCGCGCGCGACGCGTAGCTGAGGTGGATCGCGATGATCTTGCCGGGCCGACCGGGGAGGGCGGCGAACCGGGGATCGCCCGGGACTCCCGTGCTCGACGGGGGCGCGGCATCCGTTTTCTCGTCCATTGAGCTCCCTCACTCCGGCGACCGGTTGCGTCGTATCCGAAATCGTATATGATCGTGCACGTTCCGGCAAGCGATCCCGATCCGCCCACCGGAGACGACGACGTCACGCACAGACACAGGAGTCACGCACATGAGCACCCCGCAATCCTCCGAGGGCTTCACGCCCACCGGCACCATCGCCGCATCCGTCGACCGCCGACGCGTCGTCTTCGCGACGATCGTCGGCACCACCGTCGAGTGGTACGACTTCTTCATCTACGCCACGGCCGTCGGCCTGGTGTTCGGGCAGCTGTTCTTCGCCCCGCTGGGCGCCGACAGCGCGTTGATCGCGTTTGCCACCGTCGGTGTGAGCTTCCTGTTCCGCCCGCTCGGCGCCTTCCTGGCCGGCCACTTCGGCGACAAGTACGGGCGCAAGCTCGTGCTGATGTGGACGCTGATCCTGATGGGTACGGCGACGGCGCTCATCGGCGTGCTGCCCACGTACGAGGCGATCGGCATCGCCGCGCCGATCCTGCTCGTGCTGCTGCGCATCCTGCAGGGCATCTCGGCCGGAGGCGAATGGGGAGGCGCGGTGCTCATGGCGGTCGAGCACGCGCCCAAATCGCGCCGCGGGGCCTTCGGCGCGTCGCCGCAGATCGGCGTGCCGCTCGGCCTGCTGCTGGCATCGGGCGTCATGGCGCTCATGACCGTGATCGCGCCCGGCGACCAGTTCCTGCAGTGGGGCTGGCGCGTGCCGTTCCTGCTCAGCGTGGTGCTGATCCTGGTCGGCTACTACGTCCGCCGACGCGTCGAAGAGAGCCCGGTGTTCGCCGAGCTCGCCGAGCGCAAAGAGAAGGCGCGGATGCCGATCGTCCAGCTCTTCCGCAAGCACGCGCTGCTCGTGCTCATCGCCGCGCTGGTCTTCGCGGGCAACAACGCCGTGGGGTACATGACGACGGGCGGCTACATCCAGGGCTACTCGACCAACCCCGAGGGGCCGCTCGGCCTCGAGCGCGGCCCGGTGCTGTGGGCCGTCACCGGCTCGGCCGTGACGTGGCTGCTGTCGACGCTCGCCGCCGGCTTCATCTCCGACCGGATCGGGCGGCGCACGACCTACATCGCCGGCTGGATCCTGCAGCTCGTCGGTGTGTTCCTGCTCTTCCCGCTCGTGAACACCGGCAACATCTGGCTGCTCTTCCTCGGGCTCGCGATCCTCACGATCGGCCTCGGCTTCACGTACGGACCCCAGGCGGCGCTGTACTCCGAGCTCTTCCCTGCCTCGATCCGGTTCTCCGGCGTGTCGATCTCCTACGCGATCGGTGCGATCCTGGGCGGCGCGTTCGCCCCGACCATCGCGACGTGGCTCGTGCAGCAGACCGGCTCGACCACCGCGGTGACCTGGTATCTCGCGGGCATGACGATGCTGGGGCTCATCGCCACCCTGCTGCTGCGCGACCGCAGCGGCATCCCGCTCGGCCCCGACCACGAGGCCGAGCAGTCGGTCAGCCCGATCTACGGGCTCTCGAAGGCCTGACGTCCGGCCAGCCCCCGACCTCCTGACCCGCTCTGCGGGTTGCGAAAACACCAGCCGGTGACGGCGACACGCCGGTGGCGGATGCCTCGCCCCGGCGTGTCTGGTCACGGACTGGTGTTTTCGCAGTCGGGTGGTGAGTGGGCGGGTCGGTCGGTCCGGCGGACTGGCCGCGGGGCCAGGGTCGCGGGTGACGGATGCCGCACCCCGAGCAGCGACTCGGGTCAGGGCCGAGGCATCCCTGTCGTGCGGGTGCGGCCTCGCACCTCGGCGATGACGCGGCCGCCGGCAGAGACCCGGGCGTCGTAGAGGCCCGACCGGCCCTCGACAGTCCGGCGCTCGGCGACGGCCTCGAGATCGTCACCCTCCCGTGCGGGGGAGAGGAACGCGATGTCGGCTCCGGCGACCAGGGTGACGGCATCCGTCTCGTTGCACGCAAGAGCGAGCGCGGTGTCGGCCAGGGCGAAGACGAGCCCGCCATGGGCCACCGCGAAGCCGTTGAGCATGTCGGCGCGCACCGTCATGCGCACGACGGCGCGGCCTGGCTCGGCGCGCACCACGCGCATGCCGAGTGCGGCGGAAGCGGCATCCGCCTCGATCATGCGGCGCCCGTGCGCGGTCGCGTAGACATCGTCCATGCCCGATCCTCTCCGCTCGGCGTTGAGCCGTCCGCGGCGCTGTGCGATCATCGTACAGAACGAGCGTTCAGTAATCCATGATGCTCGTGGTCGACGATGACGAACGGATGCCGATGCCGACGATCCTGCGAGAGAACCGGCGCGACCGGGTCTGGGTGCGGCTGCACCGCCCCGACGCGCGCAACGCGATCGACCGGGCCATGGTCGACGAGCTGCACGCGGTGTGCGACGAGCTCGAGCGCGCCCCCCGCATCCTGCTGATCGCCGGCGGCGACGGCGTCTTCGCGGGCGGCGCCGATATCGCCGAACTGCGCGACCGCACCCCCGCCGACGCCCTGGAGGGCATCAACTCGCGGCTGTTCGACCGCATCGCCCGGCTGCCCATGCCGGTGATCGCCGTGGTCGACGGATGGGCTCTCGGCGGCGGCGCCGAGCTCGCATACGCCGCGGACCTCCGTATCGCGAGCGACCGGGCGCGCTTCGGCAGCCCGGAGCCGTCGCTGGGGATCGTGCCCGCGGCCGGTGCGACGTGGCGGCTGCCCCGGCTCGTGGGCGAGCCGCTTGCGAAGGAGATGCTGCTCGCCGGCCGCATCCTCGGCGCCGAGGAGGCGCTCGCCGCGGGGCTCGTCGCCGCGGTGCATCCGCCCGCCGCGCTCGACGCCGCGGCCGACGAACTCGCCGACCGCGTCGCGGCGCGGGATCCGCTCGCGATCCGCCACACGAAGCGACTGATCGACGACCCGACCGACGACCCGCGGGCCGCCGCCGACGCCGCGCAGGCGGAGTGTTTCGGCTCGCCCGCCAAACACGAGCGCATGACCGCATGGCTCGACCAGCGGCTGGAGAGGAAGAACTCATGACCCTCGAAACCCCCATCGGTGCCGACAAGCCCGCACCCGAGTCCGCGATCTCCGAGACCGGGGAGCACGGCACCGAGGCTCCGCTGCTCGAGTCGTACATCGCCGGCGCGTGGCGGATGCCCGACGCGACCCGCACGACTCTCCTCCAGGACGCCTCGACCGGGGCTCCCGTCGCCCGCGTGGGCGGCGCCCCCGACCTCGCCGCCGCCGTCGAGCACGCGCGCACGGCGGGCCAGGCATCCCTCGGAGCCTTGCCGTTCCACCGCCGTGCGCTCATCCTCAAGGCGCTCGCCCAGGCCCTCACCGCGGCGAATGACGACCTCTACGAGATCAGCGCACAGACCGGGGCAACGGCGCGCGACAGCATGATCGACGTCGACGGCGGCATCGGTGTGCTCTTCACCTACGCATCGAAGGGCCGGCGCGAGCTTCCCAACGCCACGACGCTCGTCGACGGCGCCCCCGAGGGGCTCGCACGCGACGGAAGCTTCGGCGGTCAGCACCTGTGGTCGCGCCTGCCCGGTGTCGCGTTCCAGGTGAACGCCTTCAACTTCCCGATGTGGGGCATGCTCGAGAAGTTCGCCCCGGCGTTCCTCGCCGGAGTGCCCACGATCGTCAAGCCGGCGACGCCGACGGCCTACCTCACCGAGGCTGCCGTGCGCGTCATGGTCGACTCCGGCCTGCTTCCCGGCGGGTCGCTGCAGCTGGTGATCGGATCCGCCCACGGGTTCCTCGACCACCTCGACGCGCGCGACGCAGTCGGCTTCACCGGGTCTGCGTCGACGGGACGGATGCTGCGGCGCGACGACGCCGTCGTGGTCCGGGGTGTGTCGCTCACGACCGAGGCCGACTCCGTCAATGCGGCGATCCTCGGATCCGACGCGGTGCGCGGCACGGCCGAGTTCGACGCCTTCGTGGCCTCCGTCGTGACCGAGATGACGGCCAAGGCGGGGCAGAAGTGCACGGCGATCCGGCGTGTGCTGGTGCCCGAGGCATCCGTCGACGACGTCATCGAGGCGGTACGCGACCGACTGGCCGCGAAGGTCGTGCTGGGCGACCCGCGTGCCGAGGGCGTGACGATGGGGCCTCTCGCGAGCCTCGCGCAGCGCGACGAGGTGCGGGCGCGAGTGATGGACCTCGTCGCCGGCGGCGGCGAGATCGTGGTGGGTTCGCTCGACGACCGCGAAGTCGTCGGCGCCGGTGCCGGCGAGGGGGCGTTCGTGGCGCCGATCCTGCTGCGGTTCCGGGATGCCTCGGCCCCGGCGGTCCACGACATCGAGGCGTTCGGGCCCGTCGCGTCGGTGCTCGGCTATCGCGACCTCGACGACGCGGTGCGGCTGGCGAACCTCGGCGGCGGGTCGCTGGTGGCGACCGTGTGCTCGGCCGATTCGGGCGTGGTCGGCACGCTCGTCGCGGGCATCTCACCCTGGCACGGGCGTGTGCTCGTGCTCGACGGTTCGGTCGCGCGCACGTCAACCGGGCACGGCTCGCCGGTGCCGCACCTCGTGCACGGTGGCCCGGGGCGGGCCGGCGGCGGTGAGGAGCTCGGCGGCATGCGGTCGGTGCTGCACTACATGCGGCGCACGGCCTTGCAGGGCTCGCCCGAGGTGCTCACGCGGCTGACCGGACAATGGCGCGCAGGGGCGACGACGGATGACGGCATCCATCCCTTCCGCAAGCCGCTCGCCCAGCTCCGCGTCGGCGATCGGGTGGTGTCGCCGCCGCGGACGGTGACGCTGGACGACATCGAGCACTTCGCGGAGTTCACGGGCGACACGTTCTACGCCCACATGGACGAGGAGGCCGCCGCGGCCAATCCGTTCTTCCCCGGCCGCGTGGCGCACGGCTACCTGCTGCTGTCGTGGGCGGCCGGGTTGTTCGTCGACCCCGATCCGGGTCCGGTGCTCGCCAACTACGGTCTCGAGAACCTGCGGTTCGTGACGCCCGTCTCACCCGGCGACGAGGTGCGCGTGACCCTCACCGCGAAGCAGATCAGCCCGCGTGAGAGCGAGGAGTACGGCGAAGTGCGCTGGGACGCGGTCCTGGTGAACCAGCGCGACGAGGTCGTCGCGACCTACGACGTCCTGACGCTCGTCGCGAAGGAGTAGCCCGGCCCGACGTGCTCGGTTGCGAAAACACCAGTCGGTGACGGCGGCGCGCCGGTGGCGGATGCTTCGGCCCGGCGTGTCGGGTGACGGGCTGGTGTTTTCGCGCACGGGGTTGGTGTGGCATCCGTTGTGGTTCCTGGGGTTGGTTGCGAAAACACCAGTCGGTGACGGCGGCGCGTCGGTGGCGGATGCTTCGGCTCGGCACGTCGGGTAATGGGCTGGTGTTTTCGCACGCGGGGTCGGTGTGACATCCGTCGTGGCTCCTGGGGTTGGTTGCGAAAACACCGGTCGGTGACGGCGGCGCGCCGGTGGCGGCTGCTTCGGCCCGGCGTGTCGGGTGATGGACTGGTGTTTTCGCATGCGGGGTTGGTGTGGCATCCGTTGTGGTTCCTGGGGTTGGTTGCGAAACACCGGTCGGTGACGGCGGCGCGCCGGTGGCGGATGCTTCGGCTCGGCGTGTTCGTTGACGGGCTGGTTGGTGTGGCATCCGTTCTGGTTCCTAGGGCTGGTTGCGAAAACACCAGTCGGTGACGGCGGCGCGCCGGTGGCGGTCCCCACGCCCCCTCCACGCGCCGCTGGCGCGTCGCGCGGAGCCTCCGGGCGCGTGGGCCCAGCTTCGGCTCGGCGTGTCGGGTGACGGGCTGGTGTTTTCGCGCGCGGACATTCGGCCCGAGGCGCCCGAAACGCGGGTCAGCGGGCGCGGAGGCCGTCGAGGGCGACCGAGACGGTGGCGTCGGCGAGGGCCGCGGCATCCATCGGTCCGCCGGGGCGGTACCACTCGACGATCGAGTTGATCATGCCGAACAGCAGGCGCGAGGTCGTGCCGGGGTCGAGGTCGGCGCGCAGCGAGCCCTCCGCGTGCGCGGCCTCGACCAGCTGCGACACGCGATGGTCGAACTCGCGGCGCCGGCGCAGCGCATCGCGCTCGATGTCGGTGTTGCCGCGCACTCGCAGCAGCAGCGTCACGTAGGGCAGCTCGGCCACGAGCACGCGCACGGCCCCGCGCAGCACGAACTCCAGGCGGTCGGCGGCATCGCCACGATGATCGTCGGCGCCGGATGCCTCGAGCACCGCCTCGAGCTCGCCCAGGGCGCGGTCGAGCGCTCGCTGGAGGAGTTCCTCCTTGCCGCTCACGTGGTAGTACAGCGCGGACTTGCTGGTACCGAGGCGCTCGGCGAGCACGCTGATCGAGGTGGCCTCGTAGCCCCGCTCGTTGAATGTCGCGACGGCGATGTCGAGCACGGCGTCGAGGTCGTACGGCGCGCGGTCGGTGCGGCCGTTCCCTTTTCGGAACGTCGCGGCGTCGGCTGCGGCCGTGTTGCCCGTCATGGAACGCAAGAGTAGCATTACTGAACGAACGGTAAGTAGCGCAAGGAGGCGCGCATGACCACGGTGACACCAGCCCTCGAACTCGACGAGGCCGGCCCCGCGCGGTTCGAGGAGCTCATCGCGGCGGACCAGAAGGTCGAGCCCGCAGACTGGATGCCCGACGCCTATCGGCGCACGCTGGTGCGGCAGATCTCGCAGCACGCGCACTCCGAGATCATCGGCATGCAGCCGGAGGGCAACTGGATCACGCGGGCGCCGAGCCTGCAGCGCAAGGCGATCCTCATGGCGAAGGTGCAGGACGAGGCCGGTCATGGGCTCTACCTCTACTCGGCCGCGCAGACCCTCGGCACGCCGCGCGAGGAGATGTACGAGCAGCTGCTCACCGGCAAGGCCAAGTACTCGTCGATCTTCAACTACCTCACGCCGACGTGGGCAGACATGGGCTCGATCGGCTGGCTGGTCGACGGCGCCGCGATCTGCAACCAGGTGCCGCTGTGCCGCGCGTCCTACGGACCGTACGCCCGCGCCATGGTCCGCATCTGCAAGGAGGAGTCCTTCCACCAGCGGCAGGGGTTCGAGATCCTGCTCACCCTCATGAACGGCACCGAGGCTCAGCGCGAGATGGCCCAGGAGTCCGTCAACCGCTGGTACGCGCCGGCGCTCATGATGTTCGGGCCGCCCGACGACGCCTCACCGAACTCCGCGCAGTCGATGGCGTGGAACATCAAGCGCTTCTCGAACGACGACCTGCGCCAGCGGTTCGTCGACATGATCGTGCCCCAGGCCGAGATCCTCGGCGTGACCCTGCCCGACCCCGACCTGCGCTGGAACGAGGAGCGCGGGCACTGGGACTACGGCGACCTCGACTGGGACGAGTTCCGCGAAGTGCTGGCCGGACGTGGTCAGGCCAACAGCATCCGCATCGCCAAGCGCCGGCGCGCGCACGAGGACGGCGCGTGGGTGCGCGAGGCCGCCCGTGCCTACGCCGAGAAGCAGCAGGCTCGAGAGAAGGTGGCGTCATGAGCGCACCTGGAGCCGGCACGACAGAGACCTGGCCGCTGTGGGAGGTGTTCGTGCGTTCCTCCCGCGGGCTGTCGCACGTTCACGCCGGGTCGTTGCACGCGCCCGACGCGCAGCTCGCGCTGCACAATGCGCGCGACCTGTACACGCGGCGGGGCGAAGGGGTCTCGATCTGGGTCGTTCCGTCGACCGCGATCGCGGCATCCGATCCCGACGCCCGCGGTGCATTCTTCGAGTCGCCGCAGGGCAAGGACTACCGCTACCCGACCGCGTACACGGCCTCGGCCGACGTACCGCACCTGTGAGGCCGCGATGATCGACCGCCTGTCTCTGCTGCAGCCGAACCCCTCGGCTGTGGCGCCCGCTGCCGAGAAACCGGCAACGGATGCCGTCGCCCGCTACGCGCTGGGGCTCGGCGACGACGCGCTCGTGCTCGCGCAGCGGCTCGGGGAGTGGATCTCGAACGCGCCGGAGCTCGAGGAGGACGTCGCACTGGGCAACATCGGGCTCGACCTGCTCGGGCACGCGCGCGGCTTCCTCACGTACGCCGGCTCGGCGTGGGGGAAGACCGAGGACGATCTGGCGTACTTCCGCGACGAAGCGGAGTTCCGCAGCCGCTGGCTGTTCGAGCTGCCCAACGGGCAGGCCGGGCCGGACTTCGGATTCACGGTCCTGCGGCAGCTCGTCGCGTCGCTGTATTTCGGTGCACTGTACCGCCGGCTTGCGGCGTCGGCCGATCCGACGCTCGCCGCGATCGCCGCCAAGGCCGTCAAGGAAGTCGCGTACCACGCCGAGCACGCCACCCTGTGGACCCTGCGGCTCGGCCGCGGCACCGACGAGTCGCACGCCCGCATGACCCGCGCGCTCGGCGACATCTGGCCTTTCGTGGGTGAGTTGTTCGAGCCGGATCCGACCGCGGCGGGTCTCGACGGCATCGCGGTCGGTCCCGAGTCTCTGCACGACGAGGTTCTCGCCGGAGTGACGGCGGTGCTCGAGGATGCGGGTCTCGCCGTGCCGGACGTGCCTTTCGCCCGCGGGGGCGGCCGCGAGGGGCGGCACTCCGAGCAGTTCGGCCGCCTTCTCGGCGAGATGCAGCTGCTCGCCCGCGCCCATCCGGGGGCGACATGGTGATGCAGGCGGGCCTCCCGCGCCACAACTCCGGACCGTTGCCGCGCCGCCCGGGCGCAGCCGCGGAGTTCCGCCACTCCCGCTCGGCCCTGCCCGAGGCGGTCCGGAGTCACGGCACGCGTGCGGGGGTGGACGATCGCGAAGCGCGCCCGCGGCCCGCCGATCCTGGGCTGAGGGAGCTGTGGGATGCCGCGGCCACCGTCGTCGACCCGGAACTGCCGGTGCTGACCATCGAAGACCTCGGCATGCTCCGAGACGTGCGCCTGGACGGCGACGTCGCGGTGGTGCAGATCACCCCGACATACTCGGGATGCCCCGCCGTCGACGCGCTGCGGGCCGACATCGTCGCCGCGCTCGCTGCCCGCGGCCGTGACGCCCGGGTCGAGGTGACGCTCAGCCCCGCGTGGACCACGGACTGGATGAGCGCCGAAGGCCGCCGCAAACTCGAGGAGTTCGGGATCGCACCACCCAGGCCGCGCGGCGCGGACGGCGCCGTGGCCCTCGGTCTCGGCATCCGGTGCCCGCAGTGCGGGTCGCTGCATACCCGTGAGCTCTCGCGCTACGGCTCCACCTCGTGCAAGGCGCTGTGGCAGTGCCAGTCGTGCGGCGAGCCGTTCGACCGTTTCAAGGAGCTGTGATGACGGCCGCCACGACTTCTCCGACCGCCGTGAGCGCGCCCGCCGAGGCGGCGGCGTCCTCGGGCCGGCGGCGGGCCGTATTCCACCCGCTGACCGTGGAATCGGTGCGGCCGCTCACCGCGGACGCGATCGAGGTCGGCTTCGCGGTGCCCGTCGAGCTGGCGGACGCGTTCGACTACCGTCCCGGCCAGCACATCGCGCTGCGCATGACGCTCGACGGCGCCGAGGTGCGGCGCAGCTACTCACTGTGCCGCGCGCCCGCCGGCGGGGCCGGCGCACCGGGCACGCTCAGCGTCGCCATCAAACGCGAGCGCGGCGGCGCGTTCTCGACGTGGGCCCTCGAGCACCTCAAGGCCGGTGACGTCATCGAGGTGATGAGCCCCGATGGTCACTTCACTCCGCACGGCCGCTACGACCGCCCCGCACGGTTCGCCGCCATTGCGGCAGGCTCGGGGATCACCCCCATCATGGCGCTCATCGAGCACCACCTGGGTGAGCGCCCCGACGACACGTTCGACCTGGTCTACTCCAACCGCACGGCAGTCGACGCGATGTTCCTCGATGAGCTCGCCGACCTCAAGGACCGCTACCCGGCGCGCCTCGCCTTGCACCACGTGCTGACGCGGGAGCGTCGTCCGGCCGATCTCTTCTCGGGCCGCCTCGACGAGAAGCGCCTCGAGACCCTGCTGACACGCGTGCTGCGGCCCGAGACCGTCGACGAATGGTTCCTGTGCGGACCGTTCGAGCTGGTCGAGCGCGCGCGGGCGGTGCTGCTGCGACTCGGAGTCGAGGCATCCGCGATTCGTGTCGAGCTCTTCTCCACGGGCCGTGACGAGCACGCCGGGCCGAAGCCGCCGCCCGTCGAGGTCGCCCCCGGCGAGCCGGTGCGCACGATCTCGTTCCGCCTCGACGGCACGTCCGGCACGGTGACGACGCCGGTGTCGGCGGGCGAGACCATCCTCGCGGCGGCCCTGCGCACCCGCGGCGACGTGCCCTTCGCCTGCGCGGGCGGTGTGTGCGGCACCTGCCGCGCCGTGCTGCGCGAGGGCACGGTCGACATGGCGCAGAACCACGCGCTCGAACCCGATGAGCTCGCGCGCGGCCTCATCCTCACCTGTCAGTCCGTGCCGACCAGCGACGTCGTCAGCGTCGACTGGGATGCGTGACGCGTCGAAAGGAACCCGTCCGTGATCGACCTCGCCATCGACGACGCCGTCGCCGAGATCACCCTGAACGCACCCGAGAAGCTCAACGCCCTCTCCCTCGACGCACTGCAGCAGATGGATGCCGCGTACGCGGATGCCGAGGCATCCGGTGTCCGCTCACTCGTGCTGCGCGGCGAGGGGCGCGCTTTCTGCGCCGGGCGCGACATCGCCGGCGTCGACCCCGAGACCGACGACGTGCCCGGATACCTCGGCGCGGTCGAGCGGCTCATGCGTCGCATCGCCGGGTTTCCGGCGCCGACGTTCGCCGCCGTCCACGGTGCGTGTCTCGGCGTGGGGCTCGGGCTCGCGATCGCCACCGACATCGTGTACGTCGCTGACGGCGCGAAAGTCGGATCGCCGTTCGCCAATCTCGGAGCGCTGCTGGACTCCGGCGGCCACGCCCTGCTGTACGAGCGGCTCGGCGCCCACCGCGCGCTCGACCTCATCTACACCGGCGAGCTGCTCAACGGCGCCGACGCCGTCGCAGCGGGGCTGTTCAGTCGGGCGATGCCCGCGGACGAGCTGCTGGGTTTCACCCGGGAGCGTGCCCGGCGCGCGGCATCCGGCCCCACGACGGCGTTCCTCGCATCGAAACGCCTCATCGGTCGCATGCGCGACGAAAGGCTGTGGGATGCCGTGGCCGAGGAGTCCCGCGGGCAGGAGGCGCTGCGCGCCACCGCCGACTACCGTGAGGGCTTCGCCGCGTTCCAGCAGAAGCGGCAGCCCGAGTTCCGGGGCGAATGACGCTACCCGGGCGGGCGGCGTCAGCTGTTCACCCGGATGATCTCCTGCTGATACGGAGCGACGACAGCGGCCGAGATGCGGCAGTCGAGAACCAGGAACCGGCGGGATGCGGCGGGCTCGGCCGCCCACGTCGCGAGACGGTCGAGATCGTCGAGTGTGCGCACTACAACCCCCTCGGCCCCGACGCCGGCCGCGAGCGCGGCGAAATCCACCTCGGGGATGAGCATCGGCTCTTCGGCGAGGCCCTTGATCCCGTACAGATGGACCTCGGCGCCGTACGCCCGGTCGTTCCACACGACGGCGAGACCGCGGCCGGCGGCGACCCTCACCGCGGTCTCGAGGTCGGCGAGCGCCATGAGTCCGCCGCCGTCGCCTGTCGTCAGCACGATTGTCGATTCGGGTTTCGCGAGCGCCGCTCCGGGCACGGACGGCCACCCCAGCCCGATCGACTGGAACGCGGTGCCGACCATCATCATGCGGTCGGGCGAGGTGACCGGCCAGAACATGTTCGCCCAGCCGATGAAGTGGCCGCCGTCCGAGACGACCACGCGGTCCTCGGGCAGCAGCTCGGCGATGCGGCTCGCGACAGAACGCGGGTCGAGCCGCCCGTCGGGAGCGACCGCATCGCCGGCCTCCTGCCGCCGGGCCTCGGCGATGTCGACCGACTCGCGCCAGTCGCTCGGCTCGGCCGCGATCGCGCGGACCTCGTGGGCGATCGCCTCGGCGACCAGCCGCGCGTCGCCGCGCACGTAGCCCGCGACGTGGGGGTGCGTGGCGGTGGCCGCGACGTCGACCTGGAACACGCGCGTGCCCGGCGCGAACAGGTCGCCGAACCGCATCGTGAACTGATTGAGGGATGCCCCGAACACGACGGCCACGTCGGCCCGGCGAACCAGGCCCATGGCGCCTTCGGCTCCGAACCCTCCGGTGACCCCGAGATCGAACTCGGTCCGCGGGAACACACCGCGACCGAGCGCGGTCGACGCCGTCAGCGCGCCGGTGGCGTCGGCGAGGGCGCCGAGCGCGTCGCCGGCTCCCGAGATCCAGGCGCCGCGTCCGGCGAGCAGGAAGGGCCGGCGCGCGCCCGCGAGCGCCTCGGCGATCTCGCGTACCGTCGCCCGGGCGAACCCTCCGGTCGGTGCGAGCGGATCCGGCAGTCGCGGCTGGGGCGCCTCGGGCACAGGCCCGGCGTCGCGGGCCGCGACGTCGTACGGGATCGCGAGCACGGTGGGCACACGGTAGGTGAGCGCGTGCTCGATCGCGATGACAGTCGTGGCCGCGGCATCCGCTCGCCCCACGGTGTACGTGCGCGCGCCGACGGCCGATGCGAGGGCGATCTGGTCGACGTCCCACGGGCGCGGACCCGACGTCGGCTCGTCGCCCACGACCAGTACGAGAGGCACGTGCGCCTGCACCGCCTCGGCGAGGGCAGTGATGGTGTTGGTGAAGCCGGCGCCGTAGGTCGCCGTCGCGGCGGCGAGGCGTCCGGAGGCGCGGTGGAACGCATCCGCGGCCACGACGCCCCCGGCCTCGTGGCGCACAGCGGTGAAGTGCACGTCGGTCGAGCGCTCGAGCGCATCGAGGAAATAGGCGTTGCCGTTGCCCATCACACCGAACACGTGGTCGATGTGGCGCGCGAGGGTGAGGGCGACGTGGGCAGAGACGGTGGGCATGAGAAACCCCTTGGGAGACGTCAGACGGAGGATGAGGCCGTATGTGTCTCGCGCGTGCGCGCTGCGTGCCCATTTTTCGAGCACCGGCGGGCGACGATGCCACCGGACGAATCGAGTATAGGACTTCGGCCATGATGGGAGTCATGAGGACGATTCAGCTGCGCCGGTACACGCTCGTCGACGGAGAGTACGACGCCTTCGTCGCGTGGTGGGAGGCGTGGATGCCGAAGGTCCGCCCCGCCGCCGGCTTCGCGATCGATTTCGCGTACGGCATCCGCGAGACCAACGAATTCGTGTGGGCCGTCAGCGCTGAAGGCGACGCCGAGTCCTTCCTCGCCCGCGAGAAGGAGTACATGGCCTCGGATGCCCGGGCCGAGGCGTTCGCCGGAGTCCCGCAGCGCGTCGCGTCATCCGATATCCGGCTGGTCGAGGACTTCTCGGTCTCGAGGGCCTAGCCGCCGAGGGCCTCGCGGATCGCCGCGACCGAACGACCGAGCCGGGCGGCGATCTCAGCGTCGTCGTGACGGCTCGCGAGGTAGACCGCGGCGATCGCGGCAGGCCCCCGTCCACGCAGTGAGAGCGGCACCGCGACGGCACGCAGCGTGGGGATGACCTCGTCGTGGCTGTCGAACCAGCCGCGGACTGCGGCATCCGTCAAGTCCTCCTCCAGCGATGCGGGCACGTCAGCCGGCCACGACCCATGGGGGAGCAGCGACAGGATCGCCTTGCCCGGGGCGCCGCGGGTGACCGGATGCCGTGTGCCCGGCCGCTGAGCGACGGAGGCGACTGCGTGCCGCGGCTCGATCGAGGCGAGGGTGACGCATTCGTCGTGGTCGAGCACCGCGAGGAAGCACGTCATGCCGAGTTCGTTGGCGACCGCGGTCAGTTCGGGCAGCGCCTCGGCCTGCAGGTCGTGTGCCACGCCGGCTGCGAGGGCCGCGAGCCGGGCACCCAGAAGCACGCGCCCTGCCGAGTCGCGTGTGACGAGGCCGTGGTCTTCGAGGGTCCGCAGCAGCCGGTACGCGACCGAGCGATGCACTCCCAGGCGGGCGGCGACCTCGTCGATCGTGAGGGGCTCGCGTGCGTCGGCGAGCACCTCGAGGATCCGGATGCCGCGGCTCAGCGTCTGCGACGCCGGCGCGCCGTCGTCGTCGCGAGACTTCACGTTTGTCATGCTGCGGGGTCCTCTCGGCGACGTTCGCGACGTCTCGCGCCGGCCGAGTATTGCCGGAGCCGATTGCGTCGTATACGATCTGTTCAGAATCAGAACGGTGCGTTCGAATATAGAACACGAATCACCCGGGCACAACTGCCTCGACAGCGGCGTCGCAGAGGAGACACTCATGCAGTTCCACCACCACGGTTATGTGTCGGGCGAGCCGCGCATCCAGGACGCGGCCGGGACCGGCATCGACCGGCCGGTGGAGCTCCCGGACGAATCCGACGTTCTGATCGTCGGTTCGGGCCCGGCGGGCATGCTGCTGGCCGCACAGCTGTCGCAGTTCCCCGACGTCACGACCCGCATCATCGAGCGACGCGACGGCCGTCTCGTGCTCGGCCAGGCCGACGGCATCCAGCCCCGCAGTGTCGAGACGTTCCAGGCCTTCGGCTTCGCCGAGCGCATCATCGCCGAGGCCTACAACATCGCGTACATGAACTTCTGGGGTCCCGATCCCGAGAACCCGCGCAACATCATCCGCACCGCCCGCACCGAGGACTACGCGTTCAAGATCAGCGAGTTCCCGCACCTGATCGTCAACCAGGCGCGCGTGCTCGACTACTTCGCCGAGGCCGCCGCGTACGGCCCGGGCCGGATCGTGCCGGACTACGGCGTCGAGTTCGTCGGCCTCACCGTCCTCGAGGAGGGGGAGTATCCCGTCGAGGTGCGCGTGCGTCACACGAGCGGGCCGCGTGCAGGGCACGAGCAGACCGTGCGCGCCAAGTACGTCGTGGGCTGCGACGGCGCACGCAGCGGCGTGCGAGAGGCGATCGGCCGCCGGCACGTCGGACAGTTCGCCTCCCACGCGTGGGGCGTCATGGATGTGCTGGTCAACACCGATTTCCCCGACTGGCGCACCAAGTGCGCGATCAACTCCGCCGCGGGCAACATCCTCCACATCCCGCGCGAGGGCGGCTACCTCAGCCGCATGTACATCGACCTCGGCGAAGTGCCCGAGAACGACGAGCACCGCGTGCGGCAGACCCCGATCGACGAGATCATCCGCCGGGCGAACGAGATCCTGCATCCGTACACGCTCGACGTGAAGCAGGTGGCGTGGCACAGCGTCTACGAGGTCGGGCACCGCGTCACCGACAAGTTCGACGATGTCGATGTCGATCAGGGTCACGACCCCCGCATCTTCCTCGCCGGCGACGCGTGCCACACCCACAGCGCGAAGGCCGGCCAGGGCATGAACGTCTCGATGCAGGACGGCTTCAACCTCGGCTGGAAGCTCGGGCACGTGCTGTCCGGACTGAGTTCCGCCTCGCTGCTGTCGACGTACTCGGCCGAGCGGCAGCCCGTGGCGCAGCAGCTCATCGACTTCGACCGCGAGTGGTCGGCGCTCATGGCGCGCAAGCCCGAAGAGATCTCCGACCCGCAGGACCTGGCGACGTACTACCTCGCGACGGCCGAGTTCCCGTCCGGGTTCATGACGCAGTACGGCCCGTCGATGATCGTGACGGATGCCGCGCACCAGGCGCTGGCCGAAGGTTTCCCGCTCGGCAAGCGCTTCAAGTCGGTCGAGGTGGTGCGCGTGTGCGACGGCAACGTGGTGCACCTGGGGCACCATGCCAAGGCCGACGGCCGCTGGCGCATCTATGCCTTTGCGGACACCGCGGCCGGGGCATTCGCCGATGCCGCCGGCGCGGGGGAGCCGTCGGCGCTGTCGCGATGGGCGGAATGGATGCTGTCGCCCGAGGCGCCGATCGCACGGTTCACACCCGCCGGCTCCGATGTCGACGCCGTGTTCGATGTCAAGGTGATCTACCAGCAGCGCTTCGAAGACGTCGACATCGCGCGGGTGCCCGAGGTCTTCCTGCCCAAGACCGGACCACTCGGGCTCACCGATTGGGAGAAGGTCTACGCCGCTGCGCCCAGCGCCTGGAGCGAGGCCGACATCTTCGCCGAGCGCGGGCTCTCGCGCGACGGCGTCGTCGTGGTCGTCCGGCCCGACCAGTATGTCGCCGGCATCTTCCCGCTGGAGGCCACCGACGAGCTGTCGGCCTTCCTCGCGCAGACGTTCCTGCCCCAGCACGCCTCCGCCGCCGTGGCGGGCTGACCCCCGATCCCCGTGTCATGAGTGCGAAAACACCAGCCCGTCATGGGACACGCCGGGTCGCGGCATCCGCCACCGGCGTGTCGCCGTCACCGACTGGTGTTTTCGCACTCGGGGGTGAGGTACAGCCGGGCGAAACACGAGTGCATGCTGTACGCGACGTACATGTGACAGTGCCGCATCGAGCGGCAGAATTGGCCGAAAGACAGTGATCGAGCGGATGCCGCGGGCCGCGGCATCCGGAACCGACGAGGAGTCCCGCATGACGGACAGTGCAGTGATCGACAGCCGCGAGAGCGACCTGCTGGCGTCGGTGCCGGACGGGTTGTTCATCGGCGGGCAGTGGCGCGCGGCATCCGGTGACAAGACGCTCAAGGTGTACGACCCGTCCAACGGCGAGGTCGTGAAAGAGATCGCGAACGCGTCGCCCGAGGACGGCAAGGCCGCGCTGGACGCGGCGGTAGAGGCCTTCCCGGCGTGGGCGGCGACTCCGGCGCGGGAGCGGGCCGAGATCCTGCGGCGGGCGTTCGACCTGCTCCAGGAGCGCAAGGAGGACTTCGCGCTGCTGATGACGATCGAGATGGGCAAGCCGCTGGCCGAAGCGCGCGGTGAGGTCGCGTACGGTGGCGAGTTCCTGCGGTGGTTCAGCGAAGAGACCGCGCGGGTGCAGGGCCGTTATGGCGCGAACCCGGAGGGCACCGGTCGCATGATCGTGTCACAGCATCCGGTAGGCCCCTGCTTCTTGATCACGCCGTGGAACTTCCCGCTGGCGATGGCGACCCGCAAGATCGCGCCGGCGCTCGCCGCGGGCTGCACGGTGGTCATCAAGCCGGCCGAGCTGACGCCGCTCACGACGCTGGCCTTCGCGAAGCTGCTGGAGGACGCCGGCCTTCCCGCCGGCGTGGTCAACGCCTTCACCACCTCGACCTCGGGCGCCGTGTCGGAGCCGATCATCCGCGACCCTCGGCTGCGCAAGCTGTCGTTCACGGGTTCGACCCAGGTGGGGCAGCGGCTGCTGGAGCAGGCGGCGCAGGGCGTGCTGCGCACCTCGATGGAACTCGGCGGCAACGCCCCGTTCGTGGTGTTCGACGACGCCGACCTCGACAAGGCCGTGGATGGCGCGATGCTCGCGAAGTTCCGCAACATCGGCCAGGCGTGCACCGCGGCGAACCGGTTCATCGTGCACCGCTCCGTCGCCGACGAGTTCGCGCGCCGAGTCACCGAGCGCGTCAAGGGGATGAAGATCGGCCGCGGAACCGAGGAGGGTGTGGCGATCGGCCCGCTCATCGACGACCGCGCGGTCGAAAAGGCGTCGACCCTGGTGAAGGATGCCGTCGCCCGAGGTGCGTCGGTCGCGACCGGCGGCAACGCACTGGACGGCCCCGGCACGTTCTACGAGCCGACCGTGGTCACCGACGTGCAGCCGGGATCCGACATCCTGCGTGAGGAGATCTTCGGACCCGTGCTGGCGATCATCCCCTTCGACACCGAGGACGACGCCGTGCGCCTCGCGAACGACACCGAGTACGGACTCGTGTCGTACGTGTTCACCGAGAGCCTCTCGCGTGGCCAGCGCATGATCGAGCGGCTCGAGACCGGCATGATGGGCCTCAACGTCGGCGTCGTCTCGAACGCCGCCGCGCCGTTCGGTGGCTGGAAGATGTCCGGCCTCGGCCGCGAGGGCGGCGCCGAGGGAATCCACGAGTACCTGCAGACGAAGTACACGCTGACGGCGAACCCGTTCTGACGCGACCGGTCACCCGGCGGTTGCGGGCCGCACCTCGTAGGTGAAGTCGCCGACGTAGCGGAAGATCTCGCCGACCAAGGGCGCCGTGATCCGGACGTTCACGTGCTGCCGCGCGGCATCTGCGGAGTCGATGCGTTCCTCCAAATGCACGGTGGCAAGCCGGGGCAGAGGCAGGCGTATGCCGGCGAACCGCAGCGCCAGGCTGCGGGATCTCATGCGCAACCCGCCAGCGTGCACCGAGAGGTCGAGAGCGACTTCCAGTCCTCGTCGCTTGCCGAGCCGATCGATCAAGCGCCCATCGACGACGCTCATCGTGTCCTCCATGACCCGATCCCGGTCGGTGAAATGGAAGATGCGCATGGCGCTCAGGCTTCCGTCTCGTCGCGGAGTGTTGGTGATCGTGAACGGCACGTCGTGCTCGAGTTCGGGGAACAGGGTGTTTCGCGCCGCCATCAAAGCCAGCGCGGGTCGAAGCCACCGAGTGCGGGAGCCGGCCACCTGATAGAGACCTGTCCCGACTCCCACGTTGCCGGACGGTATCGCGCCGAAGTATCGCTGCAGGCGCGGCGCCAGCAGAGCGAAGTCAGCCCCCAGCGCGCGTTGGTAGACGGAGGGGAGATCCTGGTCCGGCGGTTTGCCTTGCGATCCCGCTCCGCTTGTCGTCATCGTGCCCTCCACGTCGAGACTACGCAGGAGCCGCACCGGAACCCGAGTGAGATGATCGACCCGTGACGGGTGCTGAGGGGGAGTCGCTGACGCATCCCGGGGATCCGGTGTGGCGCGAGGAGGGACGTGGGTTCCGGCGTTGGCAGAAGACCACCGTTCTCGGGCGCGGCGACGACGTGTGGCGCTGGGCGGCGGCGGAGGTGCTGCGCTGGGGTGTGAAAACCCGCAGCGGCTTCTCGGTCACGCCGGCCACGGTGGTGACCCAGGGGAGTCGGCCGATCATCCTCGCGCATCCGTTCGGCCTCTCGGTCCGCGAGCCTGTGGAAGTGGTCGAGGTCATCGACACGTCCGACCGCGTCGGCTTCGCATACCGGACGCTCGCCGGTCACCCGGTGTCCGGCGAAGAGGCGTTCGTCGTACATCGCGACGGAGACCTGGTTCTGCTGACCATCCGTTCGCTCACGCGACCCGCGAGCGGCCTGCCGTGGCGGGCGCTCTACCCCGCGCTCCTCGTGGCGCAGAGCGTCGCGCGCCGCCGCTACGTCCGAGCCCTCCGTCGCCGCGCGTCCCCCTGACGGATGCTAGGACCGGCGTGCTCAGGCCGATGCGGTGGCGAAGGCGTCCGCTTCCGCGGCGTGGCGGCGCAGGATGGCGGTTGCGCGCTCGACGGCGGGATGCGTGCGCATCGACCGCTTGAACCTGAGCATGATCCTCCGACGCAAGCCTGCGTCGCTCATCGGCACCGCCACGGTGCCCTGCGGCAGAAGGTATGCCCCGAGTCGCGGAACGACAGTCACTCCGAGTCCGGCGGCGACGTAGTCGAAGGCGGTCGCATAGTCGGGCGCGGCCACCTTGAACCGCGGACGGAAGCCGGCCTCGCGGCACGCGACGAGCACGATCTCGCGGCACGGTCCGCGCGCGTGGTCGTTGTCGATCCACGCCTCGTCGGTCAGGTCGCGGATCGACAGGGAAGGTCGCTGAGCGAGCTCGTGGTCGCTCGCGATCACCGCGAGGTATCCCTCGGTGAGGAGGTGCTCGACCATGTAGCCGTCGGCCTCTCCGTCACCAGCGGACGGGTTGTGCCCGGCAGTCCCCGATTCCGCGATGTAGAGCTGCAGGTCGGGATCGATCGAACGCTGCCCCTTCAGCTCGGCGAGGCCGATCTCGATCCGAAGGTCGCTGAACTCGTCAAGCGCGGCCACCACGTCCGGCATCCACGCGCGATTGGCCGACATGAAGCACTCGATGCGGAGCGTGCCGCTTCGGCCTGCCTTCAGGTCCTCGGTCAGCGCGTCCAGATCGGTGAGCTGCTCGAGCACGCGACCCGCGCGGTCCGCGACGGCACGACCGGCGGCGGTCGGGACGATGCCGCGGCCGTGTCGCTCGATCAGTGTGAGCCCGGTCTCGCGCTGGAGCGCGCTGACCTGCTGACTGACGGCTGACGGCGTGTATCCCAAGCGCGCGGCCGCGCGATTGATGGAACCGGCCTGAACCACCGCACGGAGGACTCGAAGGCGCTGCAGATCGACCATACGGGCACGATACAGCGGTGCTGAACGAATCGGAAGAAACATTCACTTGTTCTGAACGGATGCCGGAACCAAAGTGGTTCCATGCCTTCGCCTGCGCTTCCTCCGACGCGAGCCGACCTCCCGCTCATCACGGAAAGCCCACGGCGGGACTGGACCATCGCGGCTGCGACGGCGACCGTCCTCGTGCTGTGGGCCTCGGCTTTCGTCGCGATCCGCTGGGTCGGTGACGACCTCTCGCCCGGTTCGCTCGCGTTCGCGCGACAGTTCACGGCCACCGTCGTGCTCGTCGGCGTCGCGATCTGGCGCCGCCCCCCGCTGCCGCGGGGCCGCTCACTCGTGCTCGTCATCGTGTACGGCCTGCTCTGGTTCGGAGGATACACACTCGTGCTGAATCTCGCCGAGCGGCATCTCGACGCCGGCACAGCTGCGATGCTCGTCAACATCGCGCCGCTGATCGTGGCAGGAGTGGCGGGCGTCGTCTTCAAAGAAGGCTTCCCCAGGCCGCTGATCTGGGGCATCGGCGTCGCCTTCGTCGGCGTCGTCCTCATCGCGGCGGGCGGGGTCGGTGCACACAGCGACCCGCTCGGCATCGCGCTCGGGCTGCTCGCCGCCGTCCTCTACGCAAGCGGCGTGCTGGTGCAGAAGGTCGCCCTCCGCACGACGAATGCGCTGAGCGCCACGTGGGTGGGTTGCGCGGTCGGCGCGATCGCCCTGCTGCCCTTCCTCCTCGGACTGGCCGGCGAACTGACGCAGGCGCCGGCGACCGCCGTCGCCGCCGCGGTGTACCTCGGCGTCTTCCCTTCCGCGGTCGCCTTCCTGCTGTGGGCGCGCGTTCTGCAGCGGGGAACCGCCGGCGCGACCGCGTCGGCGACGCTCGCGGTCCCGGCGATCGTCGTCCTGCTGGCGTGGCTCCTGCTGGGCGAACTGCCCACGCTCCTCGGCATCATCGGCGGCACCCTCTGCCTCGCCGGCGTCGCGTGGAGCCGGAGGCTGCCGTCGCGCGCGACCTCTGCGTAGGCTGTCGCGGTGACCACACCGCTGGACCCGGGCCCGTTCTTCCACGGCACGAAGGCCGATCTGCGGGACGGCGATCTCCTCACCGCCGGCTTTCGATCGAACTATCGACCGGAAGTGGTGATGAACCACGTGTATTTCACCGCCCTTGCCGATGGCGCCGGACTTGCTGCGGAGCTCGCCGCCGGCGAGGGAGCGCCCCGCGTGTACATCGTCGAGCCGACAGGCCCCTTCGAGGACGACCCGAACGTCACCGACAAGAAGTTCCCGGGCAATCCCACCCGCTCCTATCGCAGCAAGGATCCGCTCCGAGTCGTCGGCGAGGTCGGTGATTGGACTCGGCTGACCCCTGAAGCGCTGCAGTCCTGGAGAGAGCGATTGGCCGCGCTGCGTGCCGACGAACGCGGCGAGATCATCAACTGACACGGCCTCGCCAGACGCAGCCTCGCCAGACGCGGCCTTGTCAAGCGGGCTCCGCTGCCTCGCCGTTCGACGTAGGTTTCGAACACGACGAACGGAGAAGCACATGGATCGCAATCCAGACCAGCCCACGACGGGCGACGACTCGAGGTCGGGAGGCCTCGGGCCTGACGGAACCATCCCCGACGACCCGGACGGCGTCGCCGCCGGGTTCACGGGCGAGCCGTCCACCTTCGAGCCGGAGGAAGACGAGCAGGCACCGGCATCCGACGACGCGCGCGACACCGACCAGGCCTGATCCGCACGCTGTCGGCGAGCTGCGCCATGATGGGCGAATGGTCCCCACGCCTCCTTCCGACGTGTCGCCCGCGGCCTCGGGGCGCGTCGGCCCGGCTTCGGCCGTGCGCGCCACGCGACTCCGGTCGCATCGACTGAGTGCCCCCACCGCCACCGTCGCCGATGCCGCACGCCACATGCTGGCGACCCAGGCACAGGAGTTCTGGGGCGGCCGCTGGGCGCTTGCCGCACGTACCCGCGGCAGAACGACCATCCGCGATGTCGACGCCGCGCTGGACCGCGGCGAGATCGTGCGCTCATGGACGATGCGCGGCACGATCCACGCCATCCCGGCCGAAGACCTGGCATGGGTGCTGTCCATCACGGCGGAGCGGCAGCTGCGCCAGGCTGCGGCAGTCCATCGGCGCGAAGGCATCGACGAGGCCGAGGTCGCCCGCGCCGAAGCGGCGGTGCGTACGGCGCTGACCGGCGGCAACCGCCTCACGCGCAAGGAGCTCTTCGAGGTCCTCGAGGCGGCCGGGGTCTCGACCGCGGGTCAGCGTGGCTACCACGTGCTGGTGCACCTCTCGCTGCGCGGGCTCGTGTGCCAAGGACCGGTCGTGCCTCGCGACAACGGCCCCACGCGCGAGCAGTACATCGTGCTGACCGAGGAGTGGATCACGGATGCCGCGGCCCCGGCGGATCCGCACGCCGAGATGTTCGTCCGCTACATCGCCTCGCACGGCCCGGCGGGGCCGCGCGACTTCGCGTGGTGGTCGGCGCTGCCGGTCGGGGTCGCGCGAAGCGCGGCGGAAGCGGCATCCGACCGCCTCACTCTCGTGGTCGACGAGCCCGAACCGCAGTACGTGGTGAGCGCTGCCCCGCCTCCGCTCGCCGCGGATGCGCCCGCGGTCGTCGCCCTGCCGCCGTTCGAGGAGTACTACCTCTCGTACATCGACCGGACCGTGCCGTGCGCGCCTGAGTTCCTGAAGGCGATCGGGCCGGCGATGAACGGCATCGTGAGGCCGATCCTCGTCGCGCGCGGCGAGGTCGTCGGGGTGTGGACGCATTCGGTCGCCGTGGGGCGTCACGCCCTCGACCCCGTGCCGGAGCTGTTCACGCCGGGAGCCGCGACGGACGCCGAGATCACCGCCGCGCTCGACCGCTACCGCGACTTCATCACCGCGTAGCCGGCGGCCCCGGCCGGTCTCCTCGGCCACCCCCATGCGAAAACACCAGTCCGTCACGTGACACGCCGGGCCGCGGCATCCGTCATCGGCGCGTCGACGTCACCGACTGGTGTTTTCGCAGCGCAGGCAGGCGTCGAGGGGTCGGCGATCCGCTCAGGCGTGGCGGTCGAGGAAGTCGTAGACCTCGTTGTCGTCGACGCCGGGGAAGGCGCCCCGGGGGAGCGGCGAGAACATCTGCATGTGCACGCGGGCGCTCGGCCAGGCCTTGCCCGACCACCGTTCCGCGACATCGCCGGGTGCGCGCCGGCAGCACGACTCGTCGGGACACGTCGAGGTCGCGCGCTTCTGCGTCTCGCGTCCGCGGAACCAGCGCGCGTCGTCGAAGGGCACGCCGACGGTGATCGAGAACTCGCCGGCCGACGTCGTGCCGGTCTGCGTCGAGCACCAGTATGTGCCGGCGGGGGTATCGGTGTACTGGTAGTGCTCGGTCGTGCGATTCTGCTCCCCGAACGCCGCCCGCGCCGAGAACTTGCGGCACGCGGCCTGCCCGTCCACCGCACCGGTGACGTCCATCGGCAGGGGCAGATCGTCGTTCTCGTACACGCGCGTGATCGCGCCCGACCCGTCGACACGCAGGAAGTGCAGCCGGATGCCGAGATGCCTGGTCGCGAGATTGGTCAGGCGCATTCCGGCCGCTTCGTGCGTGACGCCGAACGCATCGCGGAAGTCCTCGACGGCGAGATTGCGGTCCTTCTTCGCCTGCTGCAGGAACGCCACGGACGCCGTCTCGGGCATGAGGCAGCACGCGGCGTAGTAGTTGATCTCGAGGCGCTGCTGCAGGAAGTCGGCGTAGTCGGTGGGGCGCTTGTGACCGAGCAGGCGGTGCGCCATCGCCTGCAGGGCCATCGAGCGCAGACCGTGACCGCCGGGGATGGATGCCGGAGGCAGATAGATGCGACCGTGTTCGAGGTCGGTGACCGACCGGGTCGAGTGGGGCAGATCGTTCGCATAGATCAGCTCGAACCCGAGCTTCTCGGCCATGATGCTCACCGTGCGGTGCGTGAGCGCTCCCGAGACGTGACCGGCCGACTTCAGCTGCTTCTCGGCGAGCTTCTCGATCTCGGGTAGGTAGTTGTCGAGTTCGCGCATCTTCAGGCGCAGCTCGGTGTTGGCGCGCCGCGCTTCCTCGGGCGTCGCGATGGCCTCCCGCTCGCGACGCTGCAGCTCGCGATGCAGCCCGAGGATCGACTCGATCGTCTCGTCCGGCATGCCCTTGGTGACCTTGACCGGGGCGATGCCGAGCTGGCGGAACACCGAGCTCGACTGCGCCCGCTCGAGCTCGATCTCGAGGGCCGCGCGCCGGTTGGGCGGTTCGTTGGAGAGAAGCTCCGCGACCTCGGCGCCGGTGGCGTGCGCAATGGCCTGCAGGAGCGAGAGCTTGGGCTCGCGCTTGCCGTTCTCGATGAGACTCAGCTGACTGCCTGCCACGCCGACTTTGGCACCCAGCTCGTCGAGCGTGTACCCGTGGGCGAGCCGCTGATGACGGATGCGGTGACCCAGAGTGGTCAGTTCGAGCGGGGTAGGCGGCATTCCTTGATGATAGCGAAAGAATTGCAACTTTTGACGGCCCCGATGCTCGGAAGAGGCATTCATCTGCGGGGAAAGTGGAGGAAGACACCGAATCTGTCACGTCGAATCGAAGAGGAGCGACCATGGCGCTTGCCGACATCTTCACCCGTAACGAAGGTTCCGCCTCGTCCCGCCCCACCGTCGCGCGACGCTACGGCGAGGTGCCGACCATCCAGGGCGAGGGCATGGTCGCCCTCCAGGCCTGGGTCGACGAGATCGCGGCCCTCACCCAGCCCGACCGGATCCATTGGGTCGACGGCTCGCGAGCCGAGAACGATGCCTTGCTGCGCGAGATGGTCGACGAGGGCAAGCTCATCAAGCTCAACCCCGAGTGGCGGCCCGGGTCGTACCTGGCCCGCTCGCACCCGAGCGACGTCGCCCGCACCGAGGCGCGCACCTTCATCGCCTCCGAGCGCGAGGAGGATGCCGGCCCGACCAACAATTGGATCGCGCCCGACGAGATCCGCGCCACGATCACCCCGCTCTTCGAGGGATCGATGCGCGGCCGCACGATGTACGTCGTCCCCTTCTCGATGGGACCCGTCGGCGGACCCCTCTCGCACATCGGCGTGCAGGTCACCGACAGCGCGTACGCGGTCACGTCGATCGGGATCATGACCCGCGTGGGCACCGAGGTGCTGCGCGAGATCGCCGGCGGCGCCCACTGGGTCAAGACGGTGCACTCCGTCGGTGCGCCGCTCGCGCCGGGGGAGGCGGACGTTCCGTGGCCCTGCAACGACGAGAAGTACATCGTCCACTTCCCCGACACGCTCGAGGTCTGGTCGTACGGCTCCGGCTACGGCGGCAACGCCATCCTGGCGAAGAAGTGCTTCGCGCTGCGGATCGCCTCTGTGATCGGCCGCAACGAGGGGTGGCTCGCCGAGCACATGCTGCTCATCCGCGTCATCGACCCCGCCGGTCGTGCGTACCACCTTGCTGCGGCGTTTCCGTCGGCGTGCGGAAAGACCAACCTCGCGATGCTGCGCCCGACGATCCCCGGTTGGCGCGTCGAGACGCTCGGCGATGACATCGCGTGGCTCCGCCCGGGAGAGGACGGCCGCCTGTGGGCCATCAACCCCGAGGCCGGGTTCTTCGGCGTCGCGCCGGGCACCGGCGAGTCCACGAACGTCACGGCGGTCGAGACGCTGTGGGGCAACACGATCTTCACGAACGTCGCGCTCCGGCCCGACGGCGACGTGTGGTGGGAGGGTCTCACCGACGAGCCGCCGGCAGAGCTCATCGACTGGGAGGGCAAGCCGTGGACTCCGGCATCCGGTCGTCCTGCCGCCCACCCGAACTCGCGCTTCACGGTCTCGGCGGCGCAGTGCCCGCAGATCGCCGACGACTGGGAGGCCCCGCAGGGCGTGCCGCTCGATGCGATCCTCTTCGGCGGACGGCGCGCCACGAACATGCCCCTCGTGGTCGAGGCAACTGACTGGACGCACGGCGTGTTCATGGGCTCGAACGTCTCGTCCGAGCGCACCGCGGCCGCCGAGGGCACCGTCGGCGAGCTTCGCCGCGACCCATTCGCGATGCTGCCCTTCTGCGGCTACAACATGGCCGACTACTTCGGGCACTGGCTCAAGATCGGGCAGAAGCTGCGGTTCGACCGCGCGCCGCGCGTGTTCCAGGTGAACTGGTTCCGCAAGGGTGCGGACGGCCGTTTCCTGTGGCCCGGCTTCGGCGAGAACTCGCGCGTGATCGACTGGATCATCCGCCGCATCGAGGGCGAGGCTCCGGCTGTCGACAGTCCGATCGGGCGTCTTCCGCGCACCGAGGACCTCGACCTCGAGGGTCTCGAGGTCAGCCAGGACGACCTCGCCGAGCTGTTCGCGATCGACCGCGACTCGTGGCTGCGCGAGGCCGATCTCACCGAGGAGTTCTACCGCACATTCGACGGCCGCATCCCTGCCCCGCTGTGGGCGGAGCTGGCCGCTCTGAGGTACCGCTTGCAGCGCGGTTGACGCGCAGCACCCCGACCGGCGCCCGGCCCTCTTCTTGGCAGAGGGGCCGGGCGCCTATTTCCGTGCGGTGCCGCCGCGCAGGCGGAGCACCTTGTCGCGGGTGAGCGGGATCGTTCCGCCGGCGAGCCGCGCGCGTGGCACCATGGCGGCATGAGCGAGGAACTGACGCTGTGCTGCCTGCTGTGGGCCCACCCGGGAACCGAGTCCGACCTCGTCGCATATGAGGATCGCGTCCTCGCGCTCCTGCCGGAACACGGCATCGAGCTGGTCGTGCGCGCGATCGGCGACGGCGGGGACGCCAGGCCGATCGAGACGCAGGTCTATCGCATCCCGGATCAGGCGGCGCTGGACGCCCACATGGCCGATCCGCGTCGGGCGGCGCTGGCCGACGAGCGGGAACGCGTCATCGCCCGGACCGAGCTCTTCCCCGTCGTCCTGCGCTGACGGCGCACGGGGCACGGGTCAGACCAGAAGCTGGTGCTTCGCCAGGTCGCGATACAGCGGCGTCGAGACGACGAGTTCGGAGTGCGTGCCCTGGCCGACGACCCGGCCGTGGTCGAGCACGACGATGTGATCGCTGTCGACGACCGTCGACAGGCGGTGGGCGATGACGATGAGGGTCCGGCCCGCCGCGACGGCGTCGATCGCGTCGCGCATGCGCTGCTCGTTGAGTCCGTCGAGCGACGACGTCGACTCATCCAGCAGCAGGATCGGGGGAGCCGCCAGCAGCGCCCGCGCGATCGCCAGGCGCTGGCGCTCGCCGCCCGAGAGCATCACGCCGCTCTCGCCGACGGGAGCGTCGAGGCCGAGCGGGTTGCGGTCGAGGACGTCCCCCAGGTTGACGGCGCGCAGCACGGCGTCGCATTCGGAGTCGGATGCCTCGGGCGAGGCCAGTCGCAAGTTGTCGCCGATCGTGCCGGCCAGGGTCGGGGCATCCTGTTCCACGTACCCCAGCTGTGCGCGCAGCAGGTCGCGGTCGAGCGTGCGGACGTCGGCCCCGTCGAGCAGAATCGCCCCGCCGGTCGGGTCGTAGAACCGCTCGATGAGGGCGAGCGTCGTGCTCTTGCCCGCGCCGGACGGGCCGACGAGCGCGACCCGCGCGCCCCGCGGCACCGTGAACGACACGCCCCGCAGCACCTCGCCGTCGGGCACAGCCAGCGGGGCGGCATCCGGTTCCGCCTCCGTCTCGGCGGCGATCGCCGACGTCTCGAGCGCCACGGTGTCGATGGTCGACGTGTCGACGTGTGCGTTCTCGAGGACGGCGCGCGCCTCGTCCGCGGCCTTGCGGCGTGCGGCGACGACGTTCTCGGGGTAGCGGAAGCGCACGTCGCGGAACTCGATCGCCGGCGCCGTCCCCGCGGTCAGTGCGCCCGGGTTCGTGGCGGCCGATGCCGGAGTCGCTGCCACCGCGACGGGCGCGGCGGACCGGATACTCGCGGCGATCGCCGCGTCGTCCTGCGCCTCGGTCGGCAGGTCGAGCACCTCCTGGATGCGGCCGAGCGCACCCAGTGCCTGGTTCACCGATGTGATCGCGCCGAAGAACGACCCGAGCGGCGCGATCAGCATGAAGAGGAACATGATGAACGTCACGAGGCTCGCGATCGTGATCGCCCCCGTCGCGACGCGGAACCCGCCGAGGCCGATCACGACCAGCAACGACACCTGCAGTGCGATGCCGGCGATCGGCACGACGAGCGCCGAGACCTTCGCGATGCGCACGCCGACCCGGTACGCGTCGGCGGCGCGAGCGGTAACGGCCTCTGTCTCGCGGTCGGTGGCCCCCGCAGCGCGCACGGTGCGGATCGACCCGACGGCGCGTTCCACCCCCGAGGCGAGCTCGCCGACCTTCTCCTGCTGCTCGGTCGACGCGGTGCGGATGCGTCCGCTCAGCGCCACGACGCCGAGCACCGAGACGCCGATCACCACGACGATGATCGCGAGAAGCAGCGGATCGATGATGGCCATCGCGATCAGGGAGCCGACGAACAGCAGCGCATTGCCGATCGAGTCGGCCAGCCCCTGGGTCAGGGCGGCGTAGAGGAGGGTCGTGTCGCTGCCGACGCGTGAGACCAGGTCGCCCGTGCGGCGGGCGTCGAACTCGCTGATCGGCAGGTGAAGGATGCGCGCGATGAGCTTGCGGCGGCTGGAGTACACCACGGCTGTGCCGGTCCGCTGCAGGAGATAGTGCTGCCAGCCCGAGATGAGCGACCCCACCACCACGAATCCGACCAGCGCCCACACGAGGAGCCCGAGGCTCTGCTCTTTCTGCACGCGCTCGATGACCTGGCCGACGAGCAACGGCTGCACCAGGGTCGCAACGGCGCCCAGCACGCTGAGGACCGCGACCGCGACGAGGGTGCCCTTGTGCTCGAAGATGTACGGCAGCAGCTGTCCGAAGCTGGCGCGCGGTCCGTCGTCGGCTTTGCCGCGGCGGTTCCGGATGCCTCGCCCCTTCGTGGGCGCCGCGGGCTGAGCGGTGTCGGGCTCGGTGGCTTCGTCGAGTTCGGCGGAGGGCATGGGTGTACCTCGTTCGTGCGTGGGGGTCACTTACGACCGTACTTCTTGTGGACGGCCTGTCGGCTCACTCCGAGGGCGCTGGCGATCGCCTGCCATGAGAAGCCCAGGTTGCGAGCCTTGCGCACCTGCACCTCCTCGGCGCGGGCGAGCTCGCGACGGACCTCGGCAAGGCGGTGGAGCTCGGCGAGGGGCTCCCGTTCGGGCGCCGCCCCGATCAGCGTTCGGATGTCGTCACCGCTCATCGCCCCTGCCTCTCCTCGATGCCGCGAACGCTCTCTTCCCGGCATCCGTCGCCGTCAACCATAGTTGACGCGGGTTCCTTCGTCAACTCACGTTGACACCCCGCCGTTGCGTTCACTTGCCCTGGATGTACAGCACAAGCGCCGCTTCGCGTACATCCAGGGCGAGTGAACCTGGGAGGAGCGGGCGCGAGTGCGTGTCGGGAGCGGGCGCTAGGGTAGTCCGGTGCCCGCCCCCGTGATCGCAGCGAACAACCTCGTCAAGGCCTACAAGGTGAAGGGAAAACCCGACTTCCTCGCCGTCGACGGGCTGTCGTTCGAGGTGGCTCCGGGGGAGTCGTTCGGCCTGCTCGGCCCCAACGGCGCGGGCAAGTCCACGACGATGAAGATGATCGGCGCGGTGTCGACGCGCACCGGCGGTGACCTGTCGATCCTGGGGCTCGACCCCGATCAGTACGGCCCCGAGATCCGCTCACGGCTGGGCGTCGTTCCGCAGCAGGACAACCTCGACGGCGAGCTCAACGCGCGCGAGAACCTCTACATCTACGGCCGCTACTTCGGTTTGCCGGGCAAGGTCTGCGCACAGAAGGCCGACGAGCTGCTGGCGTTCGCCGCGCTCGAAGACAAGGCCAAGAGCAAGGTCGACCAGCTCTCAGGCGGCATGAAGCGCCGGCTGACGATCGCCCGGGGCCTCATCAACGATCCCCGCATCCTGCTCCTCGACGAGCCGACCACCGGCCTGGACCCGCAGGCGCGGCACGTGCTGTGGGACCGGCTGTTCCGCCTCAAGGAGCGCGGCACCACCCTCGTGCTCACGACGCATTACATGGACGAGGCCGAGCAGCTGTGCGATCGGCTCATCGTCGTCGACAAGGGCCGCATCATGGCCGAGGGCACCCCGTCCTCGCTCATCCGCGAGCACTCCAGCCGCGAGGTGCTCGAGGTGCGCTTCGGGTCGGATCGCAACCAGCAGGTCGCCGGTCAGCTCGAGGGGATCGGCGATCGCGTCGAGGTGCTGCCCGACCGCGTCCTCGTCTACGCGCACAACGGCGAGGCGGCGCTGGAAGAGGTCACTCAGCGCGGGCTTCACCCCATCACGAGCCTGGTGCGCCGATCGAGCCTCGAGGACGTGTTCCTGCGGCTGACCGGAAGGTCGCTGATCGAATGAGCGCGAATCCCGAAGGTTCGCCCGTCGCCACCGATCCCGCGCTGGACGACCTCCGCGCCGAGGCGATGGAGTGGGGGCGCAAGCCGCGCTCGCGCGGCACCTGGTACGTCACCGAGCACATGGTGCGCGCGATGCGGGCGTATGGCTGGACGATCATCGTCGGCGCGCTCGGGCAGCCCGTGCTCTACCTGCTCGGCCTCGCAGTCGGTCTTGCCGCGATCATCGACGCCCCGATCGAAGACGGCGGGCAGACCGTGCCGTATCTCGTCTTCGTCGCGCCGGCGCTGCTGATGACCTCGGCCATCGCGGTGGCGTCCGAGGAGTTCACCTACCCGGTCATGGCGGGCTTCAAGTGGCGCCGGTACTTCTATGGTTTCAACGCGTCGCCGCTGTCTTCGAGCCAGATCGCCAACGGCGTCGTGGCGGGCGCGGGTGCCCGCATGGCTGTCACGGTGGTCCTCTACTTCGCGTTCATCGCCCTGTTCTTCGCGATCCTTCAGCCCGGCGCACTGGTGCCCTCGACGGCGTGGCTGTCGGTCTTCATCGGCCTGCTCGCGGGCCTCTCGTTCGGCATTCCCCTGATGGCATACGCTGCCACGATCGAGGACGACAAGGGCCAGTTCGCGCTGGTGCAGCGGTTCGTGTTCATGCCGATGTTCCTGTTCTCAGGCACGTTCTATCCGCTCGCCAACATCGGCTGGCTGCAGTGGATCGGCTGGATCTCGCCGCTGTGGCACGCGACCGAGCTCGGGCGCGTGGTCACCTACGGCAAGCAGGTCGATCCCCTCCTGCTCACGGTGCACATCGCGTATCTCCTCGTCCTCACCGTCGGCGGTCTCATCGTTGCGCGACGGCTCTTCGAGAGGAGGCTCTCGAAGTGACGACCATGACGGATGCTACGGTCCGCAGTGGCAGCGTGCGCGCGCTGTGGGCGGGCAATCCCCAGTCGGTGGTGCAGCGCGGTCTGATCGCGGCCCGCTCCTCGAGCTGGGTGGTCGTGCTGTCGGGCTTCTTCGAGCCGGTGTTCTACCTGGCGTCGATGGGGATCGGCCTGGGCGCGATCATCGGCGACGTGCAGACCTCCAGCGGTGTCGAGATCTCGTACGCCGCCTTCATCGCGCCGGCACTGCTCGCGGTCTCGGCGATGAACGGCGCGATCTACGACTCGACCTGGAACGTCTTCTTCAAGCTCAACTACGGCAAGCTCTATGAGGGCATGTTGGCGACCTCGCTCGGACCGCTCGACGTGGCGCTGGGCGAGATCCTGTACGCGCTGCTGCGCGGGCTGCTGTACGCGACCGGCTTCATGATCATCATGCAGGTGCTCGGACTGAACCTGGCGTGGACGGCGATCCTCGCGATCCCGGCCGTGCTGCTCATCGCCTTCGGCTTCGCGAGCCTCGGGATGGCCGTCACCAGCTACATGAAGACGTTCCAGCACATGGACTGGATCAACTTCGTGCTGCTGCCGATGTTCCTGTTCTCGGCCACGCTGTACCCGATCTCGATCTATCCCGACTGGGTGCAGTCGATCATCATGGCGTTCCCGCTGTGGCACGGCGTCGAACTCGTGCGGGGGCTGACCACCGGCATCCTGTCTGCCGACATGCTCTGGCACGTGCTCTACTACGTCGTCATGATCGCGGTGGGCCTGGTCTTCACGACGAAGCGGCTGCGCGCGCTGTTCCTCGACTGACACGGCGGGCGGGTCGCTCGGCCGTTTCCATGCTCGGTATTGAACATGTTCAGAAAGCACGCTAGCTTCTGAACATGTCCAGTTCTGACGGCGCCACGCTGACGAAGAGTGAGCGCACCCGGTCACTGATCCGCGACGTCGCCCTGCGGTCGTTCCGCGAGCGCGGGTACGACCAGACGACGATCCGGCTCATCGCCCAGGAGGCGGGGGTCTCGGTCGGCACGACCAACTACCACTTCGCCTCGAAGAACGACCTCGTGCAGGAGCTGTACCTCGACGTGCAGGAGGCGCACCGAACGGCCGCGCTTCCGCTGCTCGCCGGGACCGACGGGCTCGTCGAGCGGCTCGGGGTCGTCTACCGCACCGGGCTCGCACAGCTCGCGCCGTACCACCGGTTCGCGCCGGAGTTCCTTTCGGCCGCGGTGTCGCCGCGGTCGTCGCTGAACCCGCTGTCGGCCGACTCCTCGGAATCCCGTGACATCATCGTCGGACTCTTCCGCGACGCCGTGGCCGGCGCGAAGGACCGGCTGCCGGCGGAGTTCGACGAGGATCTTCCGGCAGCCCTGATGCTCGGGCATCTGCTTCTCGCGCTGTTCTGGGTGTACGACTCCTCGCCGGACCAGGAGCGCACGCAGCGTCTCCTCGATCGGGGACTCCGTCTGCTGACGCTGTCGCTGCCTCTCGTGCGCGCGCGGATCCTGAGGCGCCCGCTGCGGGAACTGCTCGATCTGATCGCCGAGGTGCGGGCATGACCGCCGACCTCCCGCCGGTCTTCGTGAGCATCCGCATCCGCGCGTCGCTCGAGCGCGTGTGGGAGCTGACGCAGGACCCTGCCGAGCACGCGCGCTGGGATGCCCGATTCAGCAGCATCGCTCCGATCGAGGAACTGCCCGGTGGAGGCATCCGATTCGCCTATGAGCGCCGGATTCCGGGGCACACCATCGCGGGACTCGGCACCACGATCGGCGAGCGCTCGCGTGCGGACGGCACCCGCACCTCGGCGCTCCGCTTCGACACCCGCGACCGGCTCTCTCCGCTCGGCCCCGGGCGCGGGTACTGGCGCTATCGACCCGACGGCGACCACGTCGTCTTCTCCACGGGCTACGACTACGAGCCCGCGTGGGGTCGCGCGCTCGACCGTCTGCTGGTGCGACCGCTGATCGGATGGCTCACCGCGTGGAGCTTCGACCGGCTGCGCATCTGGGCCGAGACGGATGTTCCGCCAGAGCGATGGCCGCTCGGCTCGGCGCTCGCTCCCTGGCGGCGCGAGCGGCCGCGCGCCGCGCGCACCACTCGCCGACCCCCGCACCGACGCGTGATGGAGGACGCCCCGGAGACACTGCGACAGCTGGTCCGGCCATGAGCATCGACGCACCCGCACGAGCCCGCGCCGTCGCGCCGGCAGGCTCGATGTTCGCGACGGCGATGGGGCAGGACTTCGCGCGGCTCCACCCGATGCTGCAGCGCCGCTTCGGCGTCGGGCTCGCGGGCGGCTACGCGTGCATCGGCCGCGGCACCATGAGCCGCATCGTGCGCGGACCGTGGTGGACGATCCCGTTCCTGCAGATCGGCCGCTTCCGCAGCATCCTCGTCCCGGAGGTCGGGCTCGACGTCCCGTTCACGATCGAGAACTACCCGTACCGCGACCCCTACGGTCGCGAGACGGTCACGTTCGTGAGAGAGTTCCGGATGCCGCGAGCCCGGCGCCGCTTCGACGCCACGATGATCCTCGATGCCGAGCGGCAGCGCATCGTCGACTACCTCGGCACGCATCAGCACCTCGCCGTCGACCTCGAGCTCTCGGCCGAGCCCGACGGAAGCCTGCTGCTGGTCTCGGGCGCGCAGCGCTTCTACGAGGGCCCGCTGGCGTTCCGGTTCCCGATGCTCTTCAGCGGACGCGCCGAGTTGCGCGAGAGCTATGACGATGAGGCACAGGTCTTCCGCATCAGCCTGCGCGTGCGCAGCCGGGTCTTCGGCCTGCTCTTCGGCTACGACGGAGAATTCCGCTGCGAGTTCGTCGAGACCTCCGATGCGCCCGCGCACACCAAGCCGGTGCGGCACGAAGCACGTGCCTGAACGGATGCCGCGGGCATGGGCCCGCGGCATCCGTCCTCGCATCTTCGTCGTGTCAGAGAGACCCGGTCGCCCCCACGCCGAGTTCGGCGTCGTAGTCGACGTCCTTCGTCTCGGGCGACAGAAGCAGCGCGATGAAGGTCAGCACGCCCATCGCCGACAGGTAGATGCCGACCAGCCACGGGCTGCCGCCGGCCGCGGCCCACAGCCAGACGGCCACGATCGGCGCGAGCGCGGCGCCCAGGATCGACGACAGGTTGTACGAGATCGCCGAGCCGGAGTAGCGCACGTTCGTCGGGAACAGCTCGGGCAGCACCGCACCCATCGGACCGAACGTCGCCCCCATCAGCATGAACCCGAAGATGAGGAAGGCCTGCACGAGGGCGCCGGTGAACTTGGGATCGACGTGGGGGAGCAGGAACAGGTTGAACGTGAAGCCGAACACCACGATCAGCGCCGTCACCCACAGCAGCAGCCGCCGCCGGCCGATCGCGTCGGCGATCGGCCCCGACAGCAGGGTGAAGATGCCGAAGAACACGACCCCGATGATCTGCATCAGCACGAAGTCGGTGTAGCCGAAGCCCAGCCCCGGATAGAACTGCGCCGCGAACGCCGCCGGATCGAACGACTCACCCGCTGCCTCTGCGGCCGCCTGCGCCGCTGCCGACGCGGTGTCGAGGTCGGCCGCCTTGGTGCCGTACGACAGCGTGAAGTTCGTCATGAGGTAGAACAGCACGTATGTCGCCAGCATGATGAACGTGCCGAGGATCAGGTGCCACCAGTGGTGGCGAACGACGGTGCCCAGCGGGAACTTGCGGATCGCGCCCTTCTGCTCCGCCTTGACGAACGTCTCGGATTCGACGAGCCGCAGGCGCACCCAGAGGCCGATGATGACCATGACGGCGGAGAACAGGAACGGCACGCGCCATCCCCACGCCAGGAAGTCGGCCGAGCGCTGCCCGGCGCCTTCGGGGTGGGGGAGCAGGAAGTTGATCCCGAGGAAGACCGAGTTGGCGATGATGAAGCCGAGCGGCGCGCCGAGCTGAGGGAACGTGCCGTACCACGCGCGCTTCCCCTTCGGGGCGTTCTCGGTGGCCACGAGTGCCGCGCCTGACCACTCGCCGCCCAGCGCGAAGCCCTGGGCGAGCCGCAGCACGAGCAGCAGGAACGCCGCCCACCAGCCGATGTCGTTGTACGTGGGAAGGCAGCCGATGAGGAACGTCGCGATTCCCATCGTGAGCAGCGACGCCACGAGGGTCGCCTTGCGGCCGAACCGGTCGCCGAAGTGGCCGAACACGATCGCGCCGAGCGGCCGCGCGATCATGGCGGCTCCGAAGACGCCGAACGAGGCCAGCAGGGCCGTCGTGTCGTTGCCGGTGGGGAAGAAGAGGATCGGGAAGACGAGCACCGCGGCGGTCGCGTAGACGTAGAAGTCGTAGAACTCGATCGTCGTGCCGATGAGGCTCGCGGTGATGACGCGGGAGCGGGGATTGGCGGGGGCCGCGGCGGTGGTGGCGGTGGGGGAAGTCATGAAGAACCTGATTGTCGCGAGCGGGGCGTCCTGGTGGGACGGGCCGGTGGGCATCCGCTCGCCGCGTGGTGACGCGTCAGGCGGCACTGCACTGGGTCACCGTGTGCGGGGACGGGATCATCCAGGCACGAGGATCAATCCTAGTCGCGCGAGCCTGCCTCGAACCTCGCGACGAGGGGATGCCGCAGACCTCGGCCTACGGCATCCCCTCGTTGCGTGAAGTCGCGCGTCAGCGCCAGAGCAGCGCGATCGCGGCATTGGCGAGCGTCAGCACGCCGATCGACCAGAACAGCGCGGGAGGGACCGAACCGGTCTTGCGCTGGCGACCGGCGCCGATCCCGAGCAGCGCGCCGATGATGACGAGGATGACCAGCTTCACGCCGATCTTGATGTAGTTGAGCTCGCCCTCGATGCCCCACGGGGCGGCGAGGATGAGGCCTGCGAGACCGGCGATGGCCAGGCCCCAGTTCATCAGGCGCGTGATCTGGCGCTTGCCGCCGACGGCCTCGACGACCCAGGCTCCGAAGAGCACTGCGAACCCGACGAGGTGGATGAGCACGACGATGTGACGCAGGGTTTCCATGGTCGTCAAGCTAGACCCATCGGCGGGCGGGCGCCAGGAAGGCCGACCTCACCGCGGGCCGGGTCCGCAGCGTCAGGCGCGCAGGCCCCGGAGGATCAGCGCCGTGCGCATCGCAGCATCCGCCGCCTCG
The DNA here is from genome assembly GCF_051364985.1 of Microbacterium sp. I2. Classification (NCBI taxonomy): domain Bacteria; kingdom Bacillati; phylum Actinomycetota; class Actinomycetes; order Micrococcales; family Microbacteriaceae; genus Microbacterium; species Microbacterium sp. I2. The sequence continues at coordinate 67,377 of NZ_JBLWIH010000018.1, forward strand.
AAGCCCTTGTCCTCCTCCGAGCCGGGCAGTCCCGCACGCGCGATGCCCTGGGCTTCGTCGTCGAGGGTGAGCACACCGAAGCCGACCGGCTTGCCTGTGTCGATCGCGACGCGCGTGAGGCCGTCGGTCGCCGCGTTCGAGACGAACTCGAAGTGCGGGGTGCCGCCGCGGATGATCACGCCGAGTGCCACGACGGCATCGGCGCCCTGATCGAGCGCCGTCTTCGCCACCACCGGCAGCTCGAACGACCCGGGCACGCGAACGAGGCGCCACGACGCCCCCGCCGCGTCGAGGGCGCGCTGCGCACCCGCGATGAGTCCGTCGGTGATGACGTCATGCCACATGCCCGCGACCACGACGACGTCCAGTCCCGTGGCATCGATCTGGCCGGTGGCCTCGGGTGCGCCCTTGCCGCTCACTGTGCTGCTCCTTCGCGCTGCTCGTCTGACCCTTGCCGCTCGGCGGTCTCGTGCATGAGCGCGAGGGCGTCGGCGAGATCCTCTTCGGCGATCAGGTGACCCATCCGGTCGCGCTTGGTCGCCAGGTACTGGTGGTTGTTCGGTCCGACGCCCACGAGAAGGGGAACCTGCTCGACGATGTCAAGACCCAGCGCGCGCAGCTGCGAGACCTTGTCGGAGTTGTTGGTCAGCAGACGAACCCGCTCGATGCCGAGATCGGCCAGGATGCCCGCTGCCGCAGCGTAGTCGCGGGCATCGGCCGGCAGGCCGAGAGCGAGGTTGGCATCGACGGTGTCGAGGCCGCGCTCCTGCAGCGAGTAGGCGCGCAGCTTGTTGATGAGCCCGATGCCGCGACCCTCGTGCCCGCGCATGTAGACAACGACGCCGCCGTCCTGCTCGATGGCGTCCAGCGCGGCGTCCAGTTGCGGGCCGCATTCGCACTTGAGCGAACCGAACGCCTCGCCCGTCAGGCACTCGGAGTGCACGCGCACCAGCGGTGCGTCGCCCAGCTCTCCCGATACGACGGCGATGTGGTCCGTGCCGGTGACGCGGTCCTTGTAAGCGAGGAAGCGGAACTCGCCGTGGCCGGTGGGCACACGGGCCTCGGCCCGCAGGCTCACCCGGCGCTTGTGGGCGCTGCGCACCGCGGGATCGCACGGCTCATGCTCGTCGAGGTAGGCGATCAGCTGCTCGATCGTGATGACAGGGATGCCGTACTGGGCGCCGAGCTCTTGCAGTCCGGGCAGCCGCATCATGCTGCCGTCATCGGCCACGACCTCGCCGATGACGCCGACCGGCGCAAGCCCCGCGAGCCGGGTCAGCTCGACCGCGGCCTCGGTGTGGCCGGCGCGCTCGCGCACGCCGCCGTCCACCGCTCGCAGTGGCAGGATGTGGCCGGGCCGGATGACGCTGGCCGGCGTGGACTCGGGGTCGGCCAGCACGTTGAGCGTGTGCGCACGATCCGAGGCGCTGATGCCGGTCGACTGGCGGTCGGCCGCGTCGACGCTCACCGTGTAGGCGGTGCCCCGGGCATCCTCGTTGTTCTCGACCATGGGGGGAAGATCCAGGCGGTCCGCCCAGTCGGCGGGCATGGGCGCGCACAGGAACCCGCTGGTCCAGCGGACCGTCCACGCGACCCACTCGGGCGTCGCCAGCTGTGCCGACAGCACGACGTCGCCCTCGTTCTCGCGATCCTCATCGTCGGCGACGATGACGGGCTTTCCCGCGCGCAGGGCATCCAGCGCCTCAGGGATCGTGGCAAGGCTCATTCCGAGCCTCCTTCCGTCGGTGCGGCGGCAGCCGCATGCGGGGCCGGCGCTGCCGGAGCGGCGGGGGCGAAGGCGGCCTCGCGGAGCGCGGGTGCGTCCGGAGCCGCAAAAGACAGCAAGCGCTGCACATGACGCGCCAGGATGTCGGTCTCAAGGTTCACGCGGTCGCCCGGCTCGAGAGCGCCGAGTGTCGTGGCGGTCAGGGTCTCGGGGATGAGCGACACCTCGAACCATGCGCCGTCGGTCGCCGCCGTGCCCGGCGCGGGGGCGGGGCTGGCGGCGCTGACCGTCAGCGACACTCCGTCCACCGCGATCGATCCCTTGTCGACGACGAGCGGCGCGAGCTCGTGCGGCAGGCCGATCCGCAGCACCCGCCACTGCGCGCCCGGACGAACTTCGAGCAGCTCGCCGGTGCCGTCGATGTGGCCCTGCACGATGTGACCGCCGAGGCGTCCGTGAGCGGCGGTCGCGCGCTCGAGGTTGACCGCGCGGCCCGGGGCGACACCTGCCAGCGTGGACATGTCGAGGGTCTGCTTCATGACGTCGGCGGTGAACCAGTCCGCGCCCTGGTCGACGACGGTGAGGCACACGCCGCTGACCGAGATCGAGTCGCCGTGCGCGGCATCCGACACCGCCTTCGGTCCCTCGACGGTCACGCGCACGCCGTCACCCGACGGCTCGACGGCGGTGATGCGGCCGATCTCTTCGACGATTCCGGTGAACATCAGGCGTCTCCTTCCGACGCAGGGCTGGCGATGACGAGAAGGTCATCGCCGAGAGTGTGGACACCCGCAACCGAGAGGCGGCGGGCGTGTGCGATCGTGTCGACACCGATGTCGCGCAGCGCGAGCATGTCGCCGCCGAGCAGCACCGGTGCGACGTAGACGAGCAGTTCGTCGGCGAGCCCCTCGCGCACGAACGACGCGGCGACGGCAGGGCCGCCTTCGACGAAGACGCGGTGGGCGCCGCGCATCCGCAGGTCGTCGAGCACCGCCATCAGATCGCCGGAGTACTGCAGGAAGCGGTGGGGATGCCGGTGCAGAGCAGCGTCGTCCGGCACCGGCCGTGAGCCCAGCACGACCGGCAGCGGCTGCTGGGGCAGCAGCGTTCCGTCGTCGGCACGTGCGGTGAGCGCGGGATCGTCGGCGAGCACGGTGCCGGTGCCGACGATGATCACGTCGGACTCGGCGCGCCGGCGGTGGACGTCGTTGCGCGCAGCGGGGCCGGTGATCCACTTGCTGGTGCCGTCGGATGCCGCGGCCCGGCCGTCCAGACTCTGCGCCCACTTGACCGTGACGTGCGGGCGGCCGAGGCTCTGCACCGCCAGCCAGGACTCCAGCAGCGCGTGACCCGCCTCGAGGAGAAGTCCCGCCTCGACGTCGACGCCGGCCTCGCGCAGCCTTGCGCCGCCGCCGGATGACCGCGCCCCCGGATCGGCGACGGAGTACACGACGCGGGCGATCCCGGCGGCGATGAGCGCCTCGGAGCACGGGCCGGTCCGCCCGGTGTGGTTGCAGGGCTCGAGGGTGACCACCGCGGTGGCTCCCCGGGCGTCGCCCGGCGCGAGGCGCGAGAGAGCGTCGACCTCGGCATGCGGCGTGCCGGCCCCGCGGTGCCATCCCTCGGACAGGACGGTGCCGTCGGCCGCGAGGATCACGGCCCCCACCTGCGGATTCACGCCTCGCGGGCCTTGCCCGGCGATCGTGAGCGCACGGCGCATCGCGTCGCGTTCTGCTGCGCTCGCCATCCCGTTCCTCGTTTCGCCATGCTGTGAATCCACATTCCGCGATTCACAGTTCCGGGCGCTCCGGGGCACGGGAAGCGGCGGCGCGCGTGGCGCCACCCGTGCTGCCTCCCATCCGGACTAGCGACTGGCCCCGCTTTCGGACCTCTGTCGCATCACCGTCGGTCCCGGAATTCCACCGGATCGGCCGGGGCGGCATCCGAATCGGATGCTGAGCCTCGGCTCGCGGACTGTCACCGCCGGTTCGGATTCTCACCGACCCCGGAGCACGTTGATGCTCTCGAGTCTAGTCAACGCGGGGACCAGCGATTCATTCCATGTCGGCGAATGCATTCAGGCCCGGTGAAGGCCAGCGCTGCCCGGCGTGCGCGCGAGCCGTTGTCGGTCCGGCCACGTAGCCTGGAACCCGGGGACGGTGAGACGATGAGCACGGCAGTGACCACGGGTTTCGATCAGCTCGCGGCGCGCCCGTACGCGGACGTGCTGATCCTGGGCGGCGGCATCAACGGCCTCGCGACCTTCCGCGACCTCGCGATGCAGGGCGTCGATGTCGCCCTGGCCGAGCAGGCGGACTTCGTCAGCGGGGCGTCTGCGGCGTCGTCCCACATGATCCACGGCGGGATCCGCTACCTCGAGAACGGCGAGTTCCGCCTGGTGCACGAAGCGGTCACCGAGCGCAACGGGCTGCTGCGCACCGCGCCCCATTATGTGCGGCCGCTGCAGACCACGATCCCGATCTTCTCGACGTTCTCGGGCGTACTGGCGGCACCGCTGCGCTTCCTCCGGCACGGCGCGGGCAAGCCGCGCGAGCGCGGCGCCGCGCTCATCAAGATCGGACTCGTGATCTACGACTCGTTCTCGCGCGGCGGCGGTCTGTTCGGCAAGGGCACGGTGCCCCGCCATACCGTGCACGGGCACAAGCGATCGCTGCGGCAGCTGCCCGATCTCAACCCGGCTGTGAAGTACACCGCGACCTACTGGGACGCGTCTCTGCACGATCCGGAGCGTCTTGCATTGGATGTGCTCCGCGACGGCCGTGCGGCCGGGGGCGATCGGGCCAGGGCCGCCAACTACACGGCGGCGGTCGGCACGCGAGAGGGGCGCGTCGTGCTGCAGGATGCCGAGACCGGCGCGGAGACGCTGTTCACAGCATCCGTCATCGTCAACGCCTCCGGCCCGTGGACCGATCTGACCAACATCGCGCTCGGCGAGGCCACCCGGTATATGGGAGGCACCAAGGGCTCGCACATCGTGCTGGATCATCCGGACCTGCTGGCGGCGACCGGGGGCCGCGAGCTCTTCTTCGAGAACAAGGACGGGCGGATCGTCCTGATCTACCCCCTGAAGGGACGCGTGCTCGTCGGCACGACCGACCTCGAGCACGACTTGGCGGATCCCGTCGTGTGCACCGACGCCGAGGTGGACTACTTCATCGACCTCATCGGCCAGGTCCTCCCCGCGGTCCACGTCGACCGCTCCGACATCGTGTACCGCTTCTCGGGTGTGCGTCCGCTCCCCGGGCACGGCGACCTCGCCCCGGGATTCGTCTCGCGGGACTACCGCATCGAGTCCGCGCCGCTGGCAGGTGGCGCCGCGGCATCCCGCGCCACGGTGCTGAGCCTGGTCGGCGGCAAGTGGACCACCTTCCGTGCGTCCGCCGAACACCTCGCCGATCGCGCGCTGGGACTGCTGGCGCATCCGCGCCGACGGTCCACGAAAGGCGTGCCGATCGGGGGTGGCCGCGACTTCCCGATCACCGAGCGCGCCCGGCAGCAGTGGATCGCGCTGCACGCGGTCGATCTGGCACCCGCGCGGGTCGCGGCGCTCCTGGACCGATACGGAACCGTCGCAGCGGCGGTGGCCGACGGGATCGCAGCCGACCCCGACGACGCACCGCTCGCTCATGCTCCCGGGTACAGCTCGGGCGAGCTTCGGCACCTCGCCGCGACCGAGGATGTCCGCCACCTCGAGGACGTGCTCCTGAGGCGCACCAGCATCGCGTTCACCGGGGGAGCCACCCCCGCGGCCGCGCGCGAGGCCGCCGAGGCGATCGCGCCCGTCCTCGGGTGGGACGATGCCCGCGTGACGGCGGAGGTGGAACGCGCGATGATCCACGTCCACGCGGCAGACCCGGATTGGGCCGAGGCGTCCTCGCGATAGCCTGACCGCACGCGCCGGCCGTAGCCGTGCCGAACAACGGGCGACGTCGCCCGTGAGGAAGGAGGTGAGCGTGCCCGACCACGTCCTCGCCATCGACCAGGGAACCACCTCGACGCGGGCCATCGTGTTCGACGCGACGGGAGCGATCATGTCGGTCGCCCAGCGCGAGCATGAACAGATCTTCCCTCGCGCCGGCTGGGTCGAGCACGATCCCGTCGAGATCTGGACCAACACGGAGTGGGTGATCGCCTCGTGCCTGTCGCGCGCGCGGGTGACGGCATCCGATGTCGCCGCCATCGGCGTGACGAACCAGCGCGAGACGGCGATCGTGTGGGAGAAGCGCACCGGGCGCCCCATCTCGAACGCACTCGTCTGGCAGGACACGCGCACGCAGCCGCACATCGACCGGCTCGCGCAGGACGGCGGCGCCGACCGGTTCGCACAGGTGACCGGACTGCCGCTCGCGACCTACTTCTCGGCATCGAAGGTCGCGTGGATCCTCGAGCACGTGCACGGCGCGCGGGCGGCCGCCGAAGCGGGGGAGCTGCTCTTCGGCACGCCCGACACGTGGGTGGTCTGGAACCTGACCGGGGGCGCGCGCGGCGGCATCCACGTCACCGACGTCACCAACGCGTCTCGCACACTGCTGATGGACCTGCGCACCCTGGACTGGGCGGACGACCTGCTCGAGGTGTGGGGCATCCCGCGTGCGATGATGCCCCAGATCCGCTCGTCGTCCGAGGTGATGGGCCACTCGCAGCTGCCGTCCGTGCTCGACGGCGTGCCGATCGCCGGCATCCTCGGAGATCAGCAGGCGGCCACCTTCGGGCAGGCGGCGTTCGACGCCGGCGAATCGAAGAACACCTACGGCACGGGCAACTTCCTCCTGGTCAACACCGGAACCGACGTCGTGCAGTCCGGGAGCGGGCTCATCACGACGGTCGCCTACCGGTGCGGCGACGAGCCCGCACGCTACGCGCTGGAGGGCTCGATCGCCGTGACCGGATCGCTCGTGCAGTGGCTGCGCGACAACCTCGGCATCATCCAGCGGTCCGAAGACGTCGAGACGCTCGCGGCGAGCGTCGACGACAACGGCGGCGCCTACTTCGTGCCCGCTTTCTCGGGCCTGTTCGCGCCGTACTGGCGCCCCGACGCGCGTGGAGCCCTCGTCGGCCTGACGAGGTACGTCAACAAGGCCCACATCGCCCGGGCCGCCCTGGAATCCACCGCGTTCCAGACGCGCGACGTCATCGACGCCGTCATCGCCGACATCGGTCGCGGACTCGACGAACTCCGCGTCGACGGCGGGATGACACGCGACGACCTGCTGATGCAGTTCCAGGCCGACATCCTCGGCATCCCCGTCGTGCGACCCAAGGTGATCGAGACGACGGCGCTGGGCGCCGCCTACGCCGCCGGTCTCGCGACCGGCGTGTGGCGCGACCGCGACGAGCTGCGGGCGCACTGGCAGGAGGACGTGCGCTTCGAGCCGCGGATGCCGCAGGACGAGCGCGAGCGCCGATGCCGCATGTGGCGCAAGGCGGTGTCGAAGTCGCTCGACTGGGTCGACGACGACGCCCGGGTGCTCATGGGCGCCGCCGACGACTGAGCTACTTGAGCAGCCGTGACAGACGCCGGTCGGCGAGGATCTTGCCGCCGGTCTGGCACGTCGGGCAGTACTCCAGCGAGTTGTCGGCGAAGAAGACGCTGCGCACCTCGTCCCCGCACACCGGGCAGGTCTCGCCGCGTCGTCCGTGCACCTGCATGCCTCGACGCTTGGCGTCTTTGAGCTCAGCGGGAGGCTTGCCGGATGCCTCGGTCACGGCATCCGTCAGCGTCTGGATCATCGCGGCGTAGAGCCGGTCGACGTCCTCCGCGGTGAGGCTCGAGGCGAGCGCATAGGGCGACATCTTCGCGGCGTGCAGGATCTCGTCGGAGTACGCGTTGCCCACGCCGGCGACCGTCGCCTGATCGCGCAGCACGCCCTTGATCTGGGTACGACGGCCCTCGAGCAGCGACGCGAGAGTGTCGCGCGTGAAGCCCGGGTCGAGGGGATCCGGCCCGAGCCGCGCGATACCGGGGACGTCGGCCGGGTCGCGCGCGACGTACACCGCGAGCGACTTCTTGGTGCCGGCTTCGGTGAGATCGAACCCCGACCCGTCGCTGAGTGCGACGCGCAGCGCGATCGGCGTCTTGCCGGGCTTGATCAAGGTGGGAGCGAGCTCGTCCGTGAACCGCAGCCACCCGGCCTTCGCGAGGTGGAAGATGAGGTGCGGCCCGGTGGTCGACAGGTCGACGAACTTGCCATGGCGTGAGGCGCCCGTGATCTCGGCATCCTTCAGCGCGTCGATCGGCGGGTCGTACGTCTTGAGCGCGGCGATGTTGCCGACCATGACGCGGGTGATGCGTAACCCCTTCAGGCGCTCGCCGAGGAAGTCGACGAGCCCCTGCACCTCCGGCATCTCGGGCATGCGCTCATCCTGCCACGCCGCACCGACGTGACGCACGCGGGACGGGAACGGCTCAGTCTTCGAGCACGGGCCAGGGCTGCGGCATCCGGTCGTCCGTCCTCAGCACCGCCGCGATCCAGCCGTCGTCGCGGCCGGACGAGCCGACGAGCGCCTCGCGCAGGATGCCCTCGTAGCGGAAGCCCAGCGTGCGTGCGGCGCGAGCCGAGCCGACGTTGCCGACGACGGCGCGCCACTCGATGCGGTGCAGATCCGCTCCCGCGGGGTCGAAACCCCAGTCGATGACGGCACGCGCGGCCTCGGTCAGCAGCCCGCGCCGGCGCGACCACGGCGAGACCCAGTAGCCCAGTTCCCCACCGCCGCGGCCGTCCAGCCGGTAGAGGCCGATCATGCCGGCCAGCACGTCGCCCTCGCGCATCGCCCACGTCACGTGCGCGCCGCTCTTCCACTCCTCGGCGACCTTCGGCACGAACTCCTCGGCGTGACGCCGTTCGTAGGGAGACGGCACCGTCGTGTAGCGCTGGGTCTCGGCATCCTGACACGCGTCGTAGATCGCGTCGACGTCGTCCACCGTGGGCAGCGACAGCACCATCCGCTCGGTGCGCAGGGTCACGGGCTCCATCGCACCACGGTATCCTCCCCTCCTGTTCGCACCTCAGTCCCGACCGCGTGCCAGTCTCGGCGTGTCCGCGGATCGACGCGGTGGCCCCCGACCGTCGTGCACGCGCGGACTGAATTGTGAACGGCACTCGGCCGGTCCGGCACCCGACGAGCCTCGTCCGGCCGCGGTCCGGGTGGTCGCGGGTCATGCCGTCCGTCCGGCCGCGGTTCGGGCGGTCCGGCATCGTCCGTTCGTACCTCAGTCTCGGAGCGTGGCCCGGTGTCGGCGAGTCGCGGAATCTCGCGCCACCTCCCGGCTGGGGTCCATCTGCGGACTGAAATGCGAACGACCGCGGGCGGCATCGCTTCCTCCCCAAACTCGCGGCACACCGGGTTGCCCACAGACTGCGCGACTTCGAGATCGGCGCGACCGCGCCGTAGCGAGACTGCGAGCGTGGAAGTGAAGAGCCGGTCGGAACTCATGGAAGCGGGATGGACAGCCAGGGACATCACCGGGGCGGTCCGTTCCGGCGCACTGATCCGCGCGCGCCGGAACCGGTACGTTCACGCTGACGCGCACAAGGACCTCGTGAGGGCCGTCCGAGTCGGAGGTTTCCTGGGCTGTCTGTCCCTCCTGCGCGCGCTGGAGGTGTTCGTGTTCAGCAAGCCCGACTTGCACGTCCACATGATCCGCGGCGCGAGCCGCATGCGCTCGCCGAAAACGGCGAGTAGGCGACTCCCCGACCGCACGCGACGGAAGGTGACACTTCACTGGCATGCCCTCGTCTCCGAGCCGCAGGGCGGACGCGTCAGCCTTCTCGACGCATTGATCCATGCCGTGCGCTGCCAGCCGCCGCGGCATGCCATCGCATCGATCGACAGTGCGTTGAACAAGGGGCTACTGAAGGTGGAGGAGCTCGGGGCTTTGTTCGCGGCCCTTCCGAGGCGGCATCAGATCCTGCGCGGGTTCATTGACGGTCGTGCCCAGTCCGGTCCAGAGACCCTCGTACGCCTCATGCTCGTGGCCCTGGGGTGTCACGTCGACCTTCAGGTGAAGTTCGACGCGGTCGGCTTCGTCGACCTCGTCGCCGACGGCTGGCTGGTCATCGAGTGCGACAGCAGGTCGCATCACAGCTCCTGGCAGCAGCAGCTGAAGGACTACCGGCGCGATGTCGAATTGGCCAAGCAGGGTTATTGCGTGCTGCGACTCACCGCCGAGGACATCCTCTACCGGCCCGACGCGGTGATGGAGGCTCTTCGGGGCCTCGTACACGGCCCTCGCACCGTGAGGTAGCGCGTATCCAGCGAGCGAGGAGGGCTCGGCGTTCGCAACTCAGTCCGGACGGCTGACTGGGCCGTGCGGTGCGCCGGATTTCCGGGGGACAGGCCGAACCGCGCGCGGCCGGACTGAATGACGTACGCGACACCGTTCGACGGCCAATCACACGACGGGGCGCAGCAGGGGCAGGGGCGCCGGGGGCCGCCGGTCACACCCGGCGGAGGAGGCCGACCTTCTCGTAGACGTCGGCGAGGGTGCGGTCGGCGACGGCGTCGGCCTTCGCGGCGTTGAGGGCCAGCACGTGGTCGAGCTCGGCGGGATCGTCGAGCAGCTCGAGAGCGCGGGCGCGGACCGGGCCGAACTCCTCGACCACGACCTCGGCAAGGCCCTTCTTGAAGTCCCCGTAGCCGCGGCCGGCGTACTCGTCCTCGATCGACGGGATCTGGCGGCCCGTCAGGGCCGCGTAGATCACGAGCAGGTTCGACACCCCGGGCTTGGCCTCACGGTCGTACCGCACCGAACCCTCGCTGTCGGTGACGGCCCGCATGACCTTCTTCGCCGACACGGCCGGGTCATCGAGCAGCCACAGCACCCCGGCATCCAACTCGGCCGACTTCGACATCTTCGCGGTGGGGTTCTGCAGGTCGTAGATGCGGGCGGTCTCCTGCTGGATCACCGGCATCGGAACCGTGAAGGTCTTGCCGAAGCGGCTGTTGAAGCGCTCGGCGAGGTCGCGCGTGAGCTCGACGTGCTGCTTCTGGTCGTCGCCGACGGGCACGATGTCGGTCTGGTACAGCAGGATGTCGGCGGCCATCAGCACCGGGTAGGTGAAGAGCCCGACCGAGGTGGCTTCGGCCCCGTAGCGCTGCGACTTGTCTTTGAACTGCGTCATGCGCCCGGCCTCGCCGAACCCGGTGATGGTCGACAGGATCCATGCCAGCTCGGCGTGCGCCCGCACGTGGGACTGCACGTACAGCGTCGACTTGGACGGCTCGATGCCGGCGGCGATGTACTGCGCGGCCGTGCGGCGGGTCTTCTCGCGCAGGTGCTCGGGGTCCTGCGCGACCGTGATCGCGTGCAGGTCCACCACGGAGAAGAACGCGTCGTACGACTGCTGCAGGTCGCGCCACTGCATGAGCGCCCCGATGTAGTTGCCGATCTGGAGCGAGTCGGCGGAGGGCTGCATGCCGGAGTACAGACGCGGTTTGCTCACCCCACGATCCTAAGGGCGACGGATGCCTCAGCCGGCCGCGCGTGCGCGACGCTCGAGTCCCTCCAGCAGGATGTCGAGCGCGAACTCGAACTCCACGCGGTCGTCGCACCAGCCGAGGGTGCCGACCTCGTCTTCGTGGACGACGTCCGCGAGCATGGCCTGCACATTCGGCATGAGGGCGCCGAGCGCAGCGGCCTGCCCGGGGTCGACGTCTCCGTCGGCGCCTTGCGGGTCGTCGAGGATGAGCTCCTGCGAGAACCCGAACTGGCGGCTGCCGAGCGTGTGCATCGCGTGGTGGATGAGGTCCCACGACAGACCGCCCGATCGCATGACCGCGACGTTGGTGTCGACCCACGTGGCGAACGCGGGCGTCATCGTGCCTCGCGCTTCGAGCGCGCGAGGCACCCACGGGTGGCCGAGGAGCACCTCGCGCGCGGCCAGGATCCGGGTGCGCAGGTGGTCCTGCCACGACAGCGGCGGGGGAGTGGTCGCGCGCGCCGCACGCTCTCCGACGTCTTCGAAGACGAGGTCGAGGGCGCCCGTGATGACGGCGTCCTTGCCGCGAACGTGGTAGTAGATCGACATGGGCTCGACGCCCAGCTGCTGGGCGAGCCGGCGCATCGTGAGCGCGTCGATCCCGCCTTCGTCGGCGATCGCGATCGCTTCGCGCAGTACGCGTTCGCGCGAGAGCGGCTCTCTGCGCGGCGTCGTCGCGAGCGTCGTCATGCCGGACCTCCCGCGTCCACGGTACCGCCTTGTCGGCCGCCCGGACCCGAGGCAGGCATCGCGAAAGGGTCTGGACAAGGACTCGGAAGGGCACTACCTTACGTAGTAAGTCGTACACCGTAAGGTGCGACGGAGAGAGCGGAGACTCCGATGAGCAGCATCGACCACGACAACGCGCGCGATGCCGGTCACACTCCGGCCGACGCGCACGTTCCCACCACCATGCGTGCTGCCGTCGTCCACCGCTTCGGCGGTCCGGACGTCGTGGCGGTGGAACGGATGCCCCGTCCCGAGCCGCGCGACGGCGAGATCCTGGTTCGGGTGCACGCCGCGAGCGTCAGCATCGCCGACCACCGGGTGCGGGCGCGGGACGTGCCTCGCGGGCTGCGGATCCCCACGATGTTCGCGCTCGGCATGACGCGGCCGCGGCACCCCGTGCTGGGCATGGACGCCGCCGGAACCGTCGTACAGGTCGGCGTAGGAGTGACGAGGTTCGCGCGGGGCGGCCGGGTGCTGCTCCTGCGGGGCGCGGGCTTCGGGTGTCACGCGGAATTCGCGACGATCGCGGCGGACGGGGCGGTGGCGAGGATCCCCGACGGCGTCTCGTTCCTCGACGCGGCGGCCGTGCCGTTCGGCTTTTCGACGGCGGACGCGTTCCTCGAGGCCGGCGGCATCGGGCCGGGGCAACGTGTGCTGGTCAACGGGGCGTCAGGCGCGGTGGGGTCCGCTGCCGTGCAGCTGGCGAAGCTTCGCGGGGCGACGGTGACGGCGGTCACCAGCGCGGGCAACGCCGGGCTGGCCCGCGACCTCGGGGCCGACCGCGTGATCGACTACGCGCGCGAGGACTTCGCGGCGGGCGGCGCCGAGTACGACGCGGTCGTCGAGTGCGTGGGCAATGCGCCCCACGCGCGGTCCGTGCGCGTGCTCCGGCCGGGTGGGGTGCTGTTGCTCGTGATCGCCGATCTCGCGGGGATGCTCGGGTCCAAGCTGCGACCCACGCGCGGCGGCATCCGGCGGATCCAGGATGTCACTGCCCCCACGGGTGCGCAGCTCGCACGCCTCGCCGAGCTCGCCGCGACCGGTGTCATCCGCCCCGTCATCGATCGCGTGTACGAGCTGGACGCCATCCGCGATGCCCACGAGTACGTCGATACCGGCCGCAAGCGCGGCAACGTCCTGGTCGCGCTCGGCGAGTGACGCAACCGCGCGGACGCCCTCCTACTCGAACGGCTGAACCGGAACCGGCGCCGCCGCACCGACGAAGGCGACGATCTGGTGACCGCCGGGGTTGGTCTGCTCCGCGTCGGTGAGCCAGTTGTTCGTGACCCACACGTTACCGGACGGATCCACCGCGATTCCGGTGCTGCGGGCGAGCCCGTCGAAGGCGTAACCGGTGTCGTCGGGCGAGATCGCCTCACCCGTGACCAGCCCTCGCGGGCAGGTCGCGGCATCCGCTCCGCAGAATGCGGCGACACGCTGCTCGCTGAAGTCGGCGACCCACACGTTGCCGTCGCCGTCTGTCGCGATGCCCCAGGGGAGTGTGACGCCGCCGCCGGTGTAGGGCGTGGAGACGGTGCCGTCCGGCGCGATCATCGTGACCGACGGCGTACCGCGGCCCTCGGCCGTGCGGTCGGGGCACGGCAACGTGATGCCGCCGGAATTGGCCACCCACACGTTGCCCGCCGCGTCGGCGGCGATGCCCATCGGCCGGTCGAACGCCCCGGTCAGCGGCGAGAACGACGCGGGCGTCCCATCGCGTTCGAGCACAGCGACCGCGCTGTTGACCGTGCCGGTGACGAAGACGTTCTGCCCGTTGTCGACGATCGCGAAGGGTGCCTCGAGCCCGAACGAACCGAGGTTGCGCGCCTGGTCGGGATCGCCCTCCGGGTAGACGGCGACCGAGTCGTTGCCGCAGTTGGCGATCCACAGGTTGCCGTCGCCGTCGAACTCGATGCCCTGCGGCCAGCTCAGGTCGCCCTGGGTGAATCCGGTGTCGGGCGAGACGGGGGTGTCGCCGTCGAACAGCGACATGCTGTTGTGCGGCGGCTGGTCCTCTTCGGGGCAGCCGGGCGCCGCGGCGGCGAAGCCGAAGTTGCTGAACCACAGTCGCCCGCTCCGGTCGAATTCGATGCCGAAGCCTGAGCCGCTCAAGCCGCCGCCCTGCAGTGTGGCGATGAGCTCACCGTCGGGCGCGAACCCGAACGCCTGGTCGCTGCCGCACACCGGCACTGCCGGGTCGGCGTTGTACTGGTAGTTGTTGTTGATCCAGATGTTGCCGTCGGGGTCGATGGTGAAGTTGCCCGGCCCCGAGAGCGACTCTCCGTCGCCGTCGAACCGCAGCGCGAGCGTCCATGCCGCGGGAACGTCCGACAGTCCGGGGCGCTCGCCGCTCGCGCCGGAAGCGACGTCGAACAGGGCGGCAGCCGAGGCCGACGGGTCACGGGCGATCGCCGCGAACGCGGCGGCGGCGGTCTCGGGCTCACTGTCGTCGGATCCGGCGTCGAAGAGCACGTCGCAGGCCGTGTCGTCGGTGAGGCAGGCGCTGAGGATGTCGGTCAGCGAGGTGAATGTGGCCAGCGTGCTCGTCTCGGAGCCGTTGGGTGATGTCGTGAGGACCTCGCCGTAGTCGCCCGATACCGGATCGGCGAGATTGGCCGCCATGCTCGTCGCGTTCACAAGCCACCGGGGGTCGCCCGACGGGGCGTCGACGCCGTAGAACTGCGCCAGCCCGTACCCGGCCGCAACCGTCGTCCGCTCGTTGAGCGTGACCTCGCCCGCGTCGGGGGTCGCGACCGCGGCCAGTAGTGCCCGGTCGGAGTCGGCCGGTCGGGCGTCGAGGTATACGAGCACGGCGTCGCCCGCGCCGAGTTCGAAGGCGCCGTCGTCGTCGGTCGTGGTGGTGGCGCCCGGCTCGGCTCCGTCCGATCCGAGGCTCCACGCCGTGACCGTCCATCCGGCCGTGTCGACGCCGTCGGCCACCAGATCGATGGATCCGGTGAGCGTCGGCTCGGGTTCGGCCGCAGGAGCGCACCCGCCGAGAACCATCGCGGCCGCCATCGCCATGAGCGCGCTCGCGCCCGCGAGCATCTTCCGGTCGTGCACAGTGAACCCCCGTCTGTGGCCTTCCCCTCGCGGAGTCTAGCCATACACGGTTGCGCCTCCGGGGAGGTGTCGGACGAACCGCGCGCCCCGCGCCCGGGCGGCGCCGCCGCGGGCCCCGCTATCTGCCGATGGTGTATTCCGCAACGACCGGGGCGTGATCGCTCCAGCGGGTGTCCCACGAGGGCGCCCGCACGACGCGGTAGTCCGCCACGCGCTCGCCCAGCGCCGGAGTGGCGAGGTGGTAGTCGATCCGCCAGCCCGAGTCGTTGTCGAACGCGCGCCCGCGCATCGACCACCAGGTGTACGGTCCGTCGACGTCGCCGTGGAAGCGCCGGCCGACGTCGACCCAGCCGAGCCCCGTTCCCACCGAGCCGTCGACACCGGTGACCTCGGTTCCGGCCTGGCCGAAGAACCGGTCGAAATAGGCGCGCTCGCGGGGGAGAAAGCCGGCCTTCTTGACGTTGCCCTTCCAGTTGCGGATGTCGAGCTCGCGGTGCCCGACGTTGAGGTCGCCCATCACGAGGGCGAGCGGCGACGCGGCGGCCAGCTGCGGCAGGCGTGCCTCCATCGCGTCGAGGAACGCCCACTTCGCGTCCTGCCGCGGGGTGTCCGCCTCGCCGGTGTGCACGTAGGCACTGACGACGATCAGCCGCTCGCCATCGATGTCGAAGTCGGCCTCGATCCACCGGCCGGCGCTGTCGAGCGGCTCGGGACCGAGCACCCGGCGCACATCGACCGATGGCATCCGGCTCGCGACCGCGACGCCGGCACGGCCCTTGGCCAGCGCCTCGTCGTTGACGATCTCCCACCCCGGCAGTGCCGTGCGCAGCTCTTCCTCGGTCGCGCGGACCTCCTGGAGGGCCATCACGTCGATGTCGGCGGCGTCGAGCCATTCGAGCATGCCCTTGCGCGTCGCCGCGCGGATTCCGTTGACGTTGACAGAGGCGATGCGAACACGGCGAGACACGCCTGCCAGCCTATCCAGCGCCGCCGACACTCACTCGAACAGGCTGCCCGCCTTCTTCCGGACGGGGGGAGCGGATGCCTGCACCTGCGCCAGTTCGTGCTCGGCGTTTCGCACCGCACGGTCGGCCTCCCACATCCGGAACCATGGGGCAGCGTCGCGGGCGTCCCGCGCCGTGCGCAGGCGCACGCGCGCTGCCAGCAGCAGGGCGGCATGCTCGGCCGCGAGGCGGTCCGCCTCGCTTTGCGGAAGCAGCGGGATGTCCTGGTCCTCGGCCGAGATGGCGATCCACGAGGCGGCCACGAGGAGGACGATCCCGATGATGCGGAACCACAACAGCATGCCGACGAAGATCGCGAAGGTCGCCAAGAGCGCATTCGTGGGCGTGTAGACGAAGAGCCACCCGGTGAAGAACTCGAGGACCGTGATCGCGCCGCCGCCCAGCAGCGCGCCCGGCCAGATGCGCCGCCACGGCAGCTTCGTCCCGGTGAGGAAACGGATCAGCGCGGCCAGGGCGGCGGCGAAGATCACGAACGAGATGAGGATGGATCCGATGCGCGTCGCCATGCCGAACCAGCCCGACGAATCACTCCACCCGAACAGCCCGAAGACCAACTGCAGAGCCCAGGTCCCGATCGAGGTCGCAGCGAATCCGAGCAGCAGCGCCAGCGCGAACAGCAGGGCGCCGACGAGGTCGCGCGCCTTCAGCATGAAGTAGCTGCGAAGGTCGGGCGGCAGACCGAAGATGTCGCGCACGGCACGTCGCGCGAAGGTGACGAAGCCGATCGCGGTCCACATCAAGGTTCCGAGTGCGATGGCACCCGTGATGCCCAGGACCCCGGCGTTGTTCGTGGCGATGTCTGTGACCTGCTGCTCGGTGAACAGGCCGGTCTCGCTGATCAGCCCCGGGATGTAGCTGTTGATCAGGTCGATGAGCCCGTCGATCGCCTCCGTGCTGCCGCCCAGCCAGAGCCCGGCGATCGCGAACGCGACGTAGATCCCCGCGAACGTCGCGAACAGCGCCTGGTAGCTGACCCCTGCCGCGAGGAGGAAGCCGTTGCGCTGCAGGAACCGTCGCCACACGCGCACCGGGAACCACCCGAGCGTGCGCTGCGTGATCGCCGTGGCCTTGCTGATCGGCTCGTCGAACCGTACGCGCAGGCTCTCCTGTGTCGCCTCCCACCGCTCCCGCAGCGACTCCTCCTCGCGCTGGGCGGCTTCGGCCTGGACCTGCGCGTGCCGGTGCCGGCCCGATCGGCCCTTTTCGCTCACGATGTCAGATTAGCGATGACGGATGCTTCGTCACGGGGTGGACGCGGCATCCGTTCTCGTCTGGAAGCGCGGCACCGCGAAGAGCACGGCTGCCAGCGCGACCGCGGGAAGCAGGAACGCGGGCCCGAGGCCGGGTGCATCGGCCAGCAGCCCGACCACGACGGCGCCGAGGATCGCCCCGGCGTAGTTGAACAGGTTCACGCGCGCGATGACCTGGTCGCTGTGGCGCGGATCGAGCTCGCCGGCGGCACTGAACGTCACGGGGACGAGCGCGCCAGCCGACACTCCGGCCAGCGCGAATCCGGCCACCGCAGCACCCGGCAGCGGGATGAAGGCGACGATCGCGCATCCGACGGCCGAGACGCTCGCCGCGATCGCGACGAGCCGGCGTCGGCCCATCGCCGTCACCAGGCGGTCGGTCACGAGGCGGGTCACGAGCACCACGGCCTGGTAGGCGGCGTAGCCCAGCGGGGCCATCCAGGCGAGGGCGGCGAGGTCGTCCTGCAGATAGACGGTGCTCCAGGTGCTCACCGCGGAGTCCGCGACGAACACCGCGAGCACCACGAGACCGAACACCCAGATGCCCGCGCGGGGGAGACGTGCCCGCTCCGCCTTCGGCAGTGCCTCGTCCACCGGCGTCTCGCGCAGCCCGATTCGCGCGACGACGATCGCGGCGCCGAGTGCGATCGCGGCGGCGCACGTGAGCGCGATACCGGCCGCGAGTGCGGATGCCGCGACGAGTGAGACCAGCAGCGCTCCGGCGATCGCGGCCGCCGTCGCGGCGGCGAAGAACCCGCCGAGAAGGTGCCGCCCATAGGCTCGCTGCACGGCGACTCCCTGCATCGCGGCAGCGGCGTCGACGCAGCCGAGCCCGATGCCGAAGACCGCGAACGCCGCCGCGAATCCGGCGAACGGCGTCGGCACCGCGATCACCGGGAGCGCGACCGCCTGGATCACGAGCCCCAGCGCGAGTGCCGCCCGGCTGCCGAAGCGCACGGCGACGAGATTGGCCAGCACCGATCCCGCCGCGGCGGCCAGGGCCACGCCCAGCACCAGCATCGATACGACGGAGTCGTCGACGTCCTGGCGGGCCTTGAGGGCCGGCAGCGACGTGACCACCACGGCGTAGCCGAGGCCCTGGGCGACGTAGGCGGCCGAGACCGCGAGGCGCGACGACCTCAGACCCACTGGAACGGATGCCGTCGGCATCCGTTCACCGTCCTGTCGTCCGCCGCTGTCGGAACTGTGCTGCGGCCGGTCGCTCCGTTGCGACGCGCCCACCGCGGTCGCCCTAGGGCCGTCCGCGCAGAACGGCCTGCTTGACCTCGGCGATCGCCTTGGTCACCTCGATGCCGCGGGGGCATGCCTCGGTGCAGTTGAAGGTCGTGCGGCACCGCCACACGCCCTCCTTGTCGTTGAGGATGTCCAGGCGCACATCGCCCGCGTCGTCGCGCGAGTCGAAGATGAACCGGTGGGCGTTGACGATGGCTGCCGGACCGAAGTACTGGCCGTCGGTCCAGAACACCGGGCACGACGAGGTGCACGCCGCGCACAGGATGCACTTGGTGGTGTCGTCGAAGACCTCGCGGTCCACGATCGACTGGATGCGCTCCTTGCCCGGCTCGGGCTTCGAATTCGCGATGAGGAAGGGCTGCACTTCGCGGTAGGAGGCGAAGAACGGCTCCATGTCGACGATGAGGTCCTTCTCGAGCGGCAGGCCCTTGATCGCCTCGACGTAGATCGGCTGCGAGATGTCGAGATCCTTGATGAGGGTCTTGCACGCCAGCCGGTTGCGGCCGTTGATGCGCATCGCATCGGAGCCGCAGATGCCGTGCGCACACGAGCGGCGGAACGACAGCGAGCCGTCGACCTCCCACTTGATCTTGTGCAGCGCGTCGAGCACGCGGTCGGTGGAGTAGAGCTCGACGTCGTAGTCCACCCAGCGCGGCTCTTCGTCGACCTCGGGGTTGAACCGGCGGATGATGAAGGTCACCAGGAACGACTGGATGCCGGTGTCGTTCGAGGCCTCCTCGACACGCTCGGCGGCGTCGGCGTCGGTGCGCTCGATGATGTCTGTGGCGGTGGTGGCCATCAGTACTTCCTCTCCAACGGCGGGTAACGCAACTCGCCGGCCTCGTTCTTCGTGAAGACGACGGGCTTCCAGTCGAGCCGGATGTGGTCTTCCGAATGCGAGGACCCGGCGTCTCCCGACAGGTACGCCATCGTGTGCTGCATGTAGTTCTCGTCGTCGCGCTGGGGGAAGTCGTCGCGCATGTGGCCGCCGCGGCTCTCTTTGCGGTTGCGGGCGGTCACGACGACGACCTCGGCGATGTCGAGCAGGAACCCGAGCTCCACCGCTTCGAGCAGATCGGTGTTGTAGCGCTTGCCCTTGTCGTCGACGTGGATGTTCTTGAACCGCTCGCGCAGTTCGGAGATCACCTCGAGCACCTCGCCGAGCGATTCCTCGGTGCGGAAGACCTGGGCCTTGCGGTCCATCTCGTCCTGGAGCGTCTTGCGCAGCACCGCGATCCGCTCGGTGCCCTGGTTGTTGCGCAGGCCCTCGATCAGACCGCGCACCTCGGCGGCCGGGTCTTCCGGAAGCGGCACGAACTCGGCGGTCTTGACGTACTCGACGGCGTTGCGTCCGGCGCGTTTGCCGAAGACGTTGATGTCGAGCAGGGAGTTGGTGCCGAGGCGGTTCGAGCCGTGCACCGACACGCACGCGCATTCGCCGGCGGCGTACAGCCCGGGGACCACGGTGGTGTTGCTGCTGAGGACCTGGGCGTCATTGTTCGTCGGGATGCCGCCCATCGCGTAGTGCGCCGTGGGCATGACCGGCACCGGCTCGACGACCGGGTCCACGCCCAGATAGGTGCGGGCGAACTCGGTGATGTCGGGGAGCTTGGTCTCGAGCACCTCGGCGCCCAGGTGCGTGCAGTCCAGCAGCACGTAGTCCCGGTGCGGGCCGGCGCCACGGCCCTCGGCGACCTCCTGCACCATGCAGCGGCTGACGATGTCGCGGGGTGCGAGGTCCTTGATGGTCGGCGCGTAGCGCTCCATGAAGCGCTCGCCCGACGCGTTTCGCAGGATCGCGCCCTCACCCCGCGCGCCTTCGGTGAGCAGGATGCCGAGCCCGGCGAGGCCGGTCGGGTGGAATTGGAAGAACTCCATGTCCTCCAGGGGCAGACCCTTGCGCCAGATGATCCCGACGCCGTCGCCCGTGAGGGTGTGCGCGTTCGAGGTCGTCTTGAAGATCTTGCCGAAGCCTCCGGTGGCGAAGATGACGGCCTTCGAGTGAAAGACGTGCAGGTCGCCCGTGGCGAGTTCGTAAGCCACGACGCCGGCGATCTCGGTGCCGCCAGCCTCGCCCTGCACGGTGATCAGGTCGAGCACATAGAACTCGTTGAAGAAGTTGATGCCGAGCTTGACGCAGTTCTGGAACAGCGTCTGCAGGATCATGTGGCCTGTGCGGTCGGCTGCGTAGCACGCGCGACGCACCGGGGTCTTGCCGTGGTCGGCGGTGTGACCGCCGAAGCGGCGCTGGTCGATCTTGCCCTCGGGGGTGCGGTTGAACGGCAGGCCCATGTTCTCGAGATCGATGACGGCGTCGATCGCCTCGCGCGCGAGGATCTCGGCGGCGTCCTGGTCGACGAGGTAGTCGCCGCCCTTGACGGTGTCGAAGGTGTGCCACTCCCACGAGTCCTCTTCGACGTTGGCCAGCGCCGCGGCCATGCCTCCCTGCGCCGCGCCGGTGTGCGAGCGCGTCGGGTACAGCTTCGAGATGACGGCCGTCCGCGCCCCCGGGCCCGCTTCGATCGCCGCGCGCATGCCGGCTCCGCCGGCTCCCACGATGACGATGTCGAACTGGTGGTAGTGGACGCCGTCTCGGACGTAGCTGTCGATGCTCTGCGTGGTCACTCTCAGTGCTTTCGGTGGAGGGAGGTGTCGGTCGTCGCCCGCGCTACGCGCACAGTTCCTGCAGCCAGTCGGCGCTGGTGTCGCTCAGGCCCAGGCACGGGTCGAACGTGAACACGACGAGCGTGCCGAGGACGATCAGGAACCCTGCAGCCAGCCACAGCGCCCACACCAGCAAACGGCGGGTCGTGGCGTGCGTCACATAGTCGTTGACGATGGTGCGCATGCCGTTCGCGCCGTGGATGAGCGCGAGCCACAGCATCAGCACGTCCCACCACTGCCAGAACGGCGAAGCGAACTTGCCGGCGACGAAGGCGAAGTCGATGCCGTGGATGCCCTCGCCGAGCATCAGGTTCACGAAGAGGTGGCCGAAGATCAGGATCACAAGGAACACGCCCGAGACCCGCATGTAGATCCAGCCCCACTTCTCGAGGTTCGGACCCTTGCGGCGGACGGGGGCGTGCGGTGCACGGGGGTCGGCGATGGTCGCGCTCATCAGTGACCGCCTCCCGGTGCGAACGCCAGCATGAGATGGCGGGGAGCGAACCCGAGCATCGTCACGACCCACAGGCCGAGCACGCCCCACCACAGCTGCCGCTGGTGGCGGGTGGCCCACGACCACAGGTCGACGGCGATGATCCGCAGGCCGTTGTACGCGTGGTAGGCGATCGCGCCGACCAGAGCGACTTCGCCGAGCGCCATGACCCAGTTCTTGTACGTGCCGATGACGGCGTCGTACGCCTCGGGCGAGACGCGGATCAGTGCGGTGTCGAGGACATGCACGAGGAGGAAGAAGAAGATGGCGATGCCGGTGATGCGATGCAGTACCCACGACCACATGCCTTCGTTCCCGCGGTACAGGGTGCCGCGGGGGACTCGGGAAGTGGTCTCGGATACCGACGGTGTGACGCGCGCTGGTGCAGACACGGCCGTCCTCCCTGATTGGAACCTGTACGTTTCATCCTATTCCCGCATTCGGGACCCGGCGACGAAGGGGCACCTCACCCGGTCCCGGTGAGCGAGAGCCGGTTACCCTGTGACGCATGGCCCACGCGATCGAAGACTTCTACGCCGTCATCCCCGCGGGCGGCATCGGCAGCCGGCTGTGGCCGCTCTCGCGTGCTGACGCACCCAAATTCCTGCACGACCTGACGGGGTCGGGTCAGACGCTGCTGCGCGACACGTGGGACCGGCTCGAGCCCCTCGCCGGCCGCGACCGTATCGCGGTCGTAACGGGCCGGGCGCATCGAGCGGCGGTCGAGAAGGAGCTGCCGGGGATCGCCGACAAGAACGTGTTCCTCGAGTCCGAGCCGCGAGACTCGACGGCCGCGATCGGACTGGCCGCCGCGATCCTGGTGCGCCGCGAGCCGGACGTCATCATCGGCTCGTTCGCCGCCGATCATGTCATCCGCGTGCCGCAGCTGTTCGACTGGGCGGTACGCCAGGCCGTCGCCACCGCCCGCGAGGGATACATCTGCACGATCGGGATCCAGCCGTCCGAGCCGTCCGTCGGCTTCGGCTACATCAAGAAGGGCTCGGCCCTCGTCGTCGACGGCGCGCCCGAGGCCGCCCTGGTCGAGAGCTTCGTCGAGAAGCCCGACCTCGGCACGGCCAAGGAGTACTTCGCCGACCGCAACTACCTGTGGAACGCGGGCATGTTCATCTCACGAGCCGACGTGCTGCTGGGTGAGATCGCCGAGAACGAGCCGCAGCTCTACGCGGGTCTGATGGACCTCGCCGAGGCGTGGGACGACCGCGAGCTTCGTGGTCCGGTCGTCGACCGCATCTGGCCGACGTTGACCAAGATCGCGATCGACTACGCCGTCGCCGAGCCGGCCGCCGCCCGAGGACGCCTCGCGGTGATCCCCGGTCACTTCGACTGGGACGACGTCGGAGATTTCGCGAGCCTCGCGAAGCTCAACTCCGGCGGTCGCAAGAACGACCTGGCGATCCTGGGGCCGAACGCCCGCATCCTCTCGGATGCCGCCAGTGGAATCGTCATCAGTCAGACCGGTCGCGTGATCAGCCTCATCGGGGTGCGCGACATCGTCGTCGTCGACACCGAGGACGCGCTCCTGGTCACCACCAGCGAGCACGCGCAGCGGGTCAAGGGCGTGGTCGACGCCCTCAAGCTGAGCGGTCGCGGCGAGGTCCTCTGACCGCCAGCGGAGACGGATGCCGCGGCATCCGCTCATGACGGCTGTATTGCGTCTTTGTAACCATTGCCGGGAAGGCGTTCGCCGCGTATGCAAGTGCGGCGTCACAGTGTGTAACTTGATGCAGTCCCCGTGAAGGACTCGGGGGTCATGGATGTGGAGGCTGAGTTGACCATCTCACGCACCAAGAAGCTCGCCGGCGTCACAGCCGCGGCGGGCCTTCTGATCGCCCTCGCGGGCTGCGGCTCCGCCCCTGAGGCGGACCCGACCGACGGCGGCGACGCCGGCAACGTCGTCGAGGGCTTCACCCCTTGCCTCGTGTCCGACGACGGCGGCTTCAACGACAAGTCGTTCAACCAGTCCGCGCTCGAGGGCATGGAGCGCGCCGCCGATGAACTGGGCGTCGAAATGATCGAGGTGGAGTCCAGCTCTGCCAACGACTACGCGCCCAACCTGGAGAACCTCATCGCCGAGGGCTGCACGTTCATCGTCTCGGTCGGCTTCAAGCTGTCGGCCGACACCATCACCTCGGCCAACGCCAACCCCGAGGTCAGCTACGCCATCATCGACGACTGGGCCGACAACACCGGCGCCCAGGACGACGAAGGCAACGACATCGGCGACGGCACCACCGACGCCCCCAACATCAAGCCCCTCATGTTCGACACGGTCCAGGCCGCGTACCTCGGCGGCTACGCCGCGGCCGCATGGTCGGCGCAGGCGGGCGTGAACAAGGTCGGCACGGTCGGCGGCATCCCGATCCCGCCGGTCACGATCTTCATGGACGGCTTCGTCGACGGTGTCGCGAAGTACAACGAAGACAAGGGCGCCGCGGTCGAGACCTTCGGCTGGGACGTCGCGTCGCAGCAGGGCTCGATGACCGGTGGCTTCCAGGCCAACGACACCGCCAAGCAGGCGATGCAGGGAATCCTCGACCAGGGCGTCGACGTGATCCTGCCCGTCGGCGGACCGATCTACCAGAGCGCGCGTGACGCGATCACCGACGGCGGCTCGGGAGCCGTCATGCTCGGCGTCGACTCCGACCTCGCCGTCGCCGACCCCTCGGTCGCCGACATGGTCCTCGTGTCGATCATGAAGCGCATCGACGAGGCCGTCTACGAGGCCACCCTCGAGGCCTCCACCGGCGAGTTCGACGTGGCGCCGTACATCGGCACGCTCGAGAACGAGGGTGTCGGCCTGTCGAGCTTCGGCTCGTTCGAGGCCGAGCTGCCGGAGGGTCTGCTCGACGAGCTGGCCGCCCTGCAGGAGCAGATCATCTCGGGTGACCTCGAGGTGACTTCGCCCAGCTCGCCGTAAGCAGGCGGTATCCGCGATGCGGCCGGGTGGACTCCACCCGGCCGCATCCGTGCGGGGCGACCCTGCATTCGATGGCGCCGCGGCCGACCGGGTCTATGGTGCCGCGGGTGAACGGATATATAAGGTGCACATATGAAGCTCGAGCTGCGCGGGATCACCAAGCGCTTCGGCTCCCTCGTCGCGAACGATCACATCGATCTGGTGGTCGAGCCGGGGGAGATCCACGCCCTGCTGGGCGAGAACGGTGCGGGCAAGTCCACGCTGATGAACGTGCTCTACGGCCTGTACCAGGCCGATGAGGGCGAGATCCTGCTGAACGACGAGGTTCAGCGGTTCCGGGGTCCTGGCGACGCCATGGCCGCCGGCATCGGGATGGTCCACCAGCACTTCATGCTCATCCCCGTCTTCACGGTGGCCGAGAACGTCATGCTCGGTCACGAGGACACCAAGGCGCTCGGCGCGCTCGATCTCGCGAAAGCCCGCGAGCACGTGCGTGCCGTGGCCGACAGGTTCGGGTTCGAGGTCGATCCCGATGCCGTCGTCGGCGATCTCCCTGTCGGCGTGCAGCAGCGGGTCGAGATCATCAAGGCGCTCTCGCGCGACGCGAAGGTGCTCGTGTTCGACGAGCCCACCGCGGTGCTCACCCCGCAAGAGACCGACGAGCTCATGGCGATCATGCGCCAGCTGCGCGATGAGGGCACCTCCATCGTCTTCATCACCCACAAGCTTCGCGAGGTCCGTGCCGTCGCCGACCGCATCACCGTGATCCGGCTCGGCAAGGTCGTGGGCGAGGCGCTTCCGACCGCCTCGAACGCCGAGCTCGCCTCGCTCATGGTCGGCCGCGCCGTCGAGCTCACGGTGCACAAGGACGCGCCCAAGGTCGCCGAAGGCGGCCTCGACGTGCGGGACCTGCGCGTGGTGACCGCGAACGGCACCGTGGTGGTCGACAACGTCACCTTCCAGGCGCGTCCCGGCGAGGTCGTCGCCATCGCGGGGGTGCAGGGCAACGGGCAGACCGAGCTCGTCGAGGCGATCGTCGGACTCGCCGAGCGAGTCACCGGATCGATCAGCCTCGACGGCGTCGAACTGGTCGGCAAGAGCGTGCGCGGCATCCTCGACGAAGGCGTCGGCTTCGTGCCCGAGGACCGTAGCGAGGACGGCCTCGTCGGCGGCTTCTCGGTCGCCGAGAACCTCATCCTCGACCGCTCCGGCGACAAGGCGTTCGTGTCGGGCGGGACGATCCGCCGCGGTGTGCTCGAGGAGTTCGCCCGGGCGCGTATCGAGGAGTACGACATCCGCACGCAGGGGCCAGGCATCCCCGCCGGCACTCTGTCGGGCGGCAACCAGCAGAAGGTCGTCATCGCGCGCGAGATGAGCAGGCCGCTCAAGCTGCTGGTCGCGGCGCAGCCCACCCGTGGCGTGGATGTCGGCTCGATCGAGTTCATCCACAAGCGGATCATCGAGACACGGGATGCCGGCATCCCGGTCGTCGTCGTCTCCACCGAGCTCGACGAGGTCGCCGCTCTCGCGGACCGCATCGTCGTGATGTACCGAGGCGCGATCATCGGCATCGTCCCCGGCAACGCACCCCGTGACCTGCTCGGCCTCATGATGGCCGGCGAGAAGCCAGAGGAGGTCGTCGCGTGAGCGATCAGACACCCGGCGCCGGCCCCGACCCGCTGAAGGGACTGCCGCCCGAGCAGCTGCCCCCCGTGTCAGGCCCGCTCACCGGATCGCCGAGCCCGGCCGGCATCCCGGCCGCACCCCGGCAGAACGTGTTCATCAAAGACCTGCTGCGCAGCAGCTGGGTGACGACGATCCTCGCGATCGTGGTGGCGATGATCGTCGGGGGCATCCTCATGGCGATCACGGATGAAGAGGTGCAGGAGGCCGCGGGTTACTTCTTCGCGCGTCCGGGGGACACCTTCATCGCGATCTGGAACTCCGTGTACGGCGGCTACGAAGCCATGTTCCGCGGTGCGATCTTCAATCCGCGCGCGAACGACTTCGCGACGCAGATCCGTCCCCTCACGAACACTCTGGGGTTCGCGGCTCCGCTGATCGCGGCCGGCCTCGGCGTCGCGCTGGCCTTCCGCGTCGGCCTGTTCAACATCGGCGGACGTGGACAGATCCTCATCGCGTGCGCGGTGGCGGGCCTGCTGACGTTCAACCTGAATCTGCCGATGTTCCTGCAGCTGCCGATCACGCTGGCCGCCGGCATCGCCGGCGGTGCGATCTGGGGCGGCATCGTCGGCCTGCTGAAGGCCCGCACCGGCGCCCATGAAGTCATTCTGACGATCATGCTCAACTACGTCGCGTTCTACCTCGTGACGTGGATGGTCCGCACCCCCGGCATCCTGCAGCGCCCCGCCGGCGACCAGCCGATCTCGGCCGCGACGCCCGCCAACGCGCAGTTCCCGGATCTGCTGGGCCCGCGTTTCCCGCTCCTGGATTGGGGCTTCCTCATCGTCATCGGCGCGACGGTGTTCGTCTGGTGGCTGGTCGAGCGCTCGAGCCTCGGCTTCCGGCTGCGTGCCGTCGGCGAGAATCCGCACGCGGCGCGGGCAGCCGGCATCTCGGTGCAGCGCATGTACATCTACGCGATGCTCTTCGCCGGCGGCCTCGCGGGCCTTGCGGGCATGAACCAGATCCAGGGCGCGGTGACGACCGGCTTCGACGGGCTCATCGACGCCGGTATCGGATTCGACGCCATCACGGTCGCCCTCCTGGGCCGCAGCCGCGCGTGGGGCGTCTTCGCCGCCGGCATCCTGTTCGGCGCGCTGAAGGCCGGGTCGTTCACGATGCAGGCCTCGCAGGACATCCCCGTCGACATCGTGCTCGTGGTGCAGTCCCTGATCGTGCTGTTCATCGCGGCACCGCCGCTGATCCGCGCGATCTTCTTCCTCCCCAAGACCGACGCCGAGAAGGCCGCGAAGGCCAGAGCCAAGGCCGCGAAGAAGGCGGTGGCCGCATGACCTCCACGCCGACGACTCCCGCTCCTGCCGCAGCTCCCGCGCCTGCCGGCACTGTGCAGCTGGCGACCGTCAAGGTCCGCCACTTCAAGATGCCGATCACCCTGGCGATCGCCACGGTGCTGCTCGGCCTCCTCTTCCTGCTGGTGCCCCGTGACGGCATCAGCACGTTCCGCCTCGGCGACCCCGCGGCATCCATCGGTCTTCCGAACGTCAGTGTGCCGACAGCCGTGACGAGCTGGATCGTGTTCGCGCTGCTGGTGCTGCTGACCGTGTGGGCGTTCTGGGACGCGTATTCCTACCGGCGCACCGGCATGTGGCTGTCGATCGTGTTCGGCGTCCTCGCCGTCTTCGCGTTCCTCGTCTGGGCTGCCGCCGGCGGACTCGTGCCGGTGACCGGCCTGCTGTTCGGTGCGGTGTCGCTCTCGGTACCGCTCATCTTCGGCGCCCTCGGCGGTGTCATCGGCGAGCGGGTCGGCGTGGTCAACGTCGCCATCGAGGGGCAGTTCCTCTTCGGCGCCTTCAGCGCCGCCCTGCTGGCCAGCATCACGCACAACCCGTTCGTCGGCCTGGTCGGCGCGATGGCCGGGGGCGTGCTCGTCGCATTCGTGCTTGCGGCGTTCTCGATCAAGTACCTCGTGGACCAGGTCATCGTCGGTGTCGTGCTCAACGTGCTGGTGACGGGGCTCACCGGCTTCCTCTACGGCGCGCTGCTCGTGCCCAACGAGGCCGAGCTGAACCGCCCGGTGCGCTTCACGCGCTGGGAGATCCCGGTGCTGGGCGAGATCCCCATCATCGGACCAGTCCTCTTCAACCAGACCTTCATCGTCTACCTGATGTACGCCACGGTCGCTGCCGTGGCGTGGGGACTGTACCGCACCCGCTGGGGCCTGCGCCTGCGTGCGGTGGGCGAGCATCCCCAGGCCGCCGACACCGTCGGCATCAAGGTCAACTCGAGCCGCTTCTGGAACGTGTCGCTGGCCGGCGCGATCGCCGGAATCGGAGGCGCGTACTTCACCCTCGTCTCGGTCGGTCAGTTCACCAAGGAGATGACCGCGGGTCTCGGCTTCATCGCCCTGGCAGCCGTGATCTTCGGCCGCTGGGATCCGATCCGCGCGACGCTCGCGGCGCTGCTCTTCGGTTTCGCGACCAACCTGCAGAACCTGCTCACGGTGCTGCGCACGCCGATTCCGAGCGAGTTCATGCTGATGCTGCCGTACCTCGTGACGATCATCGCCGTCGCCGGATTCGCGGGGCAGATCCGTGGTCCCGCCGCCGCCGGCAAGCCGTATATCAAGGGATGACTGTGACCGACATCGACTGGGATGAACTGCGCGCCGCCGCCACGGAGGCGATGCACCGTGCCTACGCGCCGTACTCGCGCTACAAGGTGGGTGCGGCCGCCCTCGTCACGGACGGACGCATCGTCACGGGCTGCAACGTCGAGAACGCGTCGTACGGAGTGACCCTGTGCGCCGAGTGCGGGCTCGTGAGCGAGCTGGCGATGACCGGCGGCGGCGGCCTCGTCGCGTTCGTGTGCGTCAACGGCGAGGGCCACACGATCATGCCGTGCGGCCGGTGCCGCCAGCTGCTCTACGAATTCGCGATCCCCGGAATGCTTCTCGAGACGGTGTCGGGCATCCGCACCATCGACGAGGTGCTTCCTGACGCGTTCGGCCCGCGCGACCTCGAAGAGGCCGCCCGATGACGTCGGTCGAGGCATTCGACGCCGTCGATGTCATCCGCACCAAGCGCGACGGGGGAGCCGTTCCCGAGGACGCGCTGCGCTGGATGGTCGACGCGTACACACGCGGGTACGTCGCCGACTCGCAGATGGCCGCCTTCGCGATGGCCGTGCTGCTCAACGGCATGGCGCGCGACGAGGTCCGCGTCCTGACCGATGCGATGATCGCGTCGGGTGAGCGCATGAGCTTCGCGTCGCTGGGCAAGCCCACCGTCGACAAGCATTCCACCGGCGGCGTCGGAGACAAGATCACGCTTCCGCTCGCGCCCCTGGTCGCCGCCTTCGGCGTCGCCGTCCCGCAGCTCTCCGGGCGCGGCCTCGGCCACACCGGCGGCACGCTCGACAAGCTCGAGTCGATCCCGGGCTGGCGTGCGGCGCTGTCGAACGATGAGATGTTCGCGCAGCTGCGCGAGGTCGGCGCCGTCATCTGCGCGGCCGGCTCGGGGCTCGCTCCCGCCGACAAGAAGCTGTACGCGCTGCGGGACGTGACCGGCACGGTCGAGGCGATCCCGCTGATCGCGTCGAGCATCATGTCGAAGAAGATCGCCGAGGGCACCGACTCGCTCGTGCTCGACGTTAAGTTCGGCTCCGGCGCGTTCATGCGCGACATCGACAAGGCGCGCGAACTCGCCCGCACGATGGTGGAGCTCGGCACCGACTCGGGCGTCGCCACCACGGCACTCCTCACCGACATGAACACGCCGCTGGGCCTGGCGATCGGCAACGCCAACGAGGTGCGGGAGTCGGTCGAGGTGCTCTCGGGCGGCGGCCCGGCCGACGTCGTGGAGCTGACCGTCGCGCTCGCGCGCGAGATGCTCGCCCTCGCCGGCCAGCCGGACGCCGACGTCGAGGCGGCGCTCAAGGACGGCCGCGCGATGGACGCGTGGCGCGCGATGATCCGCGCTCAGGACGGGGATCCGGATGCCGCGCTCCCGGCCGCCCGCGAGACCCACACGGTGACGGCGGCCGAAGCCGGCTACCTCACCCGCCTCGAGGCGCTTCCCTTCGGCATCGCCGCGTGGCGGCTCGGTGCCGGGCGCGCTCGCGCCCAGGATCCGGTGCTGCACGCCGCCGGCATCGACCTTCACGTCAAGCCTGGCGACGTCGTCTCGCCCGGACAGCCCCTGTTCACCCTGCTCGGCGAAGATGCGTCCCGGTTCGATCGTGCACTCGAGGCGCTCGACGGGGCGTGGCAGGTGGGACCGGATGCCCCGGCCCCGGCTCCGCTCGTGCGGGAACGCATCACCGCCTAGGCTGAGGCATCCGTCCCGGCACCCCGTCCGCTCGCTTCCGACATGCCCCACCGAGGAGAGAACATGCCCATCGACCAGCACGGTGACGCCATCCTGGACGGCGTGTCGATCCGCGGTCTTCCGAAGGTGTCGCTGCACGACCACCTGGACGGCGGTGTGCGGCCGCAGACGATCATCGAGCTCGCCGACGACATCGGGCTCGATGTGCCCGAGACGGATGCCGACGACCTCGCCGACTGGTTCACCGAGAAGAGCGACTCGGGCTCGCTGGTGGAGTACCTCAAGACGTTCGACCTGACGACCGGCGTGATGCAGACGCGCGAGGGACTCACGCGCATCGCGCGCGAGTTCGTCGAGGACCTCGCCGCCGACGGCGTGATCTACGGCGAGGTGCGCTGGGCTCCCGAGCAGCATCTGGCCAGCGGTCTGTCGCTCGAGGAGGTCGTCGCCGCGGTGCAGGAGGGCATCGAGGAGGGGGAGGACGCTGCGGAGCGGCGCGGCCATGACATCCGTGTCGGGCAGCTGATCACCGCGATGCGGCACACCGACCGCTCGCTCGAGATCGCACGTCTGGCCGTCGACTGGCGCACCCGCGGCGCCGTGGGCTTCGACATCGCCGGGCCCGAGGACGGATTCCCGCCGTCGAATCACCGTGCCGCCTTCGACTACCTGGCGTCCGAGTTCTTCCCCGCGACGGTGCACGCCGGTGAGGCTGCCGGACTCGACTCGATCCGCTCCGCCCTCATCGACGGCCGGGCCCTGCGGCTGGGGCACGGCGTGCGCATCGCCGAAGACCTCGAGGTCGTCTCGCGCGCGGGCGAAGAGGTGCTCGTGCAGTTCGGCGACCTCGCGCGGTGGGTGCGCGACCGTGAGATCCCGCTCGAGCTCTCGCCCTCGTCGAACCTGCAGACCGGCGCGATCGAGCGGTGGGGCACGACGATGGAGGACCACCCCTTCGACCTGCTGTACCAGCTCGGATTCTCGGTGACGGTGAACGTCGACAACCGCACCATGAGCCGCACGTCGCTGACCCGAGAGCTCGCGCTGCTGGCCGAGACCTTCGAGTACGGTCTCGACGACCTCGAGGTGTTCCAGCTCAACGCCGCGGCCGGCGCGTTCCTCGCGGTCGAGGAGCGCGAGGAGCTCATCGACCTCATCACCAGCGGCTTCGCGGAGTAGCCAAACTCCTCGCGCTCCCGCGCGTGCGGTCCCGGTTCGGAGGTCCCCGTGCCGCGGCATCCGTCGGTGCTCGTGACCCGGTTGGTGCGGTCCGGGTTCGGCAGGTTCCGGATGCCGGGAATCTGCGAAACCCGGACCGCGACCGTCCTCCTCACGGGGGGCGGGAGTCGCTGGTGTCTACAGATCGGCTCCCGCGGCATCCGTCGGTGCTCGTGACCCGGTTGGTGCGGTCCGGGTTCGGCAGATTCCCGGCATCCGGAACCTGCCGAACCTGGCCCCCACCAACCGGGTCACAAGCACCGCGAATGCCGCGGCACGGGGAGGACGGTCGCGGTCCGGGTTCGGCAGGTTCCGGATGCCGGGAATCGGCGGAACCCGGACCGCGGCCTCCTCCCCACGGGGTGCGGGAGTCACTGGTGTCCACAGATCGGCTCCGGCGACGCGCCGGCGGTGACAGACGGTGCTGAGATCGTGGCGTGACCACCCAGGGATCCCCCTTCGGCGACGAGCCATTCGCTGTCGCCGCCGGCCTCGCGGCCGGAGTCGGTCGCGGCGCGCTGGCGGGCGCGCGATTCGACGCTCCGTTTCGAGGAGTCCGGCAGTGGAGAGGGGCGGATCCGGGCGACCCGGCCGAGCCGGACAAGCTGACCCCGAAGCAGCGGGAGCTCCGAGACTTCAAGAAGAGGTGCCGCCAGTTCGCCACGCGGATGGGCGACACGGACTTCTTCAGTCATGGCACCGCGCTCATCCTGCGCGGCGTTCCGACGCCGCTGGACTGGGACGAGGCGATCCACGTCTCCGGCCTCCGGCCCCGCAATCCCGCGCGCTCTGCGGGCGTCGTCTCGCATCGCCTCGCCCAGCGCGAGGCGGCATTTCGCGTCATCGGCGGATTGCGGGTCGAGCATCCGGTACGGGCCTGGGTGCAGGCATCCACTCACCTCACCGAGGTCGAACTCATCGTCGCGGCCGATCATCTCGTCGCTCGCCGCCGAGGTCTCGCGACGATAGACCAGTTGAGAGCCGAGGCCCGGCGAAATCGAGCACCCGCGCTCGAGCCTGTGCTCGACCGAGTGCGTGACGGGTCGGAGTCCCCGTGGGAGACAAGACTGAGGCTCATCCTCGTGGAGGCCGGTCTGCCGGAGCCGGATCTCGCGGTCGAACTGCGGGCGGCGGATGGCCGATTCCTCGCTCGGCTCGACCAGGGATACCTGCGATATCGCGTGGGCGTCGAGTACGACGGCCGTCAGCACGCAGAGAACCCCACACAGTTCGCGCGCGATGCCGATAGATGGCGCGACATCGCCGACGAGGGTTGGGATCTGGTGCGCATCCTGCATCATCATCTGTATCCCGACCCGAATGTCGCGATCGACCTGGTGCGTCGCGCCCTCCTTCGTGCCGGATGGCAAGGGTAGGCGCTCGGCCGGGTTCCCCGCGCCCTCCACCTCCGCCGCGCGGCGCTGCCGTCGGCTGCGGTCCACGTTCTGCCGATTCCGGGTGCGGTAAATCTGCCAAACCTGGACCGCACGCGTGGCCACGATTCGGAGGGACGGATCCGGAGGAAAGATGGAGGGATGCCGGGGGCCGGGGGCCGCGCACCCCCTACCGGGGTAGGGGGTGCAAGGACGGCTCTGCGGGGTGACGCGCGCGACGGGGCCCGATTCCTACGGTTGCAGGACACCGAAAGAACCCGAACAGAACTGGGAACCCGTCGTGACGCTTCTGGATCGTCCCCGCACCGACACCGCCCGCACTTCCCCCGCTCCGAGGGATGCCGCGATCGACCTCGTGCGCGCCGTGTGCCTCGTCGTGGTCGTCGCGCTGCACGCCTTCATGGCCGGGATCGCGGTCGTGGACGGCGAGATCGCGGTGACGAACGTCGTGATCGGCCAGGCGTGGTTCGCGCCGGTGTCGTGGATCGTGCAGATCATGCCGATCTTCTTCATCGTCGGCGGATTCGCCGGGATCACGCAGTGGCGGCGCATGCGGGACCGCGGCGAATCCGCCGTGTCGTTCGTGACCGGCCGCCTGCGGCGCCTCGCGGTGCCGGCGATCGCCGCGTTCGCCGTGATCGGCGTCGGACTCACGGTCGCGCTCATGGCCGGTGTGTCGCCCGACCTGGTCGGCGAGCTCGGGTTCCGCATGGCGCAGCCGATGTGGTTCCTCGGGGTGTACCTGGGCGCTTCGGCTCTCGTGCCGCTGCTGTCGCGCTGCCATGAGTGGGCTCCGCGCATGACGCTCGGGATGCTGGTGCTCGGGGTCGTGGCGGTGGATGCACTGCGAATGGGCACCGGGATCGCCGGCCTCGGCTTCCTCAACCTCGCGTTCGTGTGGCTGGCCATGCAGCAGCTCGGCTTCTGGTGGGCCGACGGGCGCCTCGCGGTGATGTCGCCGCGGCGACTCGTCATGGGGCTCAGCGCCTCGCTGATCGTGCTCGCCGGACTGTTCGCGTCGGGCGCGTACTCGCCCGACATGTACGAGAACCTCAACCCGCCGACGATCTGTCTGGTCGTGCTCGGCGCCGCCCAGCTCTTCGCGCTGGCGCTCGCCGCACCCCGCCTGCGGCAGGTGGCCGCCCGCCCGCACATCGCAGCCGCCGTCGATGCGATCGGCAGCCGTTCGATGACGGTGTACCTGTGGCACATGCCGGCCCTCGTCCTCGTCGCGGCGCTGCTGTTCGCGTCGGGTGTTCCCTTCCCCGACCCGCTGAGCCCGCTGTGGTGGGCGACACGGCCGGCGTGGATCCTGAGCGTCTGTGTCGCGACGGTGCTGCTCGTGCTCGTGGCGCAGCGCTTCGAGCGCCGCCGGGTCACGACCACGGGTCAGGAGCCGGCCCGAGGCCGGGTCGTGGTGGCCGTGGTGCTCGGTATGGCCGGTGTGGTCGCGGTGCTGATCGGCGGGTTCACTCCGCTCACGGCCGTGCTCGCCGTCGCCGGACTCGTCGCATCGCTGCGGCTGGCCTCCGGCCGCAGCGCATCGGTCCCGCGCGCCGGCCGCTACCCGGCGCCCGGGATGACGAGCCCGGCCTCGTAGGCGGCGATCACCAGCTGGGCCCGGTCGCGGGCGCCGAGCTTGGCGAGGATCCGCGAGACGTGTGTCTTCACGGTCTGTTCCGCGACGAACAAGCGTGCGGCGATCTCGGAGTTGGTCTCGCCCTGCGCGACACCCACGAGCACCTCGCGTTCCCGCTCGGTGAGCTGGCCGAGGACGGCGCGATCCGTGCGCCGCGGTCCTCTGGTCGCGGCGAACCGCTCGATGAGCGTCCGGGTCGCGCTGGGGGCGAGCAGCGCGTCGCCGGCGGCGATGATCCGGACCGCTTGCGTCAGCTCCTCGGGCGACGCGTCCTTCAGGAGAAAGCCGGCCGCGCCGGCCGACAGCGCGTCGAAGACGTAGTCGTCGATGTCGAAGGTCGTCAGGATCAGGATGCGGGGGGCCTGCGGCGCGGCGGAGATCTCCCGGGTCGCCGCGATGCCGTCGAGCACCGGCATCCGCACATCCATCAGCACGACATCCGGGTGAAGCTGCGCGACGAGCCGGACGCACTCCTCGCCGTCGGCGGCGGAACCGACCACCTCGATGTCGGGCTGCTCGCCCAGCAGTGCCGAGAAGCCGGCCCTCACCATGGCCTGGTCGTCTGCGATCACGACACGGATCATTCGGATGCTTCCTCCTTCGTCGCCGGGAACTCCGCGGTGACCTCGAATCCGCCGTCGCTCGTCGCGGCGGCGACCACCGTGCCGCCGGCGCTGCGCACGCGTTCGCGCATGGCGACGAGCCCGTGGCCCCCACCGGCGACGACCGTGGCGTGGGTCGTGGGGCGCTCGTTGCGCACGCGGATGACCACCATGCCGTCCAGCGCCTCGACGGCGACCCGGATGGCGGCCCCGGGCGCGTGGCGCAGCGCGTTGCTCAGTGCTTCCTGCACGACGCGGTACGCGGCGAGGTCGGCGATCGCCGACAGCGCGGGCTTGTCGGAGCCGATCCATTCGCTCCGCACGTCGGCGCCGGCCTGCGCGGTCTGGCGCACCAGCACGCCGATGTCGGCGAGCCCGTGCTGCGGCTCGACGAGGGGCGCGTCTCCGTCGACGCGCAGCGCGTCCAGCAGCCCGCGCATCTCGCGCAGCGCCGTGCGGGCCTGAGTGGCGATGTCGGCGAACTCCTCCGCGGTGCGGGTGTCGACGCCGCCGAGGCGTGCGGGGGCGCTCGCCGCCTGGACGTTGATGACCGACATGCTGTGCGCGATGACGTCGTGCAGATCGCGCGCGAGCCGCGCCTTCTCTTCGGCGATGACCCGGCGCGACAGCTCTTCGGCATTGATGCGCTGCTCGCGCACCAGCTGCCTGCGGATGCGACGCCACTGACGCACCGCGATGCCGATGCCGAGCACGCCGGCGCCGATCGAGACGAAGACGACGATGTTCGCCGTCGCGGCATCGGCGTGGCCGCCGCCGTGGACCAGGGCGATCACGATGGAGCCTGCCGCCGACAGGCCGAAGATCGAGCTGGCGATCTGCCACGGGGCCCGGAAGGCGAGCAGGAACACCATGCAGAACTGGGTGATCTCGGGTGCCACCGCCCATGGCCACGGTGCTTCCGGCGTCGGCGCCGACAGCCACAGCAGACCGCACACCGCGAGCACCGAGATCACGCCGGCGGCCGTCGGCCAGCGCAGGGCGAGCGGCAGTGCGCCGACGTGCAGCACGGTGAGGCTGAACGCGGCAGCCAGCGGCACTCCGTAGATCGTCGCCGAGAGTGGGACCTGCACCGAGATCAGGGCCAGCGCCACGGCTGACACCGCGACCCAGGTCCATGCTTCGGACCGTCGTCCGCGCTCGACGGGTTCGGTCGTGCTCACGTTGCCCTCCGTCTGCTGTCGCTCCAGTCTCCCTGATCTCGGTGCCCCGGCGCGCGAGAAGGTGCCCGGGCGCGAGAAGGTGGCCCGGCGCGCGAGAAGGTGCCCCGGCGCGCGAGAAGGTGTCCCGGTGCGCGAGAAGGTGCCTCGCTGCGCGACGAGGTGCCCCGGCGCGCGAGAAGGTGCCACCGTCTCGGCGACGAAGGCACCTTCTCGCGAGTTGGCGCACGCCGCGACGCACCGGACCTCGACGCCGGAGCGACGCGCAGGGGTCAGCGCCGTGCCACGCCGGGATGGGTCCGCAAGTACTCCTCGAACGCCTCCGCCGAGGTCATCGCCGGAGTGAACCCGAACCGCGTCTTCAACGCCTCGTTCGCGAGCACGGGGCGGTACCTCAGGAACCCCACCTGTTCGGGTCCGTGCACGGTGAGGCGCAGCATCCGTCCGATCCGAAGGCCGAACCCGATCAGGGCCGCAGGCACGGTGATGACCGGCTTGCCGAGACGGCGCGCGATGTCGTGAATCGTGAGGCGGCCGTCGCCGGCGACGTTGTAGATGCCGGGCGGTCCGTCGGTGGCGGCGCGGACCATGGCCGCAGCGACGTCGTCCACCCACACGAAGACGAAGGGCGAGTCCGAGCCGCGCACGGCCAGGAGCGCGGGGCCGTCCCACAGCGCGGTGATCTGGTTCTGCACGCTCGGCCCCAGGATCGTGCCGATGCGGAACACCACCTGTTCGAGCGCGGGGTGGGTCACGCGCAATCCCGCGAGCATCTGCTCGACGAGGCGCTTGTGCTTGGCGTACGGGAACTCCTCGTTGCCGCGCACCGGGTCGGACTCCCGCAGCCATTCCGGATTGTCGGGGTGGTACCCGTACGCCGCGCCGGAGGACGAGACGACGATGCGGCGCACACCGGCCTCGACGCACGCGTCGAGCACCTGACGGGTGCCGTCGACATCGACGCGGTACTCCAGGTCATGGTCGCGGCCCGGGCTCACGATCGCCGCAAGATGCACGACGACATCGATGTCGTGCCGCTCGAGAAGAGCGGCGAGGCCGGCCGGTCCCGTCACATCGCACTCCTCGTAGAGCACATCCTCGACGGGATGCTCGGGCGGCCGCACATCGCCGGCCACCACGAGCTTAACGTCGGGATGCCCGGTGAGGGCGGTGACGACGTGCGAGCCGAGGAACCCCGCGCCACCCGTCACCAGCACACGGACTCCGCGGGCGGCGACGCTCACGAGGCCGGCCCCGCCGGTGTCGCGGCGTCGCCGGCCGTGGCATCCGTTCCGCTCGTCGCGGCCGCGTGCCGCGATGCGTCGCCCTTCGCCGAGCCGGTGCGTCGCCGGGTGTGGCGGGCCCACAGTGCCGCGAGGACGAGACCCGCGATGATGTCCCAGATGCCCCACCAGCCGGCGACGATCGCCATGCCGCCCAGACCCCCGAAGAACGCGAACACCAGCCCGAGTCCCAGGCCGGCATTGCGGATGCCGACCTCGAAGGTCATCGCCTTGCGCTCGCGCGTGCCGAGTCCGCCGACCACTGCCGTGCCGTAGCCGATCGCGAGGGCGACCGCGTCGTGGATGGTCACGACGAGCACGATGATCCCGAGGAACGCGACGAAGTACGACCAGTTGCCCGCGAGCGCCGCGACGATGAACGCCACCAGCGCCAGCAGCGAGAACCACTTGACGAACGGCTGGACCTTCGTCGCGAACCGCTCGAACCGGTTGCGGATCAACAGCCCGGCCGCGAACGGCAGGCCGATGATGAGGAAGATGTCGAGCAGCATCGCCCACGGGTTCAGCTCGACAGCTTCGAGGAGCGTGCGGGCGGTCGGGTGCACGGAGCCCCAGAAGGCGACCGACAGCGGCAGCACCACGATGTAGAGCAGGTTCGACACCGCGGTCATCGACACCGACAGGGCGACGTTGCCTCCGGAGCGATGCGTCAGCACCTGCGAGATGTTGCCGGGAGGGCAGCACGCCACGAGGATCATGCCGAGCGCCATCGAGGGCGTCACGGGCAGGATCAGCGTCAGCCCGAATGTGACTGCAGGCAGGACCACGAGCTGCGCGAGGATCGCGATGACGAACGGCTTGGGCTTGCGCGCGACGACCTTGAAGTCGTCGACGGTCGTGTCCAGTGCGATCCCGAACATGATGAGCCCGAGCACGACGTTGAGCACCACGAGGGTCCCGGGATTGAAGTTCAGGACGACGTCGTCGGGATTCATGCCGAGACTCCCTTCACGCGGCGTCGGACGAGAGGCGGACGACGGATGCCGCGGCGCGGCGCGGTGGCGACGGCATCCGTCGTCAAGCTCTCGGTGGCCGCACGCACGGCACGCCGGTAGGCGTCCTTGTTGACGTAGTACGACATGCGCTCCAGGCCCAGATAGCGGTAGCCGCCGCTGAGATCGGGCCACGGTTCGTCCGCGACGCGGGCGCGGAACGCCGCCGCGCGCTCGGGGTGACGGTCCAGCGCCGAAAGGTACGCGGCGATGAGCTCGGCCTGCTCGTAGCGGCCCTGCCAGCCGATTCCGGATGCCTCGATCATGCCCATCACGAAGAGTCCGTTGAAGGCGGGCGGGAAGACGTTGAGGTACAGCTTCGGCGACCAGCCGGTCCAGTTGAGTTCCTCGCGCACCACGAACGGGTAATCGAGCGTGTAGCCGGTGGCCATCAGCACGACGTCGTACTCGCCGCTCGACCCGTCGCGGAAGTGCACCGTGCGCCCGTCCAAGCGGTCGATGTCGGCACGGATGCGCAGATCGCCCTGGCCGAGGTGATTCAGGATCAGCGTGTTGACGATCGGATGCGACTCGTACAGGCGGTAGTCCGGCTGGGGGAATCCGAACCGCACCGGGTCGCCGGTGAAGGCCCGCAGCACGCGGGTGTCGACGAACTGCTTGACCCGCGCGGGGAGCGGACGGCCCTGGTTGAGCGTGTCGGAGGGCTTGCCGAACAGGTAGCGGGGCACGAAGTAGTACCCGCGGCGCACGCTCATCTCGACGGATGCCGCGTGATGGACCGCGTCGACCGCGATGTCGCATCCCGAGTTGCCGGCGCCCACGATGAGCACGTGCTTGCCGGTCAGCTGCGTCGCCGTCTTGTAGGCGCTGGTGTGGAGGACCTCACCGGTGAACTCGCCTCGGAAGGTGGGGAGGTTCGGCTCGGCGAGCGTGCCGTTCGCAAGGACCACGCCGTCGTAGCGCTGCTCGACGGAGCCGTGCGGGCCTTCGGCGCGCAGCATCCATCCGCCGTCCTCGGTGCGCGTGAGCGAGGTGACTCTCGTCCCGAAGCGGAACAGCTCGGCGAGCCCGAAGTGGTCGGCGAACTCGCGGAAGTACGCGATCAGCTCGCGGTGACTCGGGTAGTCGGCGGTCGAGCGCATCGGGAACTCGCGGAACTCGGTGGTCGTGCGGGACGAGATGAGATGCGCGGACTCGTACACCGTCGAGCGGGGGTTGTCGATGTCCCACAGGCCCCCGACCCCGCGCGATGCCTCGTAGCCGTCGAACGAGATGCCCTGCTTCTGCAGCGCCCGTGCGGCCGACAGGCCCGACGGGCCTGCTCCGATGATCGCGTACCGCTGCTCCGTCATGGATTCCTCAGTGTGCTCCTCGCACGTCGTCGTGCGCCAGTAGAGACCTTATGTTCTCGTCATTGAGGGAGGAAATTCACGGTCTATACTTGCAGGGTCCTATATATGTGTTGTCTAATATCACCATGACACTTCCGGCGATCATCCTCGGACTGCTCGACATCGAGCCGATGACCGGCTACGACCTCAAGAAGGCGTTCGACGGCTCGGCCGCCCACTTCTGGTCGGCCGACCAGGCACAGATCTACCGCACACTGAGCAAGCTCGTCGACGAAGAGGCCGTTGAGGTGCACGTGATCCCCGGGGAGGGGCGGCCCGACCGGCGCGAGCACCGGATCACCGACGGAGGCAGGCGGATGCTGGCGGACTGGCTCGACTCGCAGCTCGAGCCGGAGCGCGCCCGAGAGCCCTTCCTGGCGCGCCTCTTCTTCTCCGGGCGCGGCGAGCCGGAGCTCGCGCCCCGGCTCCTGGCCGAACGACGGGCAGCCGTGGAGCAGCGGCTTGCCGCTCTCCGTGCGCTGCCGCGGGCGACCGCCACGCGGGAGCAGCGGCTGCGCACGGCGACGCTGGACTACGGGCTGCGGGCGCTCGAGGCCGAGCTCGAGTGGATCGACGCGACGCTGGCGGTGCTGTGATGCGGTTCGTGGAGTCCGGCCCGGCGGGGGCCGAGAGCATCCTGTTCATCCACGGCGGCAACGTCGCGGGATGGATGTGGCGCGGCCAGGCCGAGGCGCTTCCCGGCTTCCATTCGCTCATCCCCGACCTTCCCGGCTTCGGAGCATCGGCCGGCGAGTCCTGGCCGACGCTCGTCGAGGTGGCCGACGCCCTCGCCGATCTCGTGCGCGCGCACGGCGAGGGCGGGCGGGCCCACGTGGTCGGGCTGTCGCTCGGCGGCGTGCTCGGTGTGATCCTGGCGGCGCGGCATCCGGATGTCGTCCGGAGCGTGTTCGTGACGGGCGCGGCGGTGCGGGGAGTCCGCGGAGTGACGCGTGTCATCGGGCTCGCTCAGATCGCGGTGTGGGGGTCGCGCTCGTACTGGACGGGGCTTGCCCGCAGCTTCCGGCTGCCCGCCGACTCCGTGGACGAGTTCGTCACCACCGGCCTCGGCATCGATCGGGACTCGGCCGGGCGCATGATGCGCGAGGTCTACGACGGCGTGCCGGCGTCGGTGCTCGACGGGCTGCGCGGCCTCCAGGCTCCGCTGCTCGCGATCGCCGGTGAGCGAGAGCCGCGCGTGGTCCGCGCGGCTCTGCGCGACGTCGTCGGCCGCACTCCGCGCGGAACCGCGGCGATCGCCCCACGGATGCACCACGTGTGGAGTGCCGAGGACCCTGAGCTGTTCCACCGGGTGCTCCGGCACTGGCTCGCGCGCACCGAAGCGTCGCCCGAGCTGCGCCCCGCTTGAGCGACCTCGCCGGCTTCACACGAGAAGCGCGAGGATGCCGCGGCCGAGCACCACCGTCGCCCCGGCCCACGCGAGCACGAGCATGGCTGCGCGGGCGATCCGCGGCGACACGTTGCGCGCGAGGATCGTGCCGATCGCGATGCCCGCGACGGTCGCGAGGGCGAGCGCGCCGAGGTCTTCGAGAGGGACCGCGGGAAGCCCTCTCAGGGCGACGGAAGCGATGTCGAGGGCGACGAAGATGACCTGTGCGCTGGCAGCGAAGCGCACCTGCGCCCACCGATCGCCCACGGCGTAAGCCGCCAGCGGCGGACCGCCCAGCCCGCTCGCGGCGTTCATGAAACCCGCGGCGGAGCCGGCGATGACGGCACCAGTGCGTCCGGTGAGGGAAGCAGACAGCGCGGGGAGGTGGCCGGCGACCAGTGCGAGATACGCCATCGCGGCGATGAGGAGAAGGAGCGCCGCTTCCGGGAGGAGTCGCACCACGAGCACGCCGAACGGAGCCGCCAGCAGGCCGGGCCAGACGAGCCACCACGTGCGACGCCAGTCGATTCGCCGCCACACCAGCGGGATGGCGACGAGGGAAGCGATGAGCGCGAGGATCACCGCGATCGTGATGCCCTCGACCGGGCCGTACAGCAGCACGATGGGCCCGACGAGCACGAGAACGAACCCGAGTCCGGTGATCCGCTGGATGACGGCGGCGACGAAGGCGGCGAGACCCGCGAGGACAACGGTCACCGAACGAGCGTACCCGCGGTGCTCAGGGCCGGAGCTCGGCCTGCCGGGCGGCGACGACCTCCTGAACGCGGGGGAAGAGCGGATGCCCCGGCTCCAGGCCGGTGACCGCCTCGGTGATGGACGCGGCATCCTGTTCCCGCAGCATCCGCTGCAGATCCACCGACTGCGCGTCCTCGGAGTCGTCGAACGCGAGTGCCGCGCCCATCGCGTCGACGAGCGCGTCGACGCTCAGCCCGCGCTCGGCCGCCTCGGCGGCAGGGCCCACGAAACGCTCGTGCCGAGACAGCTTGCGCAGCGGCTGCCGGCCGACGCGCCACACCGTGTCGGGGAGCGCCCGATTGGCGAATCGTGACAGGATCGTCGCCCGGTAGCGGGCGAGCTCTGCCGCGTCGAACTCGTGCTTGGCCTCGAGCAGCGCCGAGGTCTCTTCCAGTGCCGCGCTGACGCGCGCCGCGATGTCGTCGTCGGCCAGCGCCTCCGAGATGGTCTCGACGCCGGCCTGCACCCCGTAGTACGCCGTGGCCGCGTGGCCGGTGTTCACGGTGAAGAGCTTGCGCTCGATGTAGGGCGCGAGATCGTCGACGAAGTGGGC
The DNA here is from genome assembly GCF_051364985.1 of Microbacterium sp. I2. Lineage (NCBI taxonomy): Bacteria > Bacillati > Actinomycetota > Actinomycetes > Micrococcales > Microbacteriaceae > Microbacterium > Microbacterium sp. I2. The sequence goes on from NZ_JBLWIH010000018.1 coordinate 110,363, forward strand.
GCCCGGGATGTTCGGCGGGTCGTCGCCGAACGGATCCCCTTCGATCGCCCACTCGAAGAACGGCTCCACCGTCACATCGACGCCGTCGCCGGGAGCCTGCGCCGGCACGATCCTGTCGACCGCGGTGTTCGCGAACACCGCGCGCGACGCCAGGGCGTCCCACGCTTCGCCGGCGAGGGCCACGATCTCGCCCCGCAGCAGGTCGGTCGCGCCGATGGCGTTCTCGCACGCCATGATCTGGAGCGGGGGAGAAGACGGATCGCGAAGGGCCAGGCCCGACATGATCAGCGGAGCGACGAACTTCAGCACGGTCGGCCCGACCGCGGTGGTGACGACATTTGCGCCGGCGATCTCGTCGATCACCTCGTCGGGATGCTCGGCGCTGTTGATGGCACGGAAACCGGTCACCACGATGTCGCGCCCACCCTCGCCCACCTCGTGCACGGTGTACGACGACGCGGCATTGATCGCGTCGACGAGCGCGGCCGCGACGTCCGAGAACACCAGGTCGTAGCCGCCCTCGTGCAGCAGCAGGCCGACGAAGCCCCGGCCGATGTTGCCCGCGCCGAAGTGGACGGCCTTCATCACACGCCCGCGGCCGATACGAGGGAGAAGAGCTCCTCGGGAGACTGGGCCCCCTTCAGCTTCTCGACCTCGTCCTCCTCGGAGAAGAGGATCGCGATCTGCGAGAGGATCTCGAGGTGCTCGTCGCCCTTGCCGGCGATCCCGATCACGAACGTGACCGGCTCGCCGCCCCAGTCGACACCCCCGTCATACCGCACGACCGACAGTGCGGACTCCAGGATGGCGTCCTTGGTCTCGTTGGTGCCGTGAGGGATCGCCAGCTCGTTGCCCATATAGGTCGAGACGGTCTGCTCCCGCTGCTGCATCGCGTCGAAGTACGCGCCGGTGACGGCGCCGGAGGATTCCAGGATGTCGGCCGCCTCTTTCATCGCCTCCTCGCGCGTCGCGCTGCCGGAGTGGATGCGCACCTGCCCGATGCTCAGAACGTCCCGTGCCATGTCTGCCGCCTTTCGTCGATTCCGGATGCCGCTGTCTCGGCGTCGTCTGCCGTCTTGCGTGTGGTCGAGCCGAGGTGGTGGGGGGGGGGGGACCCCGC